>DAINRP010000218.1:0-5500 GCA_036741755.1 Gemmatimonadales bacterium
GCGATCCACGCGATCATCGGCGAGCTGATGCCCGCCCGGAACTTCTATATCGCGACCTACGACGCCGCGACGGACACGCTCAGCTTCCCATGGTGGGTGGATGAACACGATCCGCCGCCGTCACCCCGGCGCGCCGGCAGGGGCCTGACGGAATACGTGCTGCGGGCCGGGCGCCCGCTCCGCGACCGCCCGACGCGCATCGGATCGCTCGTGGAGCGCGGTGAAGTGGAGGCGGTCGGGTCCCGGGCGGTCGACTGGCTCGGCGTGCCGCTGATCGTGGCTGGCCGCACCATCGGCGTCCTCGCAGTCCAGAGCTACACCGAAGGGGTGCACTACTCCGAACGCGAGCAGTCGATCCTCGAATTCGTCTCCAGCCAGGTGGCGATGGCCATCGAGCGGAAGCGGGCCGAGGCAGCGATCCGCGCCTCGGAAGCGGAACTCCGGGCACTGTTCGCGGCAATGCGCGACGTCATCCTGGTGGTCGACCGGGAGGGGCGCTATCTGAAGGTCGCCCCCACCCGTGCCGACCTGCTGTTCCTCCCCCCCGACCAGCTCATCGGACGGCGGGTGCACGACCTCTTTCCGGCGGAGCTGGCAGACCGCTTTCTGGAGACGGTGCGACGGACCCTCGATACCGGTCAGCCGACGACCCTCGAGTATCCGCTGCAGATCGGGGGTGAAGAGGTGTGGTTCAGCGCGACGGCTTCGCCCGCGGACGCCGACACGGTGGTCTGGGTGGCCCGCAGCATCCAGGCGCAACGCGCGGCGGAGGAGGCGCTCAGGCGGAGCGAGGAGCAGCTCCGTCAGGCGGCCAAGATGGAGGCGGTGGGGCGCCTCGCTGGAGGGGTGGCCCACGATTTCAACAACCTCCTCACCTCCGTGCTCGGCTACGCCGACCTTGCCCTCGCCCGGGTGGATCCGCACGACGAGCTCTACGACGACCTGCTCGAGATCACCTCGGCCAGCGTCCGCGCCGCCGCGCTGACCCAGCAGCTGCTCGCCTTCAGCCGCAAGCAGGTGCTCGCGCCGCAGGTGGTGGACCTGAACGCGATCGTGTCAGGCATCGCCCGCATGCTCCGGCGCACCATCGGCGAGGACATCGAGCTGGTCACCCGGCTCGCCTCCGATCTCGGCGCGGTGCGCGCCGACCCGGTGCAGATGGAGCAGGTGCTGCTCAACCTCGCGGTGAATGCCCGTGACGCGATGCCGGCGGGCGGGCAGCTCACGATCGAGACGATGAACGTGGAGGGCCCGTCGGGCAGGGTGGTGCGGATCCGGGTCGAGGACGAAGGAGTCGGAATTTCCGAGGAAGTCCGCAGTCATCTCTTCGAACCGTTCTTCACGACCAAGGAAGTGGGCAAGGGGACCGGGCTCGGGCTGGCGACGGCGTACGGCATCGTGCAGCAGAGCGGCGGCACCATCAGTGTGACGAGCGAGGTCGGCCGGGGCACCTGCTTCCTGGTGGACCTGCCACGGGTCGCGGACGCGCCGGCGCCGAAGCCTCCGCTGGCCCGCGCCGGTGACAACAGCGGGTCCGAGACCGTGCTGCTCGTGGAAGACGAGGAATCGGTGCGGAACCTCACCCGCCGGCTCCTCGAACATCACGGGTATACCGTGCTGTCGGCGCCGGACGGGGCATCCGCGCTCGAACTCGCGCGGCACCACCCTGGAATCATCGACCTGCTGCTGACCGACGTGGTCATGCCCGGCATGAGTGGCCCCCACCTCGCGGACGTGCTCATTCCCGAGATCGCGGGCATCCGCTGCATCTTCATGTCGGGGTATGCCGCGACCACGCTGGAGCAGAAGATCCTGCTCCGGCGGGACGCGGCCTTCCTGCAGAAGCCGTTTACCGCGACCGAGCTGATGCGGCGGGTGCGGGAGATCCTGGATGGTCGGCCGGTGACGAGCGAGGAGTGAGGGCGGGGGGTGATCGGCGCTAGTCCTGATCGGGCACCAGCGACGGCGCGGCGCCCGGGGTCCACTCCACCCGGAAGCGGTCGCCGTCGCGGATGAGGACCTGGCCCCGGCCGGAGACGCTGCCGCCGGGACTGGTCTGCAGCGCGTCATCGAAGCGGTAGATGTCCACCGTCAGGTGGTAGCTGTGCAGCCCGGCCCCGAAGCGATCCACATCCACGCGATCGGGGAACCGCAGATTCGAGACGTCGGCCACCCGGACTCCGTCCACCCAGAGAATCGCATTGGTCCCGTAGGCGCCCGCGTCGAGCGGCGCGGCCCGCACCGCGAAGCGCACCCGCTCCGGCTCGCCGCTGACCGGGCCGGTCTCGACGCCGGTGTCGCCGCGCCCGTAGCGGACCGGCTCGCGTGGCTCCGGAAGACAGCGAAGAATCCGCTCCACCCGCTGGGCGCCTGTCGGGTGCTCCGCATCGAACCGGAAGGGCGCGAGCCGGGTGAAGAAGCGGATGGCCGCCTCGGTGGCCGCCCGGGCTTCCGGCCCCGGCTGGCTCGCCGCATAACAATCGGCCTGCAGGTCCTGCTCCCGGTAGATCGAGTCGCGCGTCGCCTGCGGCAGGTCGGCGAACCCGGCGCGGGTGTGGTGACGGGCGATGTGGCCGTACTCATGCGCGAGGAAGAAACGGGTGAGCTGCGCGCCGTAGCGGTTGGTCAGGCGCGGATTGTAGTAGATCGCGACGGGGACCTGATCGAGGGTCGCGAGGGCGACATCGGCAATGGTGTCGCTTTCAATCTCCTCGATCCCGGGGATGAGATGCAGGCCCTGGGCGTGCGCCGGCACGGCCCCGAAGAGGCCGATGCAGAGTGCCAGACCGATATACCGCCATCCCGAGCGCATGACTCCCAATGTGGGAGTGTCGGCTAGGGCATGCAAGCCAGGATGCGGGCGGCGCGGGCGGAACCCGGCGGGTGCTCGTTGTCGAAGTGCATCCCGCCCAGCCGGGCGAAGAAGTGGACGGCCGCCATCGATGCCCCTGAGCGCTCGCTGCCGAGGCGCCGGGCGGCGAGGCAGTCGGCCTCGAGTTCCTTCGCCTGGAGCAGGCTGTCACGGAGCCCCGCTTCCGCCCGCAAGGCGCTGGCGCGGGTATGCCGGAGTTCGATATGCGCCCGTTCGTGGGCCAGGAAGAAGGCCTTCATCTCCGGCCCGAAGCGCTGCATGAGGGCGGGATTGTAGTAGATGACGGGATGCGCAGAGTCGTAGACCGCCACGGCCACGTCCCTGAGCGACAGGTCGGCAACCTCCCGGATGGCGGGAGCGGCCGAGGGGGTCGCGACGGAGGATGCCATGCTGCCGGTACTCAGCAGCGCTGCGGCGCTTGTTAGGGCCAGATGCAGCAGTCGTGGCATCCCTGTCTCCTTTCTTCCCTGGTCCCTCTGGTGGTACCCAACGCGACGCCCCCGCGTCCAGGCTGCTGAACGCGGGGGCGTGGGGAGGGCATCTGGTTGCCTTTAGCCTTGCCGCGTTCGCTCCGGGGTGAGTCCGATCCCCCGGCGGTTGAGCCGGTCATTCGCCATCGCAGTTGTCGCGTTCCGCAGGAGCTGCATTCGCATCCGGTCTTCAGCTGTTCTCATGAGCTACGCCTTCACGGCCCTTCTCTTCTCATCATCGGCCCCAGTTTCTGGAGCTTGAGGCACCGTTCGGGTCCTCAGAGGCTTGAATGCTTTCCGGTCACCGGGAGTTCCCGCCTCGTGGCCGTTCTATAAGGCATCTCTCGTGCCATTGACGCGGCTGGGCCCGGGATTACGATTCCGGCTGACCGCCAGGGGTATCTGAGGGGGGGCCGAGGCATGCCTCGGCCGCGAAGCGGCCAAGGCATGCCTTGGCCCCCCCCCAGATTGAGACAGTCCCTTGGAACCTGATCCGGTTCATACCGGCGAAGGGAGCGCGGCACAGCGGCTCCTGTTCGCCTGACATTAAGGAGTCGCCATGCCCGCCGCCGCCGAACCGCTGTCCGCCGCCTCCTATCAGGAGGCGTTCCCCCACTCCACCAAGGTGTACGTCGAGGGTCCGCGCGGCATCCGCGTCCCCATGCGGGAGATCGCGCTCTCCGGCGGCGAGCCGCCGCATCGGGTCTACGATTCGAGCGGCCCGCAGGGGGTCGACGTGCGCCAGGGGCTGCCGGCGCTCCGGCTGCCGTGGCTGCTGGAAAGAGACATCTCTGTTGCAAGAGCCGACAATTCAGTTGCCGTGGGAGCCGCCATTAATGGCGGCTCCCACAATTCCGGCCGCTACGCCGATCTGATTCCGGAGAGCCTCCTCCGCCCGGTCTACCGCGGCCGCTCCGCCGTCACCCAGCTGGCCTATGCCCGCCGCGGGGAGATCACCCCGGAGATGGAGTTCATCGCGATTCGCGAGGGGCTGCCGGCGGAGTTCGTGCGCAGCGAGGTGGCCCGGGGCCGTGCCATCATCCCGGCGAACATCAATCACCCCGAGCTCGAGCCGATGATCATCGGCCGCGGCTTCCACGTGAAGATCAACGCCAACATCGGCAACTCCGCGGTGACCAGCTCCATCGAGGAGGAGGTCGACAAGCTGCGGTGGGCCACCCTCTGGGGCGCCGACACCGTGATGGACCTCTCCACCGGCGCCAACATCCACGCCACCCGGCAGTGGATCATCCGCAACAGCGCCGTCCCGATCGGGACGGTGCCGATCTACCAGGCGCTGGAGAAGGTGGGGGGCGTCGCGGAAGAGCTGACGTGGGAGGTCTACCGCGACACGCTCATCGAGCAGGCGGAGCAGGGGGTGGACTATTTCACCGTGCACGCGGGCGTGCTGCTCGAATACATCCCGCTCACCGCCCGGCGGATGACGGGCATCGTCTCCCGCGGCGGCTCGATCATCGCCAAGTGGTGCCTGGCCCACCACCAGCAGAGCTTCCTCTATACCCGCTTCCGCGAGATCTGCGAGATCATGCGGGCGTACGACGTCTCCTTCTCCCTCGGCGACGGGCTCCGCCCGGGCTCGATCGCGGATGCGAACGACGAGCCCCAGTTCGCCGAGCTCAAGACCCAGGGCGAGCTGACGAAGATCGCCTGGGAGTACGACGTGCAGGTGATGAACGAGGGCCCGGGCCACGTCCCCATGCATCTCATCAAGGAGAACATGGACAAGCAGCTCGAGTGGTGCGGCGAGGCGCCGTTCTACACCCTCGGCCCGCTCACCACGGACATCGCGCCGGGCTACGACCACATCACCAGCGCCATCGGCGCCGCGATGATCGGCTGGTACGGCACGGCGATGCTCTGCTACGTCACGCCCAAGGAGCACCTCGGTCTGCCTAACCGGGACGATGTGAAGGCGGGTGTGATCGCCTACAAGATCGCGGCCCATGCCGCGGATCTCGCCAAGGGGCACCCCCACGCCGCCGCCTGGGACGACGCGCTCAGCAAGGCGCGGTTCGAGTTCCGCTGGCAGGACCAGTTCAACCTCGCGCTCGACCCGGTCACCGCGCGCGCCTATCACGACGAGACCCTGCCGGCCGACGGAGCCAAGGTGGCGCACTTCTGCTCGATGTGCGGGCCC
>DAINRP010000219.1:0-5475 GCA_036741755.1 Gemmatimonadales bacterium
TCCCCGATTCGATCATCGGTCCGCCGAGCAGGCGCATCGCCGAGGATCCAGCGGGATACCGCACCGGCTCGATGGTCGTCACCGCATCCGCGCGGAAGATGGAGGTGATCGCGATGCCCTTGGAGTAGTCGACGTCGGCGGTCCGGGCCACGCTGCCGAGCAGCGCTTCGTTGTTGGTCCGTACCATGTCTCCCAGCCGCGGCGAAAGCTCGCGGAGTGAGCCGGTGAGGTCCCGGCAGCGGAAGAGCAGACGCAGCGATCCGAGGGTACCGGCGGAGACGATGACGTGGCGGGCACGAAGCGGCGGCATGCGGCGATGCAGAAGCCCGGTCGTCCGCCTCGCATGTACTTCGTACCGCGCCCCGTCCAGCTGCGGTCCCGCCAGCGGCCGGATGTCCCGGACGGTTGCCTCGGCAAGGACCGTGGCGCCCCACTTCTCGGCGAAGTGCAGATAGTTCTTCGGCAGGGTGTTCTTCGAGTTGTGCTGGCACCCCACCATGCAGCCGCCGCAGTGATTGCAGCCGCTGCGCGCCGGTCCGTCGCCACCGAAGTATGGATCGGGAACCTCCTGGCCCTCCTGCCCCGGCGCGCCGAAGAAGGTTCCGACCGGCACCGGCCGGAAGCTCTCTCCTCGCCCGAGTTCCTCGGCGATCTTGCGAAGCTGATGATCGGCGGGCCAGAGCTTCGGATTCTCCGTGACGCCCAGCATCCGCTTTGCCGTGGCGTAGTGCGGCCGCAGTTCGCGCCTCCACTCGATCGGATGCTGCCACGCCGGCGAGTCGAAGGCCTCATCACCCGGCTCCATCAGCACGTTGGCATAGCCGAGGCTCCCGCCCCCGACGCCCGCGCCGTGGAGTACGAACACATTCCTGAACGGGCTGATCTGCAGGATGCCGTAGCAGCCGACCGAGGGGGCCCACAGATACCGCGGGAGGTCCCAGGTGCTGCGTGCGAAGTCCTGATCCCTGAATCGCCGGCCGCGCTCCATGACCAGGACACGATAGCCCTTCTCCGCGAGTCGCATCGCGGAGACGCTGCCGCCAAAGCCGGAGCCGATGATGATGTAATCGAGAGTCTCAGTCACGACGAACGCTATCTGCATCATGGGAGCGGCCGCAAGATCGTTCCCAAAGCTTGAACGGAAAGCTCGGCGCGTTCACCTTCAGGCAGGATGCATATCGCGTCACTCACTGGGAATCTTCATGAAGCTGCTAGAAGAACTCGCCCGGCGACAACTCATCGTCGTCACCGGCAAAGGCGGGGTCGGCAAGACGACCATCGCCGCCGCGATTGGGCGACTGCTCGCCGCGAGGGGTCGGCGCACGCTTCTCCTCGAGGTCGATCCTCGCGAGAGTCTTCATCAACTGCTTGGTACGGAGCCGTCCGGCGGTCAGGTGATAAAGGCCGGGGCGCGGCTTTCCTCACAGAATCTGCAGGCCCGCTCAGTCGTGGACGGCCTGGTTCGTGAGAAACTCCCCATCGCGGCCCTAGCCAAGAAGGTCATCGCCAGCTCCGTCTTTCAGCATTTCGCGGAAGGCGCCCCCGGGCTCAAGGAGATGGCGGTGCTCGGGTACGCCCTCCGCACGGTCGAAGGTCACCACCGCCACAAAGCGGACGTGGTGGTCCTCGATGCGCCGGCAACCGGGCACAGCGCCTCGATGCTCGCGGCTCCCCTGCTGCTCTCCGACGCGATCGCCGGAGGCCAGCTCGGAGAGATGGCCAAGGAGCTCGCCGCGTTCATCGCCGATCCTGATCGTTGCGGCGTCGTGCTGACGGCGCTCGCCGAGGAGATGCCGGTCCAGGAGGCACTGGAACTGATCGCGCTGCTCAGGGAGAAGATCGGTCGCCCGCCTGAGGTGGTCGTCGCGAACGCCCTCTACCCGTCGTTCCCGTCAGGCACCCCGGCGGGCCGGACCTCCGATGGCAACGCGGCCGCGATTCTCGATCTCTGGCGGCAGCGGCGCGCCGTGAACGAACGGGAGCTGAAGAGGCTGCGGGCGGGCTGGAAGGGACCGATGGCTGAGATCCCTCTCCTGCCGCTCGACCGCGGCCCGGACCTGCTCGCCGGTGTTGAATCGGCGCTCGCCGAGGAACTGCGATGAGCCTAGGACCACTCGACCAGCGAATGCTGGTGGTCGTCGGCGCGGGAGGCGTCGGCAAGACCACGCTCGCTGCCGCCCTCGGGCTCCAGTCCGCCCGCGCCGGAAGAAACACGCTAGTCATGACCTTCGATCCTTCGCTCCGGCTCAAAGACGCGCTGGGGGTCGGAGATGAAGCGAGGGAGGGGGCCGTTCGGGTGAAGTCGGGAACCCGGGGGCGCCTCGATGTCGCCCTGCTGGATGCCCGCACCACCTTCGACCGGCTGATCCGCCGGTACGCTCCCGATGATGCCGCCGCGGAGCGGATCTTCACCAACCGATTTTATCGCGATCTCGCGGGCAACCTTGCCGGCATCCTCGAATACATGGCTGTCGAGCGGCTCTTCGAAGTCGCCGCCGACGGCAACTACGATCGCATCATCCTCGACACACCTCCGACGCGGCAGGCGCTGGACTTTCTCGAGGCGCCGGACCGGATCGTGAACTTCCTCGACAGCGGGGCGCTGCGACTCGCCCTGAAGCCCTGGTGGGAACAGGGTGGGGGGCTGAAGCGAATGCCGATGCGGATCGCGGCGAGGGGCGTCGAGCGGATCGTGGACCGGGTGATCGGCGACCGGCTCCTGCATGACATGGTGGAATTCTTCCGCGCCTTCGGCCCGCTCTATGATGGGTTCCGCGGCCGGGCGAGCGAGGTTCGCGCGCTGCTGCGCGCTCCCGATTCACTCTTTCTCCTCGTGAGCGGGCCCGGGGAGGACCGCATCCCCGATACGCTGTTCTTTGCGAGGAAGCTCAAGGAGGCCGGGCATCGGGTCGGCCCGATAGTGGTGAACCAGATCCACCCCGTGGCCCCGCTGCCCCGGGACGTGCCGTCGGCCTTGGCCGAGGGACTCTCCCTGTTCCACTACCTCGGGGAGCGGGACCGGCGCGGTCTGGTGCGGTTGCGCCAACTCCTCGCGCGGAGTGAACCATTGTTGGCGATTCCCCTCCAGGCTTCACCCCCGACCGACTTGCCCGAGCTGGAATCGCTCGGGCGGGTCATCCTCAGCCAACTCGATCGCTGAACCGGCAGCCGCCCGCTGCGGCCCGACAGGCCGCTGTGTCGGCGCTCCAATTCCCACGCCAGCGTGGGACTTGCCGCATTGCGGCAAGCCGGACTTGCGGTTTTTGCCGCAATGCGGTATTTTCGATTCGTCCACAGCGGAGACCAATCATGATCCGGCTCATCAAGCGGTACGGCGGCGGCAGCCGAAAACTGTACGACACGGAGGAGAGCCGTTACGTGTCGCTCGACGAGATCGCAGTATGGATCCGTGACGGGCAGGAGTTGCAGGTCGTCGACAGCGCGACCGGCGAAGATGTCACCGGCCAGACTCTGGCGCAGATCATTTACGAGGATCACCGGCGCGGCCATTCGTTCCTGCCGAGTGAGTTCCTGCACGATGTAATTCGCCGTGGCAGCCGGGTGTTCGCCGACGGAGTTGAGCAGATCCAGACCGGAGTGGATCGTATCGTCAAGGCTTCCGTCGAGAAGATCACCCCGGTCGGCGGCATGCAGGAGGAACTCGATCTGCTTCGCGACCGGCTGGCCGAGTTGGAGGAGTCGCTGGTCCAGCTTGAAGCAGCGCCAAAGACACGCAAGCCGAGGCGCAAGCAGGCCCGGAGATAGCAACCTGATCCACGTTCGCAGCGATGTTACCCATAGCAGCGTCCGGCCCCCGATGGCCGGCATTCCAGGAGGAAACCATGGCGGCCAAGAAGAATTCCAAGAAGACCCAGGCGCTCCCGATGCTGAAGGAGTCGGCCCACGAGATCTGGCTGGCAGGACTCGGCGCGTTTGCGCTCGCCGGCGAAGAGGGGGGCAAGCTCTTCGGTCAGCTCGTGAAGAAGGGCGAAGGCATGGAGAAGATGAACAAGGCGCGGATCAACAATCTCGTCAGCCGTGCCGGCGATCTGCAGGGTGATGCGAAGCATGCCGTCGCCCGGCTCACCACGCCGATCGAGGCGGGGATGACCAACGCTATGCATCGCCTCGGCGTCCCGACCCGAAAGGAGATTGCGACCCTGACCAAGCGGGTCGAGGAGTTGACCCGGGTGGTGTCGAAGTCCAAGACCAGGGCGCGGAAGCCGGCCCGTCGTGCTTCCAGGGCCGCCCACGCCAGCGCCTGAGTGAGGTATCTATGACCACCGCGCGCCAGGGGCGGCGGGGTCGCCGGCTGGGGTTGGCTCTGGCCGGCGGGGGTCCGGCGGGTGCCGTGTACGAAATCGGCGCTCTCCGGGCCCTTGAAGAAGCGATCGAGGGTCTTGATCTCAACGCGTGTGACGTCTATGTCGGAGTGAGCGCCGGCGCGTTCATCGCCGCGTCACTCGCCAACGGGCAGACTACTGCCCAGTTGGCGCGTGGCCTGGTGACCGATGAGCCGGGAGAGCATCCCTTCGACTCGACCAGTTTCTTCCGGCCGGCGTATCGCGAGTGGGCCCGTCGGGGCATGCAGCTCCCCGGACTCATCGCCCATGCACTATGGCAGGTCTCGAACGCGCCGCACGAAGAGACCCTGATGAAGTCCCTGGTCCGCATCTCCCGGGCCCTTCCGCTCGGCCTCCTTGATAATGAACCGATCCGGCGGCACCTCGAGCACACCTTCGCGATCAACGAGCGCACCAACGATTTCCGGAAGCTCAAACGGAAACTCCGGGTGGTTTCGGCGGATCTCGAGTCGGGCACCCCGATCGTCTTCGGGTCCGAGGGCTGGGATCACGTGCCGATTTCGCGCGCGGTCCAGGCGAGCACCGCCGTGCCGGGGCTCTATCCGCCGGTCGAGATCGATGGCCACCTGTGCGTCGATGGCGTGCTGCTCAAGACGCTTCATGCCTCCGTGGCCCTGGAGCAGGGTGCGGAGTTGCTGCTCTGTGTGAACCCCCTGGTACCGGTTGATGTTGCTGCTGGAGAAAGGCAGGGGGAGCTCGCGCGCGGATCCTTGTTGCGCCGCGGAATGCCCGCGATCCTGTCGCAGACCTTCCGGACGATGATTCACTCGCGGATGGTGGTCGGCATGGCCGCGTATGAGAATCGCTACCCCGGTGCGGACGTGGTTCTCTTCGAACCGGAACGCAGCGAGTACGGGTTGTTCTTCAGCAACATCTTCAGCTTCACGTCGCGCAGGGAGGTCTGCCAGGCCGGGTACGCCGCGACGCGGCGGGATCTCTGGCGCCGACGCGCCAAACTCGAACCTTTGCTCAAGCGCCACGGGCTGCGTCTGAGGACCGAACTGCTCGGGGATCTGGAGCAGGACATCTGGGAGGGTGTGGGAATCTCTCGAAAGGGCCGCTCCGCGCCGGTGACCGATCGGCTCTCAACGGCGCTTGCGCGGCTGGAGGC
>DAINRP010000220.1:0-4100 GCA_036741755.1 Gemmatimonadales bacterium
AGTCGATCAGCTCGCAGGCGCTGTCGATCTCGGCCTGGAAGGCGGTCTTGCTCTGCCCGAGCATCGTGGCGGCGTTCACCTTCATCCGCCACGGACCGGCCAGGAGGTCGGCGGCCTTGAGGAAGACGGCAGCCCGCTCCTCGAACCGCATCTCCGACCACTCCCGCCACGCCACCTTCGACGAGCGCACCGCACTGTCGATCGTGGGCTGATCGGCCATGTGGACGCGGGCCAGCACCCTGCGGTGATCGTGCGGACTCACCACGTCGTGAAACTTGCCGGTCCGGATCTCCTTCCCGCCCACAATCACCGGGATGTCGATCGTCTCGGTGGCCATCGTTGCCAGCTGGGCCTTGAGCTGGGCCCGCTCCGGCGAGCCGGGAGCGTAGCCGAGAATGGGATCATTCTGCGGGCGGGGAATATTCGGGATACCACTCATGGCGCCTTCCGGGTTGGGCGAGGGCGGGGAGATTAGCCCCTCCGCCGGTCGCGCGGCAAGGCTGGCTGGTCGAACGGGACGTGGCGCCGGCTGGCGCTAGCCGGTGCGAGGCGCGGTCACCGCGTGTACCCGACGCGGATCGAAGGATGCGACCAGTTCGATACCCGGCTGGAGCTGCAGCCGCTCGACGGTGCGCTGGGCCGCCAGCGCCACCAGCGGAATCCCGGCATCCAGATGGATCCGCCATGGCACGCCGTACGGGACCATGCGGGTAACACGCACAGGCAGGCGAACGCTATCACTCTCCGGCGGCACACCCGGCGGGGCAAGGTGGACGTCCTCGGCGCGGAGGCAGAGAACGGCATCATCGCCAGCGACCGCCGTGACTGCCACTTCAAACCGCTGCCCGGCGAGCTGCACCGTGCCGTGGTCGCCGCGGCGGTGATCGATCCGGGAGGGCAGCAGGTTCTCCACTCCCAGGAAGCGCGCCACCGGCTCGGTCACCGGCCGCGAAAGGACCGCGCGCGTCGGACCCTGCTGCGCCAGCCCGCCGCCCAGCAGCACCGCGACCTCATCGCCGAGCATCATCGCTTCGGCGCGTTCGTGGGTGACCAGCACCGTCGCGATCCGGGATTCGCGGAGGATCGCCTCGAGCTCGAGCGCGAGCACCTCCCGCCCGTACAGGTCGAGAGAGGCGAACGGCTCATCGAGGAAGAGCAGTTCCGGCTCGACGACGAAGGCCCGGGCCAGACTCGCCCGCTGCGCCTCGCCGCCGGACAGCGTGCGCGCCTGCTGCCGCGCGAGGTGACCGATCCCGAACCGCTCCAGCCAGCGCGTCACCCGGGCATTCGTGCCCGATCCGGCCACGCCGCGGAATCGGAGCCCAAGCGCCACGTTCTCGGCCACTGTCGCGTCGGTAAGCAGCGGTGCCTGGAACACCGTCGCCATTCTGCGCCGGAGCGCCAGACGACTTGCGGAGTGCGCGGACACCTGTTGTCCCAGCAGTGTCAGGCGCCCGGCGTCGGGGCGCTCCAGCAGCGCCAGCACTCGGAGCAGAGTGGATTTTCCGGAGCCGTTCGGCCCCAGCAGCGCAAGCGTCCTGCCGGGCTGAAGCGAAAGGCCCACCCCCTCGAGCACCGGGCGCCCACCATAGCGGACCGTGAGCCCCTCCGCGCGGAAGGCCGAATCGTCCTGCCGGCGCGGCGTGAGGGCGCCCGTCACGAGCGCGTCCCGCGCTGCTGGATCGCGGTGAGGACCATGGTGACGAAGAAGGTGAGGGCGAGCAGCAGCACGCTGAGGGCGATGGCCACGTCGAAATTGCCCTTACTGGTCTCGAGCACGGTGGCCGTCGTCAGCACCCGGGTCGAGTGCAGGATGTTGCCGCCGACCATCATCGACGCGCCGACTTCGGAGATGACCGCGCCGAATCCCGCCATGACCGCGGCGAGGACGGAAAACCGTGCCTCCAGCAGCAGCAGCCGGAGCGCCTGCGTGCGGGACGCGCCCAGCCCAAGGAGCTGCAGCCTGAGCCGGGGATCGAGCTGCTGCATCGCCGCCGCGGTAAGCCCGGTGACGACCGGCAGGGCGATCACGCACTGCGCCAGGATGATCGCGCCGGGGGAATACATGAGTTCGAGGAAGCCGAGCGGCCCGCTCCGCCACAGCAGGACACTGACGAAGAGCCCGACGGCGACGGGCGGCAGGCCCATCCCGGCGTTGATCACGCCGAGGAGGACTCGCCGTCCGGGAAAGCGGGTGAGCGCGAGCAGCGTGCCGAGCGGCACGCCGAGCGCCAGGCTCACCAGGGTGGCGATTCCCGACACCCGCAGGGAGAGCCACATGATCCCCATCACCTGCGGATCGCCGCGCAGGATCATCGCCAGCGCGTGCTTGAACCCCTCGAGAACCAGATCCATGCGACCCGTGGGCGATCAGGCCGCCGGCTTGAGGAGGTCCTCCTCCCGCCTTCCGGCCTGGGGAATGAAGAGCGGCTGACCGAACTTCTGGACGCCGAAGGTGCGGATGAACGTCTGCGTCGCCGGTGCCACCATGAAATCGGCGAAGGCCCGGCCGCCGGCGTGGTTCACGTTCGGCCAGATCTCCGGATTCACTTCCATCACATGATAGATGTTGAGCAGTTCGGGTGCGCCCTCGAAGGCTACGTCGAGCTGCAGCCCCTGCTTCAGCGCGAGGTACGTTCCCCGGTCGGTCAGCGTGTAAGCGCCCTTCTCCGACGCGATCCGCAGCGTCGCCGCCATGCCCTGACCGATCTGAAGATACCACGCCCCGGACGGCGTGGCCCCGGCGGCCTTCCACTGATTCAGCTCCATGATGTTCGTGCCCGAGCTGTCGGCGCGAGAGGCAAAGGGCGTAGTGCCTTCCCCCAGGCGGCGGAACACCGTCGCCAGCGTCTTGAGCCCGTGCAGACCAGCAGGGTCGCCCGGCGGTCCGACGATCACGAAGTCATTCGTCATCACCAGCCGGCGGTTGATGAACTGCCCCTCGCTGACGTAGCGTCGCTCGACCGTGGGCGCGTGGACCAGCACCACGTCCGCTTCCCCGCGCGCACCCAGCGCCAGCGACTGCCCGGTCCCCACGGCAATCGTCTTCACTCGGCAGCGGCACTGCATCTCGAACCTCGGTACCAGCGAATCGAGCAGCCCCGAGTCCTGGGTGCTCGTGGTGGTGGCGAGGATGACATCCCGACGGGCCTGGGCCGCAAGGCCGCTCGATACCAGTGACAACAGGGCGACACCGAGGATCGCTCGCGGTGGCCAGCTCGGAACTCGGAACTCGGGACTCATCAGTACCTCACCTGAAGCTGCGTCAGGAGCAATCCCTTGCGGGTACCGGGATCGCCGATCTTTCGCGAGATGTACTCCACCGTGAGTTTCACCGAATTGCCGGCCAGGAAGAAGTTGGCGGCCGCCGTCCACGCGCGGTTCCGTTGCTGCGGGCTGATCGCGTCGCGCCGGAAGTCTTCGTACTTGGCCACGAGCTGCACCGGATCGGCTACCCGAACCCCGGCAAGGCCGAACCAGCCATGGTCCTTCTCGCCGCCGACACTGTCACGGGACTGCGCGACGTATTCACCTCTCACCGACACTCGCGGGCCGTCGTAGTTCACATCCGCGCTGTAACGCGTACTGTCGCCAAAGTACCGTGCCACGCTGCCGCCGATGGAGATCTCCGGGATCGGACGCACCGCCACTCGCGCCACCCCGAGCAGGGTCGAGTCCTTGTTCGCGGTAATGTTGACTCCCTCGCCGTTGAAGAGGCCCGCGTAGACGGTCACCTTCTTCCGGATCTCGTAGTCCGCCATCAGACCGATGTCCCGCTTCGGAGCCAGCGAGTCCACGGCGGTAGAACGGTCCGCGGTCTCGAGATCGGCGAGACTCGTCATGTACTCCCGCGTGAACGGCGTCTTGAACTGGCCCGTCTGGATGCCAAGATCGTTGTGCTTCCAGCGGATGTAGGCATCGGTTAGTCCCACCGAGGCCTTTCCGTTGCCAACGCTCCCGGTCCGGAACTCCCCCTGAATGCGCCAGGTGAAGGCGGTCGCGATGCCCCCGGTGGCGGTGAGCCGCGCCCGGTTGAGGGAGCCGGTGAGCCCAACATCCTTCTGCCAGGTCTCGCGGGCCTGCAGGTAGCCGCTCAGCTT
>DAINRP010000220.1:4200-5446 GCA_036741755.1 Gemmatimonadales bacterium
TTCTCGTGCACCAGCCGCGAGACTTCGATCTCGAGGTCGTACCCGCGTGCCGGCACCGGGCCCTCTCCCTCCGCACGGAACTGAAGCGCCACCGTCGGGCCCATGTCTACCTCGCCGACGATATCCCCATGGATCAGGTTGGTGCGCCGCACGACGTCGGGGCCGGGACGGTCCTTCCGCATGAGCCGCACATGCTCCGGCCTCACGAAGAATGCCACCCGGCTGCTCGTGGCGGGGAGATCGGGGTGGCCCGGCCAGTTCGCGGCGACGATGGTCTGACCCCGCCAGCCTATATGCACGAAGTCCGAATTCGACTCGAGCACCGTTCCCTCAAGGATGTTCCGGATGCCAAGGACCGCGGCGACCTCGGGGGAGGCGGGGCGGCCGAGCACCTCGCTCTTCTTCCCTGATTGCAGCACCCGACCCTGATCGTAGACCACAATCTGGTCGGCGAGCTGGCAGGCCTCGGCGAGATCGTGCGTGACGACGATGGCCGTCTTGCCGAAGCCGCGGAGCGCCGTCTGCAGATCGTCCCGGAGGCTCCGGCGGAGCGGGCTGTCGAGCGCGGCAAGCGGCTCGTCCAGCAGGACGAGATCCGGATCCATCGCAAGCGCCCGGCCGAGGGCCACCCGCTGCTGCTGTCCGCCTGAGAGCGCTTTGGGGTGGAGACCGCGGACCGCTTCGAGACCGAGCCGCTCCAGCATCTCGCCGGTGCGCTTGCGCCGCTCGGCGCTGGTCATCCGGTCGAGCCCGAACGCGATATTCTCAGCGACGCTCAGATGGGGAAAGAGCGCATATCCCTGGAAGACCACACCCAGACGGCGGTCGCGGATGGCCTGGTTCACCCCGCGCAGCGCGTCGTACAACACCCGACCCCGGACCGCGATGCGGCCACCATCGGGACGGGTGAGCCCGGCGAGGCACTGGAGCGTGAGTGTCTTGCCGGCGCCAGACGGCCCGAAGAGGGCGACCACCCCCTCCTCGGCCTCCCACTGCACGTCGAGGGTGAACCCGGGAAAGCTCTTGAGCAATTCGACCGAGAGCACCGGGCTCAGCTCCGCGTCCGTGTCAGGCGGCCGACGACCACGAGCACCGTCGCCACCAGCACCAGGGTGATGATTGAGAGCTGGTCCGCGGCATCGAGCCGATTGGCCTGCACATGATCGTAGATGGCAAGCGGAATGGTCTGGGTCCGGCCGGGGATGTTGCCGGCGACCATCAGGGTGATGCCGAATTCGCCGACCGC
>DAINRP010000221.1:0-5425 GCA_036741755.1 Gemmatimonadales bacterium
GGACCGCACGGGATCGAGGTTTGGTCGCTCGCGGGTCCCACGCTGCTTCGAAAGACGGCGGCTGCGCTCACCCCCGCGCAGTACCGGCCAGCATGCGTCGGTGGGATCCCCGCGACTTTGAACGAGAAGCACTGCTGGGAACTCTCGCCAGGCGGGCACTGGCTCGCCGCGGCCATCACGGCGAACGACCCCCCACCCGGGTCGAGCCGATTCTTTCTGGTGAATCTGGCGACGATGGCGGTCGAGGAACTCAGCCTGCCTGAGGGAGCGCGTGACCGCACCCTCGCCTCGTTCGCCTTCTCACCCGACGATTCCCGGCTGGCCTTCGGCACCTACGAGGGGATGTGGATCTACGACACTACCGAGCGGAGCTGGGGGAGCCTGATCCCCGGGGAGCACCGTCGCAACCGGTATCTCGGCCCGGTGCGATTCGGTGCGGATGGCCGGCGCGTCGTCACACTGGGCGACCAGATGCAGACTTCCGTCTTCGATGTGGCGACGGGTGGGCTGCTGGGCCGGCTGGAACCGGCGGACTGGGACTGGGAGGGGAGCTTCCGCGTGTCAGACGATGGTTCGCGGGTAGTGCTCTATCACCTCGCAAGCGACATCCTCGAAGTGCTCGACGGCAGGGACGCGCGCCGCATCGGCTATGTCTGCCCCTATTACTGCAACGTCCGGCACAAACCGATGCCGGTCGCGTTCGCGGTGAGTCCGGACGGGCGGACCGTGGCCGCCTCGCACCGCTACGGCGCGGCCCTCTGGCGCACCGACAGCGACGAGCTGGTGACTCCGCTCGAGGACCCGGAGATGCCGGCACTCGGCATGCCACAGTAGCGTGAGGGATCGTCGCCACCGGTTGGGGGCGCTACACTTGGTGAACCCATGCGCCCGTCCCTGCTGGCCCTGACGCTGCTTGCCGCGCTCCCCGCCGAGCGCGCCCACACCCCCGCCGCCCGGGCGGTCTGGTTCCAGGCCGGGCACCGGGTCGTGGTGCGGATCGCGCTCACCCGCCTCACCCCGCACACCATTGACGCGATGCGCGACCTGCTCGGCGGGCAGGACCCGGTCGAGGCTTCGCTCTGGGCCGATCAGATCCGCGGATCGCGACGGGACACCGGAGAGCTTCACTTCGTCAACATTCCGCTGGATGCCACCGCCTACGATCCGGCAACTCAATGCCCGAAGGGGCGATGCATCATCGCGGCGATCGAGCGGGACCGCACCATTCTCGCGGACGGGGCCGCGCCCATCTCCGAGCGCGCCGAAGCGCTGCGCTTCCTGCTGCACCTGGTCGGCGACCTGCACCAGCCGCTCCATGTATCGGACAACGGGGACAGAGGCGGGAATCAGACCGAAGTCTCGCTCTTCGATCGGGTCACCAACCTCCATAAAGTCTGGGACGGCGAATTGATCGAGAGTGCCCGCCTCGACGAGGAACAGTACTTCGCGCAGCTGCAGCAGCGGATGGGCGGGCTCGATCTCGCCGCGCTGGAACGCGGGAGTGTCGTCGACTGGGCGATGGAGGGACACCGGATCGCGGTGGAGGCTGCGTACCGACTCCCGCGCGGGAACAACCTCGGCGAGGCCTATCGCGACGACAACCTGCCCCGAATCGATCTCGCCCTCATCGAAGCCGGGGTGCGCCTGGCGCGAATCCTCAACGACGCGCTCGCCTCCTACCGCCCCGCCCCGGCACCTCCCTCACTCGGCGCCGGGACCTACACCGACCGCGAAGCAGCCGCCCACGAGGGAGAGGAGGCCACGGTAGTCGGCGTGGTGGTCTCGGTGCACCGGACGCAGGGCGGAAACATCTTCATCAACTTCGGCGCCGACTATCCGCACCAGACCTTCAGCGCCGCGATCCTCGGTCCGCGCGACCCCGCCCTGCTCAATCTCGATCGCCTGACTGGAAGGAAGATCGGTATCAGGGGCCGGATCACCCGCTACAAGGGACAGCTGGAGATCGTGGTCGAGCGTCCGGAGCAGATCGTGGAGGGGATGTAGAGGGTGGAATACCCAGTCTGGAACACCCCATTCTGGCCGGTCGCGGGCTGCCCTATTCCTTCGTCTTGAGCGACGCCCTGTTCTCCTGCAGGAAGGTGCGGATCTCGTCGGCCATGTCGAGGATCCTGAGCCACTGCTCCTGGTAGAGGGTGATCGGGAAGCGGCCGAGTCCGTAGAGCGAGGCTCCGCCCTTCTCGCTCACCTTGAGGTAGACGCGGCGGCTGGACTGGTTCTTGAGTGCGGCATTCTCGGCCTTGAGGCGTTCGAGTTCGGCCTTGAGATCTTCGTCTGTCATGGGACATCCCTGGTACGTGGGGTGATGCCGCGCCTTCAATCCGGGCACGACGTTCGTGTTTCAGGATGGGGAATGATAGCGGGTCGATACGGCACCTCTCGGTGGCTCTTCGGCGGCGGGCACTCTAGATTTCTGCCGCCCGCTTTCCTCCTACGGAGTCGCCCCTGATGCCCCGCCGGATCGTGGTCCAGCCGCTGCTTGCGGCCCTCGCCGTCCTGCTGCTCACACCGATCAACGCCCCCGCCCAGAGCGCGGTGCCGATACCGCTCAAGGTGGTCGACATCCGCTGGATCGACACCACGACAAGCGCCTGCACCGACTTCTTCCAGTATGCCAACGGCGCATGGCTTGCCCGGGACACCATCCCCGCCGACTACTCCTCTTCGGGCGTCGCGCGGGACATGAGCGACATCAACGAACTGGTGGTGCGATCGCTCCTGGACGACGCGGCGGCCCGGCGCAACAGTTTCCCCGTCGGCAGCACCGAGCGGAAGCTGGGCACCTTCTACGGCTCCTGCATGGACTCCACCGCGGCGGAGACCGCGGGGATCGCACCGCTCAAGGGGTGGCTCGCGGGCATCGATTCGGTGAAGACCCGCGCGGGGCTGATCCGCCGGATCGCGACGCTGCAGAAGGACGGCGTGGATCTGATCTTCGACTACTCGCCGGCCGTGGATCCGCACGACTCCGACCACTATATCGCCTGGCTGTCCCAGGGAGGACTGGGACTCCCCGCCCGGGACTACTACACCGACATCGGCGCCGAGGCAGATTCGACCCGGCAAGCGTACGTCGAGCACATCAGCAGGATGTTCACCCTGGCGGGCGCCAGCCGTGCCGCCGCCGATCGGGACGCCGGCCTGGTGATGGTCCTGGAGACCGAGCTCGCCTACGCCTCGATGACTCAGCTCGAGGAGCGTGACCCCGCCGCGACCGATCACCCCACCTCGATGGAAGAGTTGCGCACCCTCGCGCCGCAGGTGCCGTGGCCGCTCTACTTCCGGACCGCGGGGCTCACCGCGCCGGTGAGCCGGCTCAACGTGGCGGCGCCGGCCTTCGTGCACCGCGTGGGCGAGCTGCTCGAGACGCTTCCCCTCAACCAGTGGCGGGCCTATCTCCGTTACCACCTGCTCACCCGTTACGCCGGGTGGCTCAGCAGCCCGATCGTCGACGAGGACTTCCGCTTCAACACCCGGTTCACCGGTGCGAAGCTGCTGCTGCCACGGTGGAAGCGCTGCCTGCGGACGACCGACTACACGATGGGCGAGGCCCTGGGTGAGACCTACGTGGCGCGCACCTTTCCCCCGGAGGCGCGCGACCGGGCCCGCTCGGTGATTCGCGACATCCGTGCCGCCTTCGGCGAACGGATCAGGCACCTGGCGTGGATGTCCGACTCGACCAAGGCACATGCGCTCACCAAACTCAACGCGATGAGCGAGAAGATCGGCTATCCCGACAAGTGGCGCGACTACAGCCGGCTGCAGAGCAGCGAAGGGCCGTTCATCCGGAATCTGGCGCGGGCACGTCGCTTTGAGTGGGAGCGGGTCGTCAACCGTCCGGGGCAGCCGGTGGACAAGACCGAGTGGGACATCACCATGCCGACGGTGAACGCCTACTACGATCCGTCGAAGAACGAGATGGTGTTCCCCGCCGGCGCACTGGTGCCGCAGACCTTCGACCCGAAGGCCGATGACGGCGCAAACTACGGCGCCCTCGGCGGGAGCTGGGCGGGCCATGAGTTGACGCACGGATTCGACGATCAGGGGCGCCACTACGACGAGGCCGGCAACCTGCGCGACTGGTGGGTCCCGGCGGATTCGGTGCACTTCACCGAGCAGGCGGAGCTGATCGTGCGGCAGTTCAACGAGTACATCCAGGTGGACACGATTCACGTGAACGGTGAACTCACGCTGGGCGAGAATCTCGCCGACTTCGGCGGGGTGCTGACGGCGTACGATGCCCTGCAACGCGCGCTCGAGCGGAACGGCCGCCCGGGGCTGATCGAGGGGTTCACGCCCGAGCAGCGCTACTTCCTTGGCTATGCGCAGACCTGGCGGACCAACATCCGCGACGAACGCCTGAGGAGCCTGGTCAAACTGGACCCGCACGCGCCGGATCGGTGGCGGGCCAACGGCCCGCTGGCCAACACGCCGGCGTTTGCAGCGGCGTTCGGCTGCAAGCCCGGCGACCCGATGGTCCGGCCACCAGAGCTGATCCCGCAGATCTGGTGATGCGTTCGAACGGGGGAGGACCGCGTGGCTGATCTCCAGAAGGAACTGCAGGCGGCGCTTGCCGACCGCTACCGACTAGAGCGGGAGCTCGGCAAGGGCGGCATGGCGACCGTCTTTCTGGCGCACGATCTCGTCCAGTCGCGCGACGTGGCGCTCAAGGTGCTCCATCCCCAGCTCGCCGAGACGGTCGGCGCCGATCGCTTCAAGCGCGAGATCCGGGTGGCGAGCAGTCTCAAGCATCCCAACATTCTGCCGGTGCTCGACTCGGGTGAAGTGGACGTGTTCCTCTGGTTCACCATGACCTACGTCCAGGGGGAGAACCTCTACGATGTGCTGTCGCGGGGGCAGCCGCTCCCGGTGGACCGCGCGCTCGCCATCGCCCGCGCGGTCGGCTCCGCCCTGGCACTAGCGCACTCTCAGGGGGTGGTGCACCGCGACATCAAACCCGACAACCTCCTGCTCGAGGGCGACCAGGTGATGGTCGCCGACTTCGGGGTGGCCCGCGCGGTGAGCGAGATGCACGAGAAGCTCACCGCCACCGGCATGATCGTCGGCACGCCGACCTACATGAGCCCGGAACAGGCCTCCGGCGAGAAGGAGGTCGACGGCCGCGCGGACCAGTACGCGCTCGCCAGCGTGCTGTACGAGATGGTCTCCGGCGAGGCGCCGTTCAAGGGGCCGACCCCGACCGCGACGCTCATGCGCCGCTTCGCCGGGCCACCTCGGCAACTCCGCCCGGTCATCAATGTCTCCGAGGCGGTGGAGCGCGCCATCTTCCGCGCACTCGAGAAGGAACCCGCTGCACGATTCACGACCGTGAACGATTTCCTGGACGCACTCGAAGGCAAGATCGTCGCCGCGGCCAAAGCCCCACCACCGCCCGCCGCCGCGCCGG
>DAINRP010000222.1:0-5364 GCA_036741755.1 Gemmatimonadales bacterium
GGAGCTTTCTGCTTTCAGCGCAACTCGTCTCCGCCGCCACTGGAGATGTACTGGCAGCGCATCGGGAGACGGCTGCCGATTCGACTCAGGTCATTGCCGCGATTGACCGGCTCTCCGGCCGCCTTCGAGAGCGGATTGGCGAGTCACTTCGATCACTGCGCAGCGAGCCGCCCTTGACCCAGGTGACCACCAGCTCGTTGGAGGCGCTCTCGAAGTACACCAAGGGACAGCTCGCGGGCGATGCCGGTGGCGACTATGTCAAAGCCATCGCGCTCCTGCAGGAGGCGGTCGCGCTCGACACTGGTTTCGCCACCGCTTACCGGACGTTGGGCGGATTTCAGGGGTTTCTGGGCAACCGGACCGAAGCGGTCGCCGCAATGACCAAGGCGATCCAACACGACGATCGCCTGACCGAGGTCGAGCGAGAGCACACACGCGGTAACTACCACGGGGGCGTCACCGGGCGGCTGGACCAGGCCATTGCCGCCTATCGTGCTGCTCTCCAGCTCAATCCAGGCGACTCACTCGCCAGACAGAATCTCGGTATGGCGTATTATCTCCTGCACCAGCCGGAACGGGCGGAGTCGATTTTCCGTTCTGAAATCGACACGCTGCACCCATGGTCCCCGGGAACTCACTTTGCCCTCACGGTCACTCTGGTTGCGCTCGGCCGGCGGGCGGAGGCGGAGCAGGTTCAGACGCAGGTCGCCAGACTGTTCCCCGGTAACCCGGGCGTCGAGGAGTGGGGCATTCGCCTGGCGGCTTCCAGAGGCGACTACATCACCGCGGCAGCCGGCGCTCGCAGATTCAGAGAGCGGCATGCAGACGGACCCTTGGAGCGAGGGGATGCCAGCCGCTGGTTGGCCGATATCGCGCTGGCGCGAGGGCGGCTGGCAGAGGCCGGGGAGTACAGCCGCGATGCCATGGCGGCGAGCGTTGAGGCGGGACGCCCCGCGAATTACCTCAAGGATGCGACGACCCTGGGACTCACCGACGTATGGTTTCGTCGTCTGCCTATGGACGGCCTCAGAACGGTGGAAGCGGCACTAGCCCGCTACCCCCTGGATTCCATCCCACTGCTCGACCGCCCCTATCTTGAGCTGGCCCTCATTTATGCGTTGGCGGGCCGGCCACAGCAAGCGCGCGCGTTGCTCATCCGGTATGAGCGCGAAGTAGATCCGACATTCCGCCACATCGACGACCCGAGGCGCCAATGGATTTGGGGCCAGGTTGCGTTGGCCGAAGGACGCTACGCCGATGCAGCCGTCGCATTTCAGGCCTACGTGCCGACTCCGCGACATTGCCTGGCCTGCGGTCAGGCAGCACTGGCGCAGGCCTACGATCGCCTGGGCAACTCCGATTCCGCCATTGCGGTGTACGAGCGCTACGTGACAACACCTAGTCTCTTCCGATTGTTCGATCAAGGAACGGGTCCAGGGCCAGGCGCGGGACCTTTCAGCGACGACGCCACTCAGCTGGCGCCGAGCTACCAGCGGCTTGGCGAGCTCTTTGAGCAACGGGGGGATCGGGCAAAGGCGAGGCACTACTACTCGCGCTTTGTCGAGCTCTGGAAAGATTCTGATGCGGAGCTGAAGCCTGCAGTCAGCAGGGTCCGCCAACGGTTGCGGCAACTCGATGGAGAGCGCTCAGAGGGGCCGTAGACTTCGACCCCGGCTCCGGAGCCATCGGAGCCCGCTGAGGGCGAGCGCCCGCAATCGTAACCTCTTGGGGAATGGGGGCCTGATCGCGGACTGGCCGGCCAGCGCCGGGGAACTTGGGTGAATGGCCAGAGAGGGAATCGAACCCCCGACACGCGGATTTTCAGGGCGCCAAGTGCCGATCCGTCTGGGGCCACTGAGATTAGCTAGTGGCCGCCCAGCCACAACTTAGCCAACGCTGTTGAGTCATTCAGAACCACGCAAATCCATAGAAATCTCGTGAGTTCAGGTACTCGTCAGGTACTGAAGGATCAGAGTGCTCCTGCTATCTGAGTGGCAAGTAGGTCAGGAGCAGCCAGTAGCGAACGACCTCGTCTCGAGTCCGCGGCCGTTTCACCACTCCCAGGCGTCCGCGACGAACTGGTAGCCGCGGATCGCCCGCTCTCCCGCCGCAAGCGCCGTCGCCGGTAGCTGCAACCAGGGCACGAGCGAGAGACCGGTAACAGCGACTCCATCCCAAGGAGCTCCTCACCTGGCTGCCCTCAGCGGTCGGCCGACTCCCGCTCGACCGCCTCGAGCTCCTCACGCACCTGCCGCACTTCCGGCTGTAGCCCGGGCTCAGCGTCGCCGCGCAGCGCGAGATAGTGGCGGTAGGCGCGGATCGCGCCCTGGCGGTCGCCCGTGAGCGCCGCCAGCCGTCCTTCCTCCCGCAGGTACTTCACGTAATGGCCCCCCCCCTCCATGCCGACGGCCCGCCGCCGGACCGCCGCCAGCGCTGCAGGTATCTCTCCCCGCTCCTCGTGTAGCCGGGCAGCGATGAGGTTCCCATACGACGCCCAAGACACCCAGACCGGATCTGCAAGCGCCGAGTCGAGCTGGCGCAGGCGTTCCGGCGCATCGGCGCTCCGTAAAGTGGCGGCCACCTGCGCCTCGAGCAGCAGCGCATAGGCGCGAGGCAGGTCCGACTGCCAGGGGCTGCCGGAAGCGGCCCGGGCCGTCCGGAGATCGGCGATCGCCTGGCGCGCGAGATCGGCACGTCGGGTGGCCACCGCATACTGGCCGGAGGCGAAGCGCGCGCTCACCTGCTCCTGGTCGCCCGCGGGGAGCGGCCGGCCGAGCTGACCCTCGAGCGCGTCCCCCGCAGCCCGCCCACGAGCCGAATCGCCGTCGGCGAACAGGGCGTCGAGCACGGCGTAGGTCTGGCGGACCGTCACCGGACTGTCCACCAGCGGGGGCTCGTGGCCGGGGTGGCCGCGCATCAACTCGTAGCGGCTCCAGGTCTCCTCGATACGGGCCCGATCGTCTGCGCTGGCCCTGTGGGCGAGCGCCCTGGGGTAGATGGCATGGGTGCCCGCGAGGTTTAGGGGCAGGTCGAGCGAGCCGATGGTGATGAACCACGGTCCGGGATCGAGGATGATGCTGTCGCTCGCCAGAGTCTTCCGCATCTCGGCCGTGTCACTCAGGATGGCAGCCACGTTCCACCGCCGCGCCTGGGCAATGGGCGACAGCGAGTCGAAGCGAGTGAGCAATGCGAGTCCGCGACGGGCCCCAGCCGAATCGTCCAGTCCCGCGGCGATCTCGCCCAAGTGCTCGATAGCCGGCGAGTAGGTCGAGTCGAGCGAGAGGGAGCGGTTGAACGCCGCCGAGGCACGGCGCCAGGTATCGGTGAGACCCACTAGCGCGCCGTTGTGCCAGAGATAGTCGCCCAGCCTGTACCAGGCGTCCGGGCTGTCCGGCGCGAGCTGCGCGAAACGCTCCGCGGCCTTGATGTAGTCGCCCATGCTCGAAGGCGCCGGGTAGCGAGGGCCCAGGATCGTCTCCAGCCACGCCCGGTCGCGGCGAGACAACCGGTCCCGGTGGGCCCAGACGCCGCGCGCAGGCGCCGTGTCTTCGCCGTACCATTCGGCCGCCCGCATCGCGCCGACCCCGGCGAGCGCGAACGTCGAATCCAGCGCCTGCGCGTCCCGGAATCTCCGGTTGGCATCCTTGAACGCGCCGCGCCGAAGCAGCGCCTCGCCGTCTAGGTACGCCCGCAGGGCGGGAAGCGACGTGCTGGTGAGCGCCTCGAGCCGCTGCTCCTCCTCCCCAGCGCCGAGGGCCAGCAGGCTGGCCGCGAGCCGGTCGACCAGCCGCGGCAGGCTGTCCACGGGGCCCTCCACGGTGGCCTGGGCGCTGGTGGCGCCGCCGGCCACCTCGATGATCCTGGCGCTCACGGTCAGCGAGTGGCCGCTCCCTACGACTTCCCCCTGCACCAGCCGACCGGCCCCGACTTCGCCGGCGATCCGGATCGCGTCGGCCTCCCCGAGCTCGCCGGCTCCACGGCCCGTCCGCCCCCACGCGGCGAGGATGGTGCGAGGGTCGGCCGGGCGCAGGCTCGAGGTGCCGCCGAGCTTGGTGGCCAGCAGGTCGACCATCCCCTCGCGCAGGTAGGAGAGCGAGGAGTCGGCGCCGGTGACGCGGAAGGGCGCGATCGCGACGACCTGGCGGTCGGCGCTCAGGTGCCGGGGGCGGGTGCCGAACCAGGCCAGCAAGAGCACGAGCGCGGCGACGACGCCGCCGCCGGCGGCCAGCCAGTGGCCGCGGCGGGCGGGGTGGTGTCGCACCACCACGGTGGCGGTGCCTTCCGTCGGGGTCCCGACGGCCTCGAGCGCCGCGAGCACCTCGTCCGCGCTCTGCGGCCGGTCCGCCGGACGCTTCTCCAGGAGCCGCATGATCAGGCGGGCGAGCCCTGCCGGCAGGCCCGGCCGCCGCTGCTCGACCGGCACCGGCGTCTCGGTCGCGTGAGCCGCAATCAGGTGCTGCGGCGAGCGGCCGGTGAAAGGCGGCCGCCCGGCAAGTATCTCGTAGCCGATCACGCCGAGCGCGTAGAGATCCGCGCGGTGGTCAGCGGTGAGGTCGGCCATAGCCTGCTCGGGCGCCATGTAGACCGGCGTCCCGAGGGCGAGGCCCGCCGAGGTGAGCGACCCGGACTGCGCTGAGGCTGAGAGCGCCTTGGCGATCCCGAAGTCAGCCACTTGGGCCTCGCCCTCCGCGAGGAGGACGTTCTCCGGCTTGATGTCGCGGTGGACGATGCCCTGTCGGTGTGCGTAGGCGAGCGCGCGAGCGATGTCGGCGAGGACGTGCACGGCCGCGGCGACGGGCAGCTCGCCCACGCGCGCAAGCCGGGCGCGGAGCGATTCGCCTGCGACGAACGGCATGGTGTAGTAGAGGTGGCCGGCCGCCTCGCCTGCGGCGAGAAGTGGGACGATGTGTGGGTGGTGCAGCGAGGCGGCGACCTGGATCTCGAGGCGGAATCGGTCGGCGCTGACGCCGCGGGCCAGCTCGGGTGCGAGGACCTTGATCACGACTTGTCGCCGGAGCGCCCGCTCGGAGGCGAGGAACACGCGCGACATGCCGCCGCCGCCGAGCTCACGCTCGATGGCGTACGCGCCGTTCAGCGCCGTTTCAAGATCCTGCTGAAGATTGTCGGGCAGGGCAAGCTCCTTGAGAGAGCCTGCCCTAAGGTAACGGAAGGTCCGGGGACCCGCTTTGGGGGCCGGCCCGCGTCAGATCTTTCAGGTACTCTTCAGATACTTCCCACAAGAAAGGCCACTCGGGTTGAGTGGCCTCAGTTACTCTAAGACTCTCTTAGCGAATCAAGTTAGGAGTGAATGGCCAGAGAGGGAATCGAACCCCCGACACGCGGATTTTCAGTCCGCTGCTCTAC
>DAINRP010000223.1:0-5304 GCA_036741755.1 Gemmatimonadales bacterium
GTTCTGGGTTCGCGCCAATCGGGTGCACTGCTGGGCTCGCGCCGATCGGGCTCAGTGGTGGGCTCGCGCCGTTGCGGCGCACGATCCTGGGGCGCATCGGCCCTGTCGCCGTCGAGCTGCCCCTGCTGCATCGACCGGTCATCGGCCGGCCGCCGGCGCGGGCTGTCGTTGCCACTCGAGGGCGGGACTTCCCGGGTGTTGCCAGGATCGCGGCCGCGCTCCGGCTCGCCCCGGCGCTGCGGCTGCCGGTCGGTTCCCGGCGAAGCCGGACGGCCATCAGGCGACGGCTGCCTGGTGTCCGGGCGGCGGCGCGGGTCACCGGTCACCGTGCCCCGGTCGCCGGCTTCCGGCGCCCGCCGTCGGGGAGAGACCGGGACGGGAATCGCGCCGCGGCCACCGATATCGGCACTGGTGCGATCGCGCTCGATCGTCGGCCGGCGATTGTCATCCCCGCCGCGCGGGCGCTCCGCGACACGCGTGATGTAGTTATTGCGCGGATCGGCATCCTTGAAGACGTAACGCGGGCCCGGCCGGTACGGCCGCACGATCACGGTGCCGCCGTTGCGATACCGGTACGGGTAGTAATACCAGTCGTCGTAGACCACGATCCGGAACCGCGAACAGTACGAGCCGTAGGGATCCCACGCGCGCCAGCTGGTGTAGGTGTGGCAGTCGTAGCAGACGAAACGCGGATAGTCATAGTGCTTTTCCACGTAATACTGCGAAACGTCGTAGTCGTAGTCGGTCTCGCGGGCGATCTTGTCGGCGATGTCGCTGACGACCACGTACGGGTCTCCCCGGACCCGCCCGTCGGAGATCGTGTGGTAGTCCCAGTGGTCGCCGCGAACGATATCGTCGTACGCGAACGGGTCCTCGGAGGCGATGGCGAAGACATAGCCAACCCCCGGGTAGTCATCGATCCGGAATGCCTCATCGCGATCGCGCCCAAGCACCTCGAAGGTCTTGCCGCCGCGGGCGAAATTGTCCTCCCAGGGATCGATCGGAAACAGCACCCGGATCCGGCCGTCGGTGTCGATCCGGATAATCGTGACATACGCATCCTGGTCGCTCTTGAAGTAGACCCGGGCGCGGTCACCGCGGTTGTAGACATCGTCGCGATTGAGCCAGATGTTGATGCGGGGTCGCTCCGTGGCGCCGGCCCGGACCCAGCGTGCAATCAGGGCGGTCGGCGGCGGGGCCGGAGTCGGAGTGGGAGTGGCCGAGATTGCGGCCAGCGCCAGAGTCAGAACGGACAGCATATGGCCTCCAAAGACATCGGGGTGGACAATGCCCGCGTGAGCAGGCTGTGTGCCACCGCGTTTTCAGTGGCAGAACCCCTTTGGTACCATCACTTACACGTTTTTGCCCTTCCGAGGGCGGTGTCCGGAACGTCCTCTCCGGTTGACACTCAGGTGTCGCGTTGACTTCACCTGCCCGGTCCCGGTACGTTGCGGCCCCAATGACGGCTCCCGCCGCGACCCCCCGCCCCCGTCTCGACCTGCTCGACCCGCGTGAAGCGGCCCATCTCGCGGGCCTCGAACTGCTGACCGAAGGCGTGGTCGAGGGGTTCCTCGCCGGTCTCCACCGTTCGCCGCGCCGCGGCTTTTCTGTGGAGTTCGCCGAGCACCGGATGTATCAGCCGGGGGACGAGCTGCGCTACGTCGACTGGAAGCTGCTCGGCCGGAAGGACCGGCTGTACGTCAAGCAATATGAGGAAGAGACGAATCTTCGCGCGATGCTGGTGACCGACGTGAGCCGCTCGATGGCGTGGAGCGGTGATGCCGCCACGGTTCTCTCGAAGATCGACTACGTGCAGCGACTGGCGGCTGCGCTGGCCCTGCTGCTGATTCGCCAGCACGACGCCGTCGGGCTGATCGCGTTCGACGAAGCGGTGCGCGCGGTCGTCCCCGCGAGGGCCCGCATCGGCCAGTGGCAGCAGCTGCTCACCACGATGAACGCGCTGCAACCCGGCATGGGGACGGCGGCCGAGCCGGCGCTGCGGCGGGTCGTGGATCTGCTGCGCCGCCGGGGGCTGGTCATCTTCATCTCGGACCTTCTGCTCGACCGGGAACTCACCCTCCGTGCCCTCAAGTTTCTGCACCACCGCGGCCACCAGGTCATCGTGCTGCATGTGATGGATCCCGCTGAACTGGAACTCGGTGGACCGGCCGAGGCGCGATTCGAGGATCCTGAGACGCACCAGGGGGTGACGCTTCGTCCCAAGGACTGGGCCGATGCCTATCGGGAGACGGTGACCGGAGTCGTGAAGGCCTGGCGCAAGGCCTGCCGGGGAAGCGGCATGCAATATCACCAGATCACCACGGACACGCCTTTCGGGCTCGCGCTGCGCCGAATCGTCGGCGGTACCTCCGGACTCGCGTGATCGGCTTCCTGCATCCCTGGCTGTTGCTCGGTCTGCCGCTCGCGGCCGTACCGCTGATTCTGCACCTGATCCAGCGTCGCGATCCGCCGACGGTGGACTTCCCTGCGGTACGCTACCTCGTGCAGGTGACGCAGGAGCATCAGCGGCGTCTTCGGCTCCGGCACTGGCTGCTGCTGCTGATTCGCACGCTGCTCATCCTCGCCCTGCTGCTCGCTGCCGCGGGCCCGTCGGCCCCGCTGCGGGAGGCGGTGAGTCACACCCCCAGTGCCCTCGTGCTGGTGGTCGATGACTCGCCATCGAGTGGTGTGATCGTTTCGGGGGCGCCGCGCCTGGCCCAGCTGCGAGCGGCGGCGGCGCGGGTGCTCGAGCGGGCCACCCCCTCCGACGCCCTCTGGTTGCTGACCAGCGATGGTATCGCCCGCCGGGGCGGTCCTGCCGATCTCAGGCGGGCACTCGACAGTCTCCAGCCCACTGGCCGCCGGATGGACCTGGGTGAGGCGGTGACGGCCGCGACCGAAGTGCTGCGCGGCGATTCCCGTCCGGGGAGCGTCGTCGTCGTCACCGATCTCCAGGCAACGGCGCTCTCGCCCGCGCCGCGGGGCGGCAGCATCGTGGTGGTCCGTTCCGACGAGCCCGCGCCGCCCAACATCGGAATCACCCGCGTCGACGCCGGTGCCCAGCCCTGGACCCCCGAAGGCGGCTCCATCACGGTGGCGCTTGCCGGCGATTCCGCCACGGCCCCGGTGGCGGTCGTCCTCGGCGACCGGCCGGCCCGGCAGGCGCTGGTTACGGCGGGCGGTGCCGGCAGCTTCTCGCTTCCCGGAGCCCCGCCTGGATGGTGGACGGTGCGTGCGGGCAAGGCGCCCGATGAGTTGCGTGCTGATGACGACGCGCTCGCGCTGGTACGGATCGCGCCGGTGGCGCGCGTCGCGTGGGACCCGGGCGATCGCTACGTGAGCGCGGTGTGTGACGTGCTCGAGTCGAGCGGCCGGCTGCGGCGCGGGACGGAGCTAACCCTCGGGTCGCTCGGCCCGGGGCCGTCCATCGTGGCGCCGCCCGCCGATCCCGCCGCGCTGGGCGCGCTCAACCGCCAGCTGGAGCGCCGCGGCGTGGCCTGGCGTTTCGGGGCGATGGTGATGACGCCGGGCGTCAGCGACAGCGGTGCTCTCACGGGACGGGAACAGGTGGCACGGCGCTACGCGCTCGAACCGCTGCGGCCGAGCGCCGCGCAGGGGATCGTCGCGACGGTGGGCGGCGCCCCCTGGGTGGTGCGGAGCGACGACATCGTGCTGGTGGGGAGCCGATTCGACCCCGCCTGGACCAGCCTGCCCCTGTCGGCGCGCTTCGTGTCCTTCATGGACGCGGTGGTCAACCGGATCGCCCGCGGACAGCTGGCCATGTTGAAAGGTGCGCCCGGTGATGCGGTCCTCCTTCCCGATCAGGTCACCGAGGTAGCGCAGGGCGAGCGCCGGTGGGCGGTCGAAGGCGGGGCCGCCTTCCATCCCACCGGCACCGGTGCCTACTATCTGCTGGCCGGACCGGACACCGTGGGGGGGCTGAGCGTGAACCTCGATCCGCGCGAGTCGCTGCTGCTCCCGGCGAGTGACGGGCAGGTGGAAGCGCTGTGGCCGGGCAGCCGGGTGGTGCGCTTGGCGGAGGCGCCCGGAGCCGCCTTTGCGGGGGCGGGGCGGGCCAGTCTCCAGGGGCCGGTGCTCTGGCTGGCGCTGGCGCTGGCGTTGGCCGAGGTCGCACTGGCCAGCGGATTGCGGCGGGGTCGATGACTCTCGCCCTGGTGCTCGACGCCTTCGAGCGGACCTCCTTCGCCTTCGACCTGCGGGACCGGCTGCCGGCTCGGGGGACGCAGCTCGCGCTGGGCGGACTGCCGGGCTCGAGCCCGGCGGTCATGCTGGCGTGGCTGGCGCGCACCTTCCCCGAACGCTTCTTCACCGTGGTGGCCGCCACCCCCGCAGATGCGGAGCGGTGGCTGACCGACCTGCAGCACCTGACCGACCTGCCCATCGCGCTGTATCCGCAGCGTGAATCGTTAGGCGAGGACGAACCCCACTACGAGATCGCCGGCGAGCGCGCCGAAACCCTCTCCGGGCTGCTCGAGGGGCGGCTGCGCATCCTGGTGACCACGGCGCGTGCCACCGAGGAGCGCACCCGGGTGGCGGCCACCCTGCGTGAGGCGACCCTGCGCATCCGGCCGCACAGCGCCTCGCCCGCGAAGCCGAGGGCCCGGGCGGGTACCGCGCTCACCGATGTCGCGGCGTCGCTCGAGGCGATGGGGTACGCGCGCGTCCCCACCGTCACCGAGGTCGCCCAGTTCAGCGTGCGCGGGGGGATCATCGACGTCTACGGCTTCGGGATGGCGAACCCCGCCCGGCTGGAGTGGTGGGGGGACGACCTCGAATCGATCCGGGTCTTCGACCTGACTACCCAGCGCTCCGGCGAGGCGCTGGACGAGATCACCGTGCTTCCGCTCGGCGGGTCCGCGGGGCGGCGCATCACGGAGGCGACGGAGACCCCGGGCCCGGCCATCCGTCAGGGCATTCTCGAGCTGCTGCCGTCCGATACGCTCATTATCGAGGACTCCGCGAGCGCCAACCAGGAAGAGGTGTCCCGGTCGTGGCGCGAGGCGGCCCACCATCTGGAGATCGCCCGGCGACTGGGCGAAGAGGTGTCGGCACGCGAGGACCTCTTCGAACCGCCGGATTCGTGGGCCCGCCGCATGATGGCGTTCCCGCGGCTCTCCAGCCGGGACCCGGTCCCGGCGCTGAACGCGGGATTCTTCCCTCCGGAGGCGGTCGAGCGGGACATCCGGCGGCTGCGGGGGATGCTCGGCGGCGAGATCCCGTCGCTCATCCTGTGCGATAACGAGGGCCAGCTCGAGCGCCTCGACGAACTGCTGAACGAGGGTG
>DAINRP010000224.1:0-5283 GCA_036741755.1 Gemmatimonadales bacterium
TGTGACCGAAGAGCTGGCCAAGAAGGCGCTGGCGCTGGCGTCCGCGAAGCTGCCGGTGCGGACCCGGTTCATCCACCGCCAGGAGGATTGAGCGATGAAGGCGAGTGAGCTCACCGAGATGTCGGTGGACGACCTGAAGGCCAAGCTGGCCGAGCTGACCGAGGAGCGGTTCCGTCTCCGGTTCCGCTCCGCGACCGAGGCGCTGGAGAACCCGATGCGGTTCCGCGCCCTGCGCCGCGACATCGCGCGTCTGTACACGATGCTGCGCGCCCGCGAGCTGGCGAAGTAACCGGACGGCGAGAACGAGACCATGACCGAAACGACGAAGGCGCCCCGCAAGCAGCGCAAGACCCGCACGGGGGTCGTGACCAGCGACAAGATGACCAAGACGGTCACGGTCACGATGACCAGGCGGTTCGCGCATGCCGCGTACGGCAAGCAGATCACCCGCTCAACCAAGGTCCATGCGCGGGATGAGGAGCACGGCGCCAAGATCGGCGACACCGTGCGCATCATGGAGACCCGGCCGGTAGCCAAGACGGTCCGGTGGCGCGTGATCGAAATCGTGGAGCGTGCCAAGTGATCCAACAGGAATCGATCGTCAAGGTCGCCGACAACTCGGGCGCCCGCCGGGCGCTGGTGATCCGGGTGCTCGGTGGCAGCCGCCGGCGCTACGCCGGTGTCGGTGACAAGGTGGTCGTGGCCATCAAGGACGCGATCCCGACCGGCCAGGTGAAGAAGGGCGATGTGGCCAAGGCGGTCATCGTGCGCACCGTGAAGGAGACCCGCCGCAAGGACGGCTCCTACATCCGGTTCGACGAGAACGCGGTGGTCCTGATCAATGACCAGGGCGAGCCCCGGGCGACCCGAATCTTCGGGCCGGTGGCGCGCGAGCTGCGCGAGAAGCGGTACATGAAGATCGTCTCGCTCGCGCCGGAGGTTCTGTAACATGAAGCCGCTGGTCTACAAGAAGGCGAAGCGCATCCGGCACCTGCCGCCGGTCCGTCAGCTCCTGCACATCACCAGCGGGGACACCGTCCAGGTGGTCTCGGGGGAGGACAAGGGGAAGCGGGGGAAGGTGCTCCGCGTCTACCTGAAGACGGGCCGGGTGGCGATCGAGGGTGTGAACATCATCAAGAAGCACCAGCGCCCGACGCAGAACGCTCAGGGCGGCATCATCGAGCGCGAGGCGCCGATCCATCACTCGAAGGTGATGCTCATTGATCCGAAGTCGGGCGAGCCGACCCGCATCCGCCGGCAGAAGGACGCCGACGGGACGCTGGAGCGGATCTCCGTGAAGTCGGGCCAGTCCATTCCAAGGAACCGCTGACGATGGCCGAGACCCAGGACAAGGCCGCGAAGGCCCCGAAGACTCCCAAGGCGGAAGCGCCGAAGGGGAGCAAGCGCGACAAGGAGAAGGCCGCGGCGCTCGCGACCGATCCGGCGCCGAAGTCCGTCGAGGGCGTGCCCCGCCTCAAGACGTACTACGACACCGTGATCCGGGCGAACCTGACGAAGCAGTTCGGCCTGACCAACGTGCACCAGGTGCCGCGCCTCGTGAAGATCGTGCTGAACGTCGGCATGGGCGAGGGCGCCAAGAATCCGAAGCTGATCGACGGGGTGGTCGATGAACTCGCGATCATCAGCGGGCAGAAGCCGACGGTCCGCCGGGCCAAGAAGGCGATCGCGAATTTCGGCCTCCGCGAAGGCCTGCCGATCGGGGTGGCGGTGACCCTGCGCAATGCCCGGATGTACGAGTTCCTCGACCGGTTCATCAACGTGTCGGTGCCCCGGGTCCGCGACTTCAAGGGGCTGCCGAACAAGAGCTTCGATGGGCGCGGGAACTATACGCTGGGAATCAAGGAGCAGATGATCTTCGCGGAGATCGACTTCGACAAGGTCGAGCAGATCCACGGGATGGACATCACGCTGGTGACCACCGCCGGTCGGGATGACCTGGCGATGGCGCTGCTCCGGGAGTTTGGCTGGCCCTTCCGCGGCGAAACGCCGCTGGCCGTGGCCTAAGGGAGAGACGATGGCAAAGACTTGCTGGATCGAGCGGGCCAAGCGCACGCCGAAGTTCAAGGTCCGGGCCGTGCGGCGCTGTCAGCGCTGCGGCCGGAGCCGCGCCGTCCTGCGGAAGTTCGGCCTGTGCCGTATCTGTTTCCGCGACATGGCGCTCCGGGGCGAAATCCCCGGTGTCCGCAAGGCCAGCTGGTAGGGGAGCCACAACGATGAGCATGACAGATCCCGTCGCGGATATGCTGACCCGCATCCGCAACGCGTGCGCAGCCGGCCACAAGCGTGTGGACATTCCGGTGAGCAAGCTGAAGAGCGAGCTCGCGCGGCTGCTGCGCGACAATCACTACATCGCGGATTACAAGATCCTCGATGACGGCGCCCGCGGCGTGCTGCGGCTGTACCTCAAGTATCATGGGGACCAGCCGGTCATCCGCGAGCTCCGCCGAGTCTCCTCCCCGGGCCTCCGGCGCTACGTCAAGTCGGTCGAGATCCCCCGGATCAAGAACGGCCTCGGCATGGCGATCGTGTCTACGCCCAAGGGGCTGATGAGCGACCGCGACGCGCGGTCGGCGAACCTGGGCGGCGAGCTTCTCGCCGTCGTCTGGTAAGAGGCGAGCATGTCGCGTATCGGTAAACGGCCGGTGGTGGTCCCGAAGGGAATCACCGTGACCCAGAACGGACAGACGCTGTCCGTGAAGGGTCCCAAGGGTGAGCTCTCCCGCACCTTCCATGCGGAGATGCGGATTGCGATTCAGGGCGACCAGGTCCTCGTGACCCGCCCCTCCGACGAGCCCAAGCACAAGGCGCTCCACGGACTGACCCGCAGCCTGCTCCAGAACATGGTGGACGGGGTGGCCAAGGGCTTCCTCAAGGTCCTCGAGATCCAGGGCGTCGGCTACAAGGCCGAAGCCAAGCCGACGGGGCTGCAGCTCGCCCTCGGCTTCTCCCATCCGGTGCATTACAAGGCGCCGGCCGGGATCAAGTTCACGGTGGACAACAACACCATCGTGAAGATCGAAGGCGCGGACAAGGAGATGGTCGGGCAGGTGGCCGCGGAGCTCCGCAACCTCCGCAAGCCCGAGCCATACAAGGGCAAAGGTGTCCGCTATCAGGGTGAAGTGGTCCGCCGCAAGGCTGGCAAGACAGGAGCCAAGTAACCATGCGTGCAGTCAAGTCGCCGTCCGGGCGGCATGAGCTCCGTGCCCGTCGGCATCTGCGGGTGCGCAAGAAGGTCGCCGGCACCCCGGAGCGGCCGCGTCTCGCGGTGTTCCGTTCGCTGAAGCACATCTACGCGCAGCTCGTCGATGACAGCCGCGGTGTCTGCCTGCTCGGCATCAGCGACGCGTCGGAAGGCGTGACGGTGGATGGCGCGGGCAAGGTGGGCAAGGCCAAGGGCATGGGCAAGGCGCTCGCCGCCAAGGCCAAGGCTGCCGGGTTCACCAAGGTGGTATTCGACCGGGCTGGCTACCGGTATCACGGACGCGTGAAGGCCGTCGCTGACGGCGCGCGCGAAGGCGGACTGGAGTTCTGACATGGCAGACGAACAGGGCGTGACTCCTCCCGGCGCCGAAGGCGCCCCGGCCGGTGGTGATCGTGGTCGCGGACGCGGCGGACGCGGCGGCCAGGGTGGCGGCGGACGGGGGCGAGGTGGCGATGGCCGCGGCGGCAAGCGGGGGGACCGCAGTGAACGCGAGCACAGCGAATTCATCGAGACCGTGGTCGCGATCAACCGCGTCGCCAAGGTCGTGAAAGGTGGCCGCCGGTTCTCGTTCAACGCCCTCGTCGCCATCGGCGACGGCAAGGGCAAGGTCGGCATCGCGACCGGCAAGGCGAACGAAGTCTCCGAGGCGGTCCGCAAGGCAGTCGAAGCGGCCAAGCGGAAGATGGTCGAGGTGCCGCGGGTCGGCGCCACGATCCCGCACGAGGTGCTCGGTTCGCACGGGGCAGGCAAGGTGCTGCTCAAGCCGGCCGCGAGCGGTACCGGCATCATCGCCGGTGGCTCGGTCCGCGCCGTGCTGGCGTGCGCCGGGATCACTGACATCCTGACCAAGAGCCTCGGCTCCAACAACCCGCACAACATGGTGCGCGCCACCATGGATGGGCTGGCGCAGCTGGTGACGGTCCGGCAGGTGGCACGCGAGCGCGGCATCGAGGTGGATCAGCTGGCCTACCGCGCCCCGCAGGAGGTTTGATCCATGGGACGTAATCCTGTCGTCGGGCGTCAGGGCCCGGCGTATCACGCGGCGACCATCCCCGCGGAAGACACCGCGAAGCGGCTGCTGGTCAAGCAGATCCGCTCCGGCATCGGTCACTCGGAGACCATGAACCGGACGCTCAAGGCGCTGGGACTCAAGCACCACCAGTCGGTGTCGGAGCTCCCCAACAACGCGTCCGTCCGCGGCATGCTGTTCAAGGTGCGCCACCTCGTCGAGGTGGCGCCGGCTCAGGAGAAGTAAATGGCGGAGAAGAACACGCCGGTCACGCTCTCGAATCTTCGGCCGGCTCGCGGGGCGAGCAAGCCCAAGATGCGCGTGGGGCGCGGCCCCGGCTCCGGCAAGGGCAAGACCTCCGGTCGCGGTCACAAGGGTCACAAGGCGCGCCAGGCGGGTGAGACCAACCCCGGCTTCGAAGGCGGGCAGATGCCGATGTACCGGCGCCTGCCCAAGCGCGGCTTCACCAATCCCTTCAAGGTCACGGCCCAGCCGGTCAACCTGAAGGACCTCGCGCGGCTCAGCGCCACCGAGGTGAATCCCGACACCCTCCACGCCGCCGGCATCATCTCCAAGCGGAACGTGCCGGTGAAGCTGCTCGGGACCGGCGCCGCGGATCGCGCCTACACCGTGCAGGGCGTGACGTTCTCCGCCTCGGCCCGCGAAAAGATCGAGCAGGCGGGCGGGAAGATCAGCGCCGAATGACCGCCGCCGCCCGACCCAGTTTCGGGATGGATCCGGAACTCCAGCGGAAGATCGGATTCACGATCCTGGCCCTGGTCATCTACCGGATCGGCGCACACATCTTCGCCCCCGGCGTCAACGTCCAGGCAGTTACCGACTTCATCAGGAACTCGGCGGCCGCCGGGTTTTTCGGCCTGTACGACACCCTCGGCGGCGGCCTCTCCCGCGCCACGGTGTTCGCGCTGGGCATCATGCCCTACATCTCGGCCTCGATCATCTTCCAGCTCGCGGGCGGTATCGTGCCCTCGATCGGCAAGATGCAGAAGGACGAGGAGGGCAAGAAGAAGCTGACCCAGTGGACCCGCTA
>DAINRP010000225.1:0-5258 GCA_036741755.1 Gemmatimonadales bacterium
GAAGCCCTGGTGAGAGATCTCACCGATGAACTCGAGACCGCGGGCCTGGATCTGGATACTGAGTACTCCCTCGATGAGCTGAAGAGCGCGATCATGGACGCCCTCTCGCAGGATTTCGTCGATCCCGCGGGGGACGATGAGAGTGCCATCACCGCGGCGGACCTGGAGGCGGAAATGGCGGAAGCCCATACCACGCTCGGCCAGGTCGTGGATGCAGCGCTCGCGCGGGCCGATGAACTCTCCATCCGCAGGGGATCGGCCGCCGGGAGCATTGTCCAGATCAAGTGGCCACTGGATTCCGTCTCATCGGAGTGTGGCCGAAACGAGCGGGGATGCGCCACCCCCAGAGCGGCATACGGGCAGGTGGCCCCCGCAACCGCTCGTACCATCAAGCAGCACTAGGCAGCCAATCCACAGCGACGCTCAAGGTTCTCTGGTGGCCGTGCTGTCCACCACGGGCAGGCACGGCCCGGACAATGCAATCGTCGGATCCATGTGACCCTCCCCGCCTGACGGACCGCTGACAATGACCAGGCAGCACAGCCAGGCCGACGCCGATCCGGGCGCCACGCCCACCATCGAGGCCGGTGAGTTTCCCTTCCCGCTCACCGGAGGGGCGGAGGAGTCTCCGTATCTCGTCTGGCTTCGCAATCACTCGAACTACATGGCCGCCCGGGGGCTCTTCGACTACCTGCGGATGGTCGGCGTGCTGGCCCGCGGGACCATCGTCAACTTCCTGATCTTCCTGCCCTATCTGCTGCTGGTGGCGATCGGGCTCGCCTACGCCCACCACTGGATGCTGGCGCACCCATTCCGCCTCACGCTCGGCGTGCTCGGGTTCGGCATCGCCTGGATCCTGATCTTTCCGGTGCTGGTGCCGCTGTTCAAGATCACCACCTACCGCCGAAGCCTGGAGACCGGCAACGAAAGTTCGGTCAGGCAGCGGGACCTCTACGAGCGCTCCTTCGGCGCCATCGTACTCGGGATCCTCGGCGCCGCGGCGCTCGAATCGCTGCCGTGGACGCTGGAGTTCATCCACGACCAGCTCCATCAGGGACCGCTGGGTTGGCACGGCGGACTGGCGACGGTGTCGGCCGGCCTGGCCCTGCTGGGCAGCGCCAACCGGCTGCTGTCCGCCCTGAGCGGCGCGAAGAAGACAGTGGCGATGGTGCTGGTTGGCCTCCTCGGCCTGCTGGTGCCGCTGACCGTGATCCTGTACACGACCGATTTTCTCATCTACAGCCTCCCCCCCTCGCCCTCCGTGGGGTACAGCCCGCTGCTCGTGCCGGTCATCGGCGTCCTCGGCATCCTGATTGCCATCCCGCTGGGACTGGGGCGGCGCTCGTTCACCCGAACCGAGTTCCTCGCCGTCGCAGGCCTGCTCGTCCTGGGCTCGACGCTGGTGCTTGCCACGATCAAGGTGAGCCGAGCAGCGAGAACCACAACGGCCGCTGAGCTGGACACACTCGACGCAACCCTGCAGCCGATCACCGAGATCGCCTCGCATTTCGGCACGGTGGCGGACAGACCCGGGGTTGCCGCGGACGTCGCCGCGCTGGTTCGTGCGTCGGCGACCGTGCACGGCGAGTACACCAGGGAACTCGGCCCCTTGCGGGAACTCCGCAGACGGTTGCAGCAGCCGGCGGCCCCGGGCGACGACCGTCGGGACGACCTCGATCGCACCCCGCGCAGTCCGGTCGCGCAATGGTTCGACCGCGTGGTACGGCCGCTCCGCCAGTTCCGGGACTCTCTGCGGATTGACGACCTGAAGGCGGAGGGGGACCGCAGATACTTCGCGCCCCAGTTGATACTGGTCACTCTGGCGCACAAGCTGTCCGAACTCCCGGATACGAGCCTGGCGCCGCTTCGCCGTGAACTCGCCAGCGTTGCCGATGCCCAGCTGCTCGGGGACATCTGGAAGAACGACGATGCCACCAAGCGCGATGATCACGTCGCCGCAGTGCTGCGCAGCACACTCGCGGAACACTATCTCTGGGCTTCGCGTGGCACCGCCCCGGATCAGCATCCCGAAGAAGCCATCCGGCTGGCCGCGGCTGGCCTGCAGCAGGCGACTGTTCGAGACATCGCCATCCTGATCAGCGAGGAACAGCTCTTTCGAGCGGTCAAGAGCAAGTTCAGGGAGGTGCCAGGAAAAGCGGAGAGCGCGCGGCTGGCGAGCAGGCAGGAGCTGACCGCACTCCTCACTGACAGGGAATTGCTCGACCTCGTGATCCACGAGGTCACCGCGGAGATCCGCGGGCGGATCCGGGGAAAGCAGCTTCCGGAAGATGCCCTGCCCTATTTCCCGGGAGGGACGATCCAGCCAATGGCTGGAGTCCTGCCGCCAGCCGAGACGGAGGCAGCGGCAACGATGGCGGCGGAAGATGTTCAGCGAGAGACGCTGCAGACCGCCCACCGGCTCGCCGGGCTGGTCAAGGACACCACAGTTTCGGACGAGACCTTCCAGCGGCTCGCGTTCTACTACAGCACAGGCGCCGGCTTCCCGCCGCGCAGCCAGCAGGGAACTGCCGTCTCCGGGGTCACCACAGCCGCTGACCAGCGCCGAACGGCGGGCGAGCGGCTGGCGAACCGGGCGCTTGATGGTTTCGATGTGGACCACCTGATCGCGCTGGCCTTCATGCTGGGTGGCGAGCCAGCCCCGGGTGTGCTGCAGAGCGACTACGATTCCACGTCGCAGGATCGAGAGAAGGGCGCGCAGCTGCACGCGTTCCTCGAGGCGGCGAAGCGCCCTCTGGGCGAACTCGTCGATGAGGTCTTCGCATCGCCACCGCCGGAAACGACCGCGGCAGGCGCCGACTCATCGGTCCGGACTCGACTGCCCTATCAATTCGCTGACCGTTACCGCTCCGGGACGCTGCTCGCCGCCAGGGCGCTCGGGAACGATACCGACGCACTCGCCCGGCTCGCCCGGATGCAGCTGATCGAGCGAGTGCTCGCCCCGGACGAGGGTTCGGCGGCTGCCGGAGACGAGCAGCGCGCGATTCTCGAGGCGTTCGGTACCCACACCCGGGAACTGCTCGGCAACGACGAGCTGGCGCGCATCGCCATCGCCAGGGTGCTGTCCCCGGCGATCGCGGACGATCTCATCACCACGCTGATGCTTGGCGTGCATGGCCGGCTGGACCGGGGCGGGCTGGCCAAGGTGACGCGCCAGGTCACCGACGCCGTCATGCTGCCGAAGGTGATCTTCGTCGCGCTCCTGGCGGTGGTGATCTGGTTTCTCTGGTGGCTCACCGCCGACGTCAACCTGACCTCGATCCATGGGCTGTACCGCGACCGCCTGGCCTCGGCGTTCCTGGTGGGGAAGGACACGAAGGGGAACATCGACATCGAGGACGACATCGATCTCGATGACATCTGCCGCTACGAGGCCCGCTCGGTCGCGCCCTACCACCTCATCAACGTCGCGCTCAACCTGCAGGGCAGCCACGACATCGGCATTCGAGGGCGACAGAGCGACTTCTTCATCTTCAGCAAGCGCTTCACCGGCGGGCAGCGCACCGGCTACTGCCGCAGCACGACCATGGAGCAGGTCTTTCCCCAGATGGACGTCGCCACGGCCATGGCGATCTCGGCAGCGGCCGCCTCGCCCAACATGGGCCGCGGCACCTCCCCGTTCCTCGTTGCGTTCATGACGCTGCTGAACGTTCGCCTGGGTTATTGGGCTCCCAATCCGGGGCTGCTGGAGGAGCGGCTGTTCCAGGCCGCCTCGAAGCAGCGGAAGAGCGATCCGCGTCAGGCAACCCGGCCACCGGGATTCACCTTCGCGGAGGTCTTCGCGGCCGAGCTGCAGGATATCGAGAGTCGCTGGGGCCAGGTCTATCCAGACGGCGCACCGTCGCGGCCGCTCATTCACGACGCGAACCGCGAGCCCACCGCCGACAACGGGCTCGTCGGCATCGGTTTCTCGGGCGGTGGCATTCGCTCGGCGTCGCTCAACCTGGGCATCACCCAGGCGCTGCACCAGCACGGCGTCTTCGATCACCTGGACTACATGTCCACCGTCTCGGGCGGCGGATACCTGGGTTCCAGCATCAGCACCCTCATGCGTGCCCGGGAGAAGCTGTTCAGCGAAATCGCCGGCACCGTGACGATCGGAACGAACCAGGATGAGCAGATCGTCACCGTGACGCCGAGCGAGACCGGTGAGGTGCATCGGACCTATCGGTTTACCAGCCGTGCCAGCCTGAATGTCCGCCACCTGGAGCAGATCAGCGCCGGGACACCGCTGCTCAAACCCAGGACGACCCGCGGAAGGAGCGATATCGCGGGGACGGTCACCATTGAAGAGCCCAGGACGGGCGCCCGCATTCTCAGGGTTCAGGGAAGCCAGTCCGATGGGCATCGTGACTACCCGTTCTCGAGGCTGGACTCGCCCGTCAAGACCGGTGGTCTGGTCAAGGCAGGCGATGAACTGTTCCGGCGGCACGACACCCTGGGCGGGCGCTTCAGCTGGCGGGTGCGTCCGACGGCCTTCCTGCGGGAGATGCTAAGCAGGCTCGACGAGAAACACCGCTGGGTCAATCTCTCCGACGGCGGCCACATCGAGAACATGGCGGCGATCGAGCTGCTGCGCCGCCGCTGCAGGTACATCATCATCGGCGATGGTGAAGCCGATCCGCAACTGCACTTCGCCGGTCTCGCCACCCTCATGCGGTACGCCCAGATCGACCTAGGGATCCGCATCGAGATCAACCTGGACCGGATTCGGCTGCGGAAATCGAGCGAAGAGAATGAGCCGGGCGGCGTCAGCGCCGAGCACTGGGCCATCGGTACGATCACCTATCCGCCGAGTGACGGGCACGGGCGGCCGGAGACCGGCTACCTGCTCTATCTGAAGTCGTCATTCTCCGGCGACGAGAGCGAAGTGATCCGGGAGTATCGCCACCGCAACCCGGACTTTCCACACCAGTCGACCGCCGATCAGTTCTTCGACGAGGACCAGTTCGAGGCCTACCGGGCGCTCGGCCAGCACATCGCCGAAGGCGCACTCGGGGCATCGCAGCGCGCGACTCCCGGCGGCCGGATGTCATTCAGCGAGTTCGAAGCCTGGTTCGCACGCCTCCAGGAGACCAGTCAGCGGAAGAGCCCGGCGCAGGAGTCTTGAGCCTCGTGGGAGCGTCCGGCTGCGCTCAGGCGCGAGCCGGTCCTCCCGCCCTCGCCCCTGTGAGTGGCGGATAGCCCGATCGGATGCCATGTTGTCTGCCGCGGCGCAGTCAGGCTCCCCTCGCGACGGG
>DAINRP010000226.1:0-5180 GCA_036741755.1 Gemmatimonadales bacterium
CACCTTGAGCGGCCGGAACGAGTCCATCATCACCGCGAGCTCGTTGGTGGCCTTGGCACCGATCGACGCCTCCGCGCGCCCCGGATGGGGGCCGTGCGGCAGGCCATCGGGATGATGAGTGATGGAGCCGTACTCGATGCCCTTGCGGCTCATGAACTCGCTCGAGGCGTAGAACAGCACCTCGTCGGAGTCCACGTTGCTGTGATTGTAGGGCGCCGGCACCGCATCGGGATCGAAGTCGTAGGGCCGCGGACAGAACGAGCAGATCACGAAGCCATCGCCCTGGAAGGTCTGGTGGACCGGCGGCGGCTGGTGAATGCGCCCCACGATCGGCTCGAAGTCGTGGATGTTGAAGATCCACGGATAGAAGTACCCGTCCCAGCCGACCACGTCGAGGGGATGGTGATCGAGGACCAGCTCGTTGATCGCGTTGTACTGCTTGACGAGCAGCGGGAAGTCGCCCTTCTCGTCGTGCGGGTGCAGCTCCGTCGGGCGGCGGATGTCGCGCTCGCTGAATGGGGCGCCCTCGAGCAGCTGGCCGTATTCGTTGTGATAGCGCTTGGGGAAACGGATGTGACCGCGGCTCTCGAAGACCACGAACTTCGCCGGCCCGGCGGCGAGATCAAGCCGCCAGCGATGCAGGATGTTGCGGTGGATGACGACATAGTCGCCGGCCCGGAACGGCAGGTCGCCGAAGACCGACTCCAGCACCCCCTGCCCCTCCACCACGTAGATGCACTCGTCGGCCTGCGAGTTCCGGTAGCAGTGGGCGTCGTTCTCGTCCGGCTCGACGTACAGCATCCCGATGTCGCTGTTGAACAGCAGCGGGATGCGGTCGAGGGTGGGGCTTCCGCCGCGCTTGATCCGGCTGGTCAGGAAGTGCCGGTGTCGCAGGCTGGTGTCCTCGTCCGCCGTCCAGACGATGTCGCGCAGCTTGCGCGCCGACTTCACGGTGGTCGGCGGATGGGTGTGGTACAGCAGCGAGGAGGTTCCCGTGAACCCCTCGTGCCCCATCAGCTCTTCGGCATACAGTCCGCCGTCGGGGCGGCGGAAGACGGTGTGCCGCTTGCGCGGGATCTGGCCCAGCGAATGGTAGAATGGCATCGTGTCCCCAGACAGGCGCCCCCGGGGGTCGCCCGTGCGATCAGAGGTTGCCGCGGGCCGCCTGCTCGCGCTCGATGGCCTCGAACAGCGCCTTGAAGTTGCCCTTCCCGAAGCTCTTGGCACCCTTCCGCTGGATGATCTCGTAGAACAGCGTCGGGCGATCCTGCACCGGCTTGGTGAAGATCTGGAGCAGGTAGCCCTCGTCGTCGCGATCGATGAGGATCCCGAGGTCCCGGAGGGGCGCCAGGTCCTCATCGATGGTGCCCACGCGGTCGAGCACGGTGTCGTAGTAGCTGCCGGGGACGGTGAGGAACTCGACGCCGCGGTCGCGGAGCGCGCTCACGGTAGCGATGATGTTGTCGGTGGTGATGGCGACGTGCTGGACGCCGGGGCCGCGGTAGAAGTCGAGGTATTCCTCGATCTGGGACTTCTTCTTGCCCGCCGCCGGCTCGTTGATCGGGAACTTGATCCGCTCGTTGCCGTTGGACATGACCTTCGACATCAGGGCCGAGTACTCGGTCGAGATGTCGCTGTCATCGAAGGAGACGAGGTTCTTGAAGCCCATGACCCGCTCGTAGAACCCCACCCAGTCGTTCATCTTGCCGAGCTCGACGTTGCCCACGCAGTGGTCGACGTAGCGGAGCCCGACCGGCGCCGGCTGGTACTGCGACGTCACCGGCTTGAAGCCCGGCAGGAAGAGGCCGCGATAGTTGCGGCGCTCGACCAGGCTGTGGATGGTGTCGCCGTAGGTCCGGACGGCGGCGATCACGACTTCGCCCTGCTCGTCCTTGAGCACCGTCGGCTGCTGCACCGCGACCGCGCCGTGGCTCATCGCATAGTCGAAGGACTGCCGGCAGTCATCCACCCAGAGGGCCAGGTCGCGGACGCCGTCGCCGTGCAGCCGGTGGTGCTCGGCGATCGGTGACTCGGGGCCGAGCGCGGAGGTGAGGACGAAGCGGACCTTGTCCTGCTGGAGGAGATAGCTCGCGCGATCGCGGACGCCGGTCTCCGGGCCGCGATAGGCGACCAGCTGGAACCCGAAGGCGGCGCGGTAGTAGTGGCTCGCCTGCTTGGCGTTGCCGACGTAGAACTCGACGTAGTCCGTGCCGTTGATCGGGAACGGATCGACGACGGCACTGGAGGCGGAGGAGAGGACCTGGGTGGCCATGGCGGCTCCAAGCAAGGGGACCGGAAGTCTCCAGAAACTAGCGGCCGCGCACCCATATGTCCAATATTACCGATCCGTAATACTGATATCATGGACATATGAGCGAAAACCTCGAACTCCGCCACCTCCGCTACTTCGCCGCCGTCGCCGAAGAGCTCCACTTCGGCCGCGCCGCCGCCCGCCTTGGCATGGCCCAGCCGCCGCTCTCGCAGCAGATCCAGCGCCTGGAACAGATGCTCGGCACCCAGCTGCTCGAGCGGACCAGCCGCCGGGTCCAGCTCACCGATGCGGGCCGGGCCTTCCTGATCGAGGCGGAGCGGGTCCTCGCCGGCGCCCACGCCGCGGTGGAGGCCGCGCGGAGAGCGGGCCGCGGGGAGTCAGGAGAATTGCGGGTCGCGTTCGCCGCCACGGTGATGTTCCTCGCGCTGCCGGGGATCATCCGCGAATTCCGGATCCGCTTTCCCGAGGTGCACCTCGACCTCCGCGAAATGCCGACCGGCCCGCAGCTGTCGCAGCTCAGGCGAGGCGAGATCGACATCGGCTTCGTCCGGGAGCCCAGCCCCGACCCCGATCTCGAGATGGTGACCGTGATGCGGGAACCGCTCCGGATCGCGATCAATCGCGGGCATCCCCTCGCCGCTCGGGCCCGGCTGAGCGTACGCGACCTCGCGCGCGAGCCATTCGTCCTCTTCCCCGAAGAGCTCGCGCCGGGGCTGCACGCTCAGGTGATGGCCCTCTGCCGGAAGGCGGGGTTCTCGCCGCGGGTCGTGGAAGAGAGTCGCGAGCTCTATACCAGCGTCAGTCTGGTCGAGGCGGGCGTTGGAGTCTCCATCCTCCCCGCCTCGGTTGAGAAGCTTGGCTGGAAGAACGTGCGCTACCGACCGGTCGGAGGCAGAGCCACCGACACCCGGATCGCGGCCGCGTGGCGCAAAGACCGCCCGCGGCCGGTGATCCAGGCCTTCATGGGGGTGGTGCGGCAGGTGGTGGCGGCGGAGAAAGACTGAGTTCCGCTTTCCGAGTGCGGGTTGTCAACTCGGAGCTCGGTACTCGGAACTCGGTACTACCCGCAGTACTCGTCGAGCTGGTCGATACCGATGAGAACTTCCCGCGGCTTGCTGGATCCCTGCGGCTGGGCGCCGAGGATCCCCGCCATGTGCAGCTGGTCGATGATCCGCGCCGCTCGACCGTAACCGATGGAGAGCCGGCGCTGCAGCAGCGAGGTGGATCCGCCCTGGTTCTGGACACAGGCCTCGGCCGCATCGCGAAAGAGCGGATCGCGGTCACCCTCGTAGCCGCCAGCGCCGCCGCCTTCCTCCTCGGCGAGCTCGGCCCGCATCAGCTCCACGATATCAGCTTCGCGCCGTTCGCCCACTCCGGCGGCTTTGCGGGCTTCCCGCCGCTCGTCGTACCAGTCCATCACCCGCTCGGTCTCGTCGGTGGCGATGAAGGCGCCCTGGATGCGGGTCGGTTCGCTCCTCCCCGGCGGAAGGAACAGCATGTCGCCATTGCCCAGCAGGGCTTCGGCGCCGTTCTGGTCGAGGATGGTGCGGCTGTCCACCTTGGAGGCGACGCGGAAGGCGATCCGGCTGGGGAAGTTGGCCTTGATGAGGCCGGTGATCACGTTCACCGACGGCCGCTGGGTCGCGAGGATGAGATGGATCCCGATGGCCCGGGCCTTCTGCGCCAGCATCGCCAGCGGCCGCTCCACCTCTCCCTGCACCGTCATCATCAGGTCGGCGAGTTCGTCAACGATGATGACGATCAGCGGCAGCGGCCCATCCTTGTAGACGTTGGCGTCCTCGGCTTCAGGCGCGGTGGTTTCGGCCTCCGCGCTGATCGTGGCAAGCGTGGGCCGTTGCTGCTTCACCGGGTTGTGCAGTGGTTTCCCTTCCTCAGCCTTCTTGTTGAAGTCGGCGAGATTCCGGGCGCTGTTGGCGTGCAGCAGTTCGTAACGGCGGTTCATCTCCTTGACCGCCCAACCGAGGACGAGCGCCGCGTCGTTGTTGTTGGTGACCACCTTCTGCCGCATGTGAGGCAGCGCGTTGTACATCGACAACTCGACCATCTTGGGGTCGATCATCAGGAAGCGCAGCTGCTTCGGGGTGTAATGGTAGACCAGGCTGGTGATGATCGTGTTGATGGCGACCGACTTGCCCGAGCCGGTGGCGCCGGCGATGAGCAGGTGCGGCATCTTGGCGAGGTCGGCGACGACGGCCTTGCCCTCGAGGTCGCGGCCCAGCGCGATCGGCAGCACGGCTTTCGATCCGTCCCACTCCACCGATTCCAGCAATTCGCGGAGGGTGACCATCCGGGCCGTCGGATTGGGGATCTCGACGCCAACAGCACCCTTGCCCGGAATCGGTGCGACCCGGATCGACTGCGCCCGCATGGTGATCGCCATATCGTCGGCCAGGGCGGCGATGCGGCCGACCTTCACCCCGGGTGCCGGGACGACTTCGAACTGGGTTACCACGGGCCCGGTGGTGCGGCCGGCGATCGACCCCTCGACCTTGAAGGTCTTCAGCGTCTCGAGCAGCACCTGGCCGAGCCGGTCGAGTTCCGCTTGGCCGGCGTCCCGGTCCTGGGCAGGCGGCGGGGACAGCAACTCGATCGGCGGGAACTGGGTGTCGTCGGTGGGATCGCCGATCGGCGCGCCGGAGGAGCGGGCGGGCTTCTTGGGCTTCTTCTCGCGCTTGGGAGAGACGATGGGTGGTGGCTCATCGTCATCGATTTCAGCGACGGCCGCCGGGGACGCGCCCGCGGCGACGGCTTGCGCCTTCTTTCCCGGCGCTGCGACCGGCACCGCCCCCTCGGACTTCACCAGCCGCCTGAGCGGATGCCAGGCGATCGTGGCGATGGTCAGGGCGGAGAGCGACAGGAATCCGAGGAGCAGGCCGCCCGCGACCCC
>DAINRP010000227.1:0-5175 GCA_036741755.1 Gemmatimonadales bacterium
GCGGTCGATCCGGTCTTTCAGGGCCATCGCCCAGCGGCCGGTGCCGACGATGCCGCTGTAGGAGAAGATCGCGCGGCCGTCGCCGGTGTTGATGAGGACGAGGGCGCGGGAATTGGGTTTGTAGGGGCGACCCGCCGGGTCGCCGGTACCGGCTCCGAGCGCGACCGCGACATTATGCGCCAGCACCGGCCCCTGCCGCACGGCGCTGACCCCGGACTTGGGCAGCCGCGGGTGGTATTGCAGGGAGACGGCATCCCCGGCGCCGAACAGCCCGATGACGCCCGGAACGGCGAGGGTGTCGTGCACCGTGAGGTAGCCGCGTGCATCGACGGGGAGCCCCGAGTCCCGCGCCAGCGCCGGCGCCTCGGTGCCGGCGCACCAGATCACCAGATCAGCCGGAATGACGCGCCCGCCGCTCACCCGCACATGATCCGGCCCCACTTCTTCGATGCCGGTCGAGAGCCGCAGGGTGACTTCCCCGCGAGCGAGCGCCGCCGCCACCGCATCTGCCGCCGCCTGCCCGCCATGCCTGAGCAGGGTGCCCGAGGCATCGACGAGGGTGATGATGGCCCGATCGGCGCCGAGCAGGTCGAGCCGGGCACGGGTGGTGAGCGCGATTTCGATCCCGGCCGCTCCGGCGCCGACCACGACGACCTGCAGCGGCTCGGGTCCGGCGCTGCGCGCGGCCGCTTCCATCGCAGGGATGATGGTCCTGGCCCGGTCGATCGGTTTGACGAAGAGGGCATGCGCCGCGGCGCCCGGAATGGTCCCGGCGGCCGGGGCTCCGCCGATCGCGATTGAGGCCACGTCGTACGTGAGTGACCGGCCGCTGGCCAGCGCGACGGTCTGGGCCGGCGCGTCGATCCGGGTGACGGTGTCCTCGACGAACTGTGCCCCGGCGGCGCGGGCCAGCGCGGCCAGGTCGAAGCTGAGCTGGTCGAGCGAATAGCGGCCCTCGATCAGGCCGGGCACCATGCCGGAGTAGAGCTGGGCGGAGTGCGAGGAGACCAGCACGACGTCATCGGCCACGAGCTTCCGCTGGGCGAGGGCCTCGAGCACGAAGAGCTGCGCGTGCCCGCCCCCGATCAGCAGCAGCTTCTGGCCGGCGGCCTTCATGGCGGAGGCGCCGCCTGGGCGGGCGCGGGGAAGGCCCACGCCAGCCATTCGGGGAGGAGCCGCTTCCAGGTCGGGAGATCGTGTTTGCCCTCGACGATCAGGTGCACCATCGCCGGCCCGCGGCGATAGCCCTTCTTCTCGAGTGCGACGACCAGCTCCTCGGTGTCCTGGATGGCGTCGATGATGCCGTCCCGGTCGCGGTCCGCGTTCTCGTCCTGGCGGCCGGTCTCGAACCACATGCGGAGCGCCGGATGGCCGGGGGTGTCCCGTACCCGGCGATGCATGATGCGCGAGGATTGCTTTGCCTCCGGGCTGCTGTCGTCGGTGCGCCACCAGAACGAGCCAGAGAAGACGCCGACGGTGCCGAAGCGGTCGGAGTGCCGCCACGCCAGGTCGAACGCGGAGAGCCCGCCGAGGGACCAGCCCATGATGGCGGTGCTGGCGGGGCCGCGGGCCACCCGATAGCGGGCCTCGATCATGGTCATCAGCTCGGCCAGCATGAACTGACCGTAGCGGTCGGCGCGGGCGCCGAGTCCCTGGGCGTTGGCGATGTAGGCGGTGCCGTAGTCCTGGATACGATCGGTGGCGTGGATGGCGACGACGATCACCTGGGCCATCGCCCCGGTACGCTCGAGGGAGTCGAGCGTGCCGACGAGGTTCACCGCCTCCATGTCCTGCCCGTCGTTGGCGTAGATGACGGGGTAGGTGGTGCTGCTGTCGTGGGCGTAGTCGCGCGGGAGGTAGACGTCGATGGTGCGGTTCTCGCCGAGCAGCCGGGACTCGAACGGTGGCAGCCGCTCAACCACCACCTGATCGCGGTGGGCGGCTGCAAGGGTGGGCCCGCCCATGAGCGCGACCAGCCCGCGTCGCGCCAACTCCCGCCATCGTGCCATCGCGCCCGCTCCGCGTCGAGTCCTGGTGTGGGGGTGAACGGAAGAAGTATAGCGCCGCTTGACTCCGGCGCGGTTTGGGGGAATCCTGTGACAACCACTTCGCCATCGGCAGGCATGCAATCCCGACCTCCGCTCGACGCGCTCGCTCCGTTCGAACGCATGGCCGTACGACTGGTGCGCCGCATGAACAGCGGGAGATGGCAGCGGCTCTGGTTCTGGTGCGGTCGCGAGATCGGGGCGCGGCTGATCGCGCTGATCACCGGCCCGCTGGTCGAAGTGGAGGGGCTGGAGCATGTCGCCGCCACCTCGCGGGACCGGCCGCTGCTGGTCGTGGCCAATCATCGTTCGTTCTTCGACCTCTACGTGGTGATGAGCGTGCTCTTCCGGCGGTTGCCGGGGTGGCGCGCCATTCTCTTCCCGGTGCGCGGCCGCTACTTCTACCAGCGGCCCGGTGGGCTGTTGCTGAACGCGGTCGCCGCCTGGTGGTCGATGTATCCGCCGTTCTTTCGCGAGCCGGAAAAGGCGGCGTTCAATCAGTGGGCGATGACCGAGCTGGCGTCGCTCTGCCGCGACGGGGCGGGGCGGCTCGTCGGCTATCACCCTGAGGGGACCCGGAACCGGAATCCCGATCCCTACACGTTTCTTCCTCCGCAGCCCGGTGTCGGACGCCTGATCCTCGAGGCCCATCCCCAGGTGGTGCCGGTGTTCATCGCGGGGCTGGGCAACAGCGTACTGGAGATCCTGCGCCGCCGCGTGCGCGGCGGCGAGCGGATCCGGCTCCGCTTCGGCCCTGCGCTGGATGCCACGAGTTGGGTCGGGCTCCCGCTGACGGCGGCGGGAAGCCGCACCGTGACCGAGCAGGTGATGGCCGCGGTGCGGTCACTCGGCGAGCAGGACCGGCAGGCCATGGCCGCCGGGTGCGTACCCTTTGCCCCAGGACAGCCGGCATGAACTCCGCGGGCGCTCTGATCTCCTACATCGGTGTCTGGGTCCAGCTCTGCGGGACCTTCCTCCTGCTGACGCTCTTCTATGTGCTGGCCCGTCACGCAGGCACCCGCCCCTATTTCATCCGCTGGAGCTGGGCCTGGCTGGCGCTGCTCGTCGCCCTCGCTGTCGTCGCCGCGCGGTACCTCCTCGCCCCGCTGCTGCCGGCTGAGCCGAGTCTGCTGATCTTCGTGCTGCACGGCGGCTATCTGTTCGCCAAACTCGTCTTCCTGGGGTTCCTCGTCTCCGGGACCCTGTTGTTCTGCGAAGGGCGGCTGCCGCCCGGGCGGCGATTGCACTGGCTGCTCGGGGCCGCGGCGCTATCGGCGGTCGCTTCCCTTGGGGCGATCGACCTGACACCGATCATGCTGGTGCAGCAGCCCGTCGCCGTCGGGGCCTACGCGCTGCTCGCCAGCATGCTCTTCCGCCTGCCGCCCGACCGGCGCACGATGGGCACCAGGCTGACGGCGGGTGCGATGTCGGCGCAGGCTTTCCTCTGGGTCCTGTACGGCGCCACCTTCTGGTCCGATGAGTTGGGGCTCGCCACCGAGCTGCCATGGTCCGCCCTGCTCAACACGAGCAATTCCTACTTTGACCTGGCGTTCGCCGCCGTGATGGCCTACGGCATGGTGGTGATCCTGCTCGAGGACACTCAGCGGGAGACCGAACAGGTGCGGGCCGAGCGGCTGGGCGCGGTGGCGGAGTCCGAGGCGCGGCTCAAGGCGGTGATCGAGACGGCCACCGACGGCATCGTCGCGGCCGACGGAGACGGCAAAATCGTGCTCGCCAACGCCGGCGCGGCCCGGCTGTTCGGACAGCGGCGGGGCGCGATGGTGGGTCACGATCTGGTGAGCTTCTTCCCGGAACAGTCGCGGGCCGAGCTGATCCGGCGGCTGGAAGAGATGCGCCGGGTGACGCCGGGCGGGCATCTCGTCTTCGAGGTGTCCGGGTGGGTGCCGTACGGCCGGGAGGTTCCGCTGGAGGTGGCCGCGAGCTCCCTGGTACGGCCGGGCAGTGTGCTCGAGATCCTGGTGCTCCGCGACCTGACCGATCGGCGGCGGGCCGAGTCCGATCGGGAACAGCTGCAGTCGCGGCTGGCGCAGTCGGTACGGATGGAGGCGCTGGGCCGGCTGGTGTCAGGCGTCGCCCATGAACTCAACAACCCGCTCGCCGCGATTCTCACCTTCAGCGAACAGTTGCTGACCGAGCAGGGGGAGGCGGAGATCGCGGGGCCGATCCGCACCATCCGGGAGCAGGCGCGCCGGGCGCGGGCCATCGTGCGCGATCTGCTCACCTTCGTGCGCCGGCGCGAGGAGCGCCGGGAGCCGGCGGACATCGGGGTGCTGGTGGAACGCACGGTGCACGCGCTGGAAGCTGACCTCAGCCGCCAGTCGGTGTCGCTCGCGCGGTCGATGGAACCGGGACTGCCGCTTCTCCTCTGCGACCCGACCGCGATCGAGCAGGTACTCACCAATCTGCTGGACAACGCGGCCCGCGCCGCGCCCGGCGGCATCGTGTCGCTGACCATCCGTCGGGAGCGGGACGGGGTGGCGATCGTGGTCGAGGACAGCGGGCCGGGCATCCCGCCGGACCACCTCAGCCGCATCTTCGAACCGTTCTTCACCACCCGAGGCACGGGGGAGGGCACCGGGCTCGGCCTGTCGGTGTCGCTGGGGATCGTGCAGCAGCACGGCGGTGAACTCAGGGCCGAGAATCGCGAGCCGGGCCCCGGGGCACGGTTCGTCGCGTGGCTGCCGTTCGGGGCGGTCTCCGCAGCCGCGGGCCCCGCTCGCTCCAGCGGACCGGTGCAGGCCATCGGTCCGCGCAACGGTGCGCGGGGACAGGTGCTGATCATCGATGACGAGGAGGCGGTGCGGGCGAGCATGCGCCGATACTTCGAGCGGCAGGGGTGGTCGGTCGACGAGGCGAGTGACGGTGCGGTGGGACTCGCCAAGCTCCTGGCCACCCGGCAGCCCGCCGGTTACGACCTTGTTATCTGCGACCTCCGGATGCCGGGGCTCTCCGGACTCGAAGTCCACCACTGGGTCAGTGCCTCCCGCCCCGACCTGCTCAACCGGCTGGTCTTCGTCTCCGGGGATACCGCCTCTCCTGAAGCGGCGGCTTTCCTTAGTTCTTCCGGCTGTCCCGTGCTCGAGAAGCCATTTGAGCTTCGCGAGCTGGC
>DAINRP010000228.1:0-5108 GCA_036741755.1 Gemmatimonadales bacterium
AAGATCCGCCTGGCGGGTGACGTGCATGCGACGCCTGCTCCTGGCCGAGTGTGCCTGTCGAGAAACACCGTCTCCTGCAACGGAAATCGCCCGATGCCGGCTGCGCAACTGGGGCGAGGACGGAATGACGCCGCTACACACTTTGTCACCACAGTCCAGGCGACCGTCGGACCCGCTCTCCGTCTGGCGCTGCATCGGCCTCGTGCTGTGGGCGGATGCGTATGGCATGACCTTCGACTAGGGAGTCTGCCCGATATCCTTGAGCCGGCCCCGGGCCTCGCCGTTCGTCGAATCGCGCTGCAGCGCCTCACGGAAGGCTCCCGTCGCCGCGTTCGTGTCGCCCTTCAGCAGGAGGATGTTGCCGCGGAAGACCGAGAGTCCACTGGAGCCGGGGAAGAAGCCCTCATTGACCTTGAGCAGGGCCAGGGCGTCATCGTACTGCTTCTCCCGCCCGACCTGCAAGGCGGCGTTGTTCAGCGACCGCTCGCCGAAGTCGAACGCGTCCCGCCCGAAGTACCGCTCCCGGAGCGCGCGATACAGCCGGACGCCCGAATCGGCGCCCGCCGCGACGGTCGCCTCGGCCACGCGGGTCGCAAGCGGCACCGGACGGCTGACGCCGCGGTGACAGGTGTTGCAGGTGACCTGAACTCCAGGGGTGGTGCGCTCCGGGATGGTGTCGAGCCGCCTGTTGATCTCCTCCACCATCCGCATCATCTGCCGGGCGACCAGCTTGGTCCGCTTCTTGTCCAGCGCGAAGTCATAGGTCTCGAGCGGCTTTCCTTCCTCGCCGACATGGCAGAAGCTGCAGCGCACGCCGAGCCCGCCGGCGAAGCTGCGCATGGTGCCGACCACCTGCATCACCGGAGTGTCGTGTGGGATGACCTTGGTGTTGATCAGTGAATCCGGCGGCCACTTGCCGGGCGCCTGGGCGCTGAGGGTCAGGGGAAGGGCAACGAAGATGAGCCCCATGAGGGTGGGTCGCATCGTGAAAGCCTCGAACGTCGAGAGAGGGGAGCGGTTGGTCGCCGGGCAGATAGTGCAGTTCGGGGAGCGTTCTGGTCAAGGGACCGCCGTACTGGCTCTCGCCGGGGCTGGGCTTCAGATTTCCTTGCGTTACCGGCTGCCCCCACTCATTCCCGGTTCTCCCATGGCCGACGCCCCGAAGAAGAAGGCCACCCGCAAGCGCGCCAAGGCGGCGCCGGAGCCGCGTGGCCTCACACCCAAACAGCTCACCTCGACCCAGCTTCCGGCGCCGCTCGAGCGGCTGAGCGAGCAGATCATCGAGGATGGCGGCGTGGTGATCGGCAGCTACCGCGAGCCGCTGGGATCACAGTGGCAGCTGCTCGCCGGACTGCCGCTCGAGAAGGTGGCGCCGACGCCCTATCAGCGGGATCTCTCGGAGCCCCACGTCGCCCGCCTCGCCGACGCCATGACCCGGCTGGGCCGCTTCATGGATCCGGTGATCGCGGTGCGGAGTGGCGAGGGACAGTACTGGACGCCAAACGGGAACCATCGGCTGGCCGCACTCCGCGCCCTCGGTGCCCGCACGGTCGTGGCGCTGGTGGTGCCGGAGCCGGAGGTGGCGCACCGGATCCTGGTGCTCAACTGCGAGAAGGCCCACAACGTGCGCGAGCGCGCCTTCGAGGTGATCCGGCTCGCGGAGGCGCTGGCCCAGCTCGATGACCGGGCGGAGAAGAGCTACGAGACCGAGTTCGAGGAGCCGTCGCTGCTCACATTAGGCTGCTGCTACCAGAAGAACGGGCGGTTCTCCGGCGGCGCCTACCATCCGGTCCTCAAGCGGTGCGAGGCCTTCCTGGGCTCGAAGCTTTCGACCGCCCTCGCAACTCGGCGCGAGCGGGCGGAGAAGCTGCTCGAACTCGATGCCGCGGTGTCGGAGGCGGTGAGCGGGCTCAAGTCGCGCGGCTTCGAGAGCCCCTACCTCAAGGCCTTCGTGCTGGCGCGGATCAACCCGCTCCGGTTCACGCTCAAGCGGGGGCAGAAGGCCGATTTCGACGAGACCATCGCCAAGATGCTGAGTGCGGCGAAGAAGTTCGATGCGGGGAAGATCCGCGCCGATCAGGTGGCGCGGGCGGGGGGAGCGCCGGACAGTGCGGAGTAAGTCCATCCGGGGCGAGAAGGGCCTCTGGCTCTTGAAGGCCTCGGGTTCTATACTCTAGCCTCGAATCCTCCCACTTCGGGGCCATCCCTGTCCGATCCGTCCGACCTTCTCAAGGCTGCCCTCGCTGACCGCTACACCCTCGAGCGCGAACTCGGCGCTGGAGGGATGGCCACGGTCTACCTCGCCGAGGACATTAAGCACCGCCGCAAGGTCGCGCTGAAGGTGCTCCGTCCCGAGCTGGCCGCGACCCTCGGCCCAGCCCGCTTCGTCCGCGAAATCGAGATCGCCGCCCAGCTGCAGCACCCGCACATCCTGCCGCTCCTGGATTCGGGAGAGGCCGCCGGCTTCCTCTATTACGTCATGCCGTACATCGACGGCGAATCGCTTCGTGACCGGCTGAGCAAGAAGGGCGAACTCCCGCTCGCCGAGGCGACTCGCCTGCTCCGGGACGTAGCCGATGCGCTGTCGTACGCGCATGGCCGCGGCGTGGTTCACCGCGACATCAAGCCCGACAACGTCATGCTCTCCGGCCGCCACGCGCTGGTGATGGACTTCGGCGTCGCCAAGGCCGTCAGCGAGGCCACCGGCCGCAACAGTCTCACCTCCGTCGGTATCGCGCTCGGCACCCCGACCTACATGGCACCTGAACAGGCCGCCGCCGACCCGAATGTCGATCACCGCGCCGACATCTACGCTCTCGGCGTGATGGGCTACGAACTGCTCGCCGGCCGCCCGCCCTTTGTGGGGATGACGCCGCAACAGGTACTGGCCGCGCACGTCACCGAGGCCCCGAAACCGGTGAGCGAGCTCCGCGCGACCTGCCCACCGGCACTGGCGGAGACGGTGATGCGCTGCCTCGCCAAACGGCCGGCCGACCGGTGGCAGAATGCCGAGGAAGTAGTGGAACGCCTGGAGGTGCTGGGCACGCCGAGCGGCGGCATGACGCCCACGCAGACGCAGCCGACCCAGGCCGTGCGCATCGAGGACCGGTGGTACAGCCATCCCGGTCGCATGGCAGGGATCTTCCTCGTTGCTGCCGTCGCGGCGCTCGGCGTCGTCTACTTCCTCACCATCCAGCTCGGCTTGCCTGACTGGGTGCCGTGGGCCGGCGCGGGGCTTGTGGGGGCGGGCCTGCCGATCATGATCGTGACCGGCCTCATGGAGCGCCGGCGCGACCAGGCACGCGCCACCGGGATGTACTCGGCGAGCGGCGAGACCGGGATGCAGCGGCACCTCACCTGGAAGAAGTCGCTGCGCGGCGGCTACCTCGCATTCAGTGCACTGGCGCTGAGCGCCATCGTGTATACCGCGATGCGACTGCTCGGCATCGGACCCATCGGCACCCTGATGGCCTCGGGCAAGCTGAGTGAGAAGGACCAGCTCATCGTTGCCGACTTCGAAAATCGTACCCCAGACTCGACCCTCGCCGGCTCGGTCACCGAAGCCTTCCGCATCGACCTCGGCCAGTCGCCGACGGTGCGCATCGTGTCGACATCCGCGGTCAACGACGCGCTGGGGCGGATGCAGAAGCCGCTCAATTCGCCACTCACCCTCGCGCTCGCCCGCGACATTGCCCAGCGCGAGGGTGCCAAGGCCATCGTCGCCGGCGAGATCAGCGCGGTGGGGCGGAGTTACGTGCTGGTCGCCAAGATCATCAGCGCCCAGGACGGGAGCGAGCTGATCGCGATCCGGGAGACTGCGCCGGACGACGCGGGGATCGTCGCCGCCATCGACCGGCTCTCCGGCAAGGTGCGGGAGCGGATCGGCGAGTCGCTGCGCACGATCCGCGGCGGGCAGCCGCTCGAGAAGGTGACGACGACGTCGCTCGAGGCCCTCCGGCTCTACAGCGAGGCCAATGCGCTCAGCGATCGGGGTGAGGCGAGCAAGGCCATCCCGATTCTGCAGCAGGCCATCGCCCTCGACAGCAGCTTCGCGATGGCGTGGCGAAAGCTTGCGGTCGCCCTGAGTAATGTCGGCGCCAGCTTCGAGGAGCAGGCCGCCGCGACCACGCGCGCCTACCAGCACCGCGACCGGCTTCCGGAGCTCGAGCGGGAGCTGACCACCGCCTACTACTACGACCGGGTGGATTCGCGGCCGGAACTGGAGGAGGCCGCCTACCGCCGCATCCTCGCGGTCGATCCCCTCAACAACATCGCCCTCAACAACCTCGCCCTGACGCTGGGATCGGCGGGCCGGTTCGCCGAGTCGGAATCGCTCGCCACGGTGGCGGTGAACAGTCCCGGCGGTCTCGGCAACACCGTGCTGCAGCTGGCGAATGCCCAGCTCGGGCAGGGGAAGTTCGACGCCGCGCGGCGGACCATTGAGAGCTTCGGCAAGGCCAACCCCGGCTCACCGATCTATCTGCGCGGCCGGACGTTGCTGTTCACAGTGACCGGCCCGGTCGACAGCGCCAAACGCGCCCTGCTCGAGATGGGGCTCCAGGTGCACGCCCCCGAGTACCAGAACTACACCCATGGCGGGCTGGCAGGGATTGCCCTGCTGCATGGGCGGCTGACCGAGGCGGAACGGGAGCGTGCGGCGAATGCCGCCGTCCTGGTGCAGCGTGGCTTGCCGGGGCAGGCTCTCTCCGTCGAGGCCAATCGCGCGCGGATGGCCCTCTTCTTCAACGGCGATTCCGCCGCGGCGCTCAGGATCCTGCAGGATGGGCTCGCGAAGTATCCGCTCAAGTCGCTGCCGCCACTCGACCGGCCCTACGGCAACCTCGCCACCGTTTACGCCATGGCGGGGAGAACCGCGGAGGCCAGGCGCCTGCTGACCGAGGCGGAGTCGGCGGTGCCGGAGGGAACTCGGCGCGGGGATGCGACGTGGTACCAGGCCCGCGGCTGGGTGGCCCTGGGTGAGGGACGGCCGAAGGATGCCGTGGGTGAGTTCCGGGAGATCGCCCGCAAGGGACAGCGCGCCGAGTGGGGGCACTGGGAGACCGGCCTCGCCTTCGACCGCGCCAACCTCCCCGATTCGGCACGGGCGG
>DAINRP010000229.1:0-5091 GCA_036741755.1 Gemmatimonadales bacterium
CGGGGACCGGCGTGGGGCGGTCCGCGAGGCTTCGGTACGCGTCTCGCCTTCGGCACTGGCTTCCGCGGTGGGCGGATGGGACGGCACCGCTGATAGCGCCTCCCTGTCGTCGCCGAAAACTCCCTCTGCCGTTGACGCCGTGGCGGAGCGGGCGCGCCTCCGGCTCGAAGCTGCGGGAGCGGGGCGCGACGTGCCCGCCAGCTTTCTTCGCCAACTGGGTATCGGTGGAAGAGGCGCAGGGCGACCGGATGGTGTCCGCATTCGGCGCGCCCACGCGTGCCAAGCTCGCGCAGCATGGCTTGAACTCCACGCAGGACGAGGTGCGATGCCTGCTCGCCGGTGTCGATACCACCTGCTCGCGCCTGGTCGTCGAGGCCGATGGTCGCCGGGTCGCCGTCATCCTCTGGGCAACAGCGCGAGCGGGCGACCAGGTCGTGTTCGCCACCTGCCAGGCGCCGGCCGGCGCGGCGATCCAGCCGCCGTGCTCGCTCGTGTTCCGTTCGCCGTGAGGCTCGCCCCGCCGCCGTGCCACGCGCGGTGCGCCCGGTGGCAGCGGTGCAGGACAGGCAGTGAAGGCGGGCAACGCTCCGTCCGCCGGCCAGGCTGCAGAACCATCGGCGCTCCGTTTCATTCGAGTGATCGAGGACGATCAGGCCAGCGGCCGCGCCCGGGAGCTGTTCGACGCCGACCTGGCCAAGGACGGCTACGTGTGGAACCTGACGCGCGTCCTGGCCATTCGCCCGCAAGCCCTGGACGCATGGCAGCGATGGAGCGCGATCCGGCGACGGCCGATCCCTCACCGGTCGAGGTCGCGATGATGGAGTTTGCCGCCAATGTTGCCACCCAGGCCGATCGGATGACCCAGGCAGACGTAGTTCGGCTCCGCCGCCTCGGGTTCAGCGACCCAGAGGTGCTCGACATCAGTCTGGCGGCCGCGGCCCGGGCGTTCTTCACGAAGGTGCTCGATGGGCTGGGCGTCCAGCGGCCTCGAGCGGTCGACGCAACAGCGCGGCCCTGGAGAAGCCCGTGGTCGGACGTGGACACGAGCGATCGCCACCGAGGGATGGCGACCGCGCTCCTGGGCCGGGGCCGCCGCCTCACTCCGGCCCCACCCGCCGCCGTTCCCGCTGCAGCCCGCGCTGGATTGCCTTCAGCCGCTCCGCCTCGCGGTTCCGCGGCGGCCCCTGGGCGGTGAGCGAGGCCAGAAGCTCGCGGGTGGCGTCCGTCACTCGCCCCACCGCCCGGTCGAAGGCTGCCTGGTTCCCCCGGGACGGCGCGAGGTATCCGGAGAGCTTGCGCACGTACTGGAGGGCCGAGGCGCGGATCTCCTCCTCGGTGGCGGGCGGCTCGAAGTGGTGGAGCGTCCTGATGTTCCGGCACATCCCATTTTTGTAACGGCGCCGGGCCGACCGCGCCGGACCCGCCCCACGTCGGGCCAGGTCGAGGTCGCCGTCCCAGAAGGGGACCGAAAGTGCGAGGAAAGTTGCTCGGGAGGCCCTCGAGTCTGCGGTATGGACCCGCGCCCTCAGACCTCGGTCATGCGCTGCTTCCCCTGCATCGCAGCGCCCTTCTTCATGGCACCGAGGAAGCGCGAGCGGAGTGCGTCGCTCATGAGGGCGCGCTTGACGGGCGGGAGCCTCAGGAACCCGCCCACGATTCCACGGACGAAGGCTTGCGACTTGCTGCCGGGATCGTCGAAGAGCTGGTTCTGCAAGGTTCCCCTCTCCAGGGCTTGCAGGATGACCCGCTCGAACGTGGTCTCGGGATGAAGCACCCGCTGGGCGCGCTTGTGCAGCCTCATGGCGCCGGACTTGCACTGCAGCGTGCAGACCCCGCAGCCGATGCAGAGCGACTCGTCCACGTGGGGCCGTCCATGTTTTCGGAAGCGGGGGTCCGGGTCGGGGACACCGCGGACGGCGTGGATGGGGCACCGTCTGGAGCAGGTGCCGCAACCCTTGCATCGGTCGCGGTCCGAGCCAGCGATGAAGTTGGAGGTCACCACGGCATTCGGGTGGCCGTGCTCCGTGATGCCCCGGAGCACGTTGCAGCAGCAGCCGCAGCAGTGGCACATGAAGTTCACGCGCCGCTGCACGTTGTCGGCGTTGAGGACCAACCCGAGCTCGCGTGAGCGCGCGATGTTCTCGAGCATCTCGGTCTTCGTGACCTCGCGCGCGAACCCGTTGCGGACCATGAAGTCGACGGTCTGGGCGCCGAAGGACGAGCAGTTGTCGAGCGGGATCTCGCACCTCCTCTCGCCCTCCTCCGTGGTGCTGGGCTTCTTCCTGCTGAGCGCGGGGCCGATCGGCTTCCAGTACGCGGCGGAGATCGCCTACCCAATCCCGGAGGGGACCTCCAATGGCCTGCTCCTGCTGATGGGGCAGATCGCGGGGATCCTCTTCATCTTCGCCATGGACGGCCTCAAGTCGCCGGTGACTGGCTCCATGGATGGGTCGCTCGTCGGCCTCATCACCCTGCTGGTCCTCTGCCTGGGGCTGAGCGCCCTGCTGAAGGAGCCGGCGACCCTGCTGACCCAGGCCGAGGACGCGGCCAAAGCGCGCACCGCGGCCCGCTCCTCCTGAAGCGCGCGTTAGGGTAGCCACGCCGCCGCACCCAGGCACAGTGCGCCCTCGGCACCGGCGGTGCACCAGGCGGGGCTACAGGGTACCGGCGCCCCGAGGCGCCGGTACCCGCTCGATCAGTAGCCGGCGCCGATCACGATGTCCTGGTTCGGGGCGGTGGCGCCCGGGTTACCCCGAAAATCCGTCCATCCCGTGACCGCACCGCCGGCTGCATCCACGGCGGTCCCGGTGTAGTCGCCGATGAACGAGCCGGCGAACAGGATGTAGGGGTTCGACGACTGCAAGGTGACTCGCTGCTGCCCCTTGAAGCCGTCGTCCGACGATTTGAGGGCCCAATCGAGGCAGACCGGTGCGGCGCGTCGCGCTTCGTCGGTTGGCAGGACGACAGCGCCGGTGACCGTGTCGAGCTCCGAGATCCCGCACCTGCGATCGCTGTCGGTCGGAACGGGCGAGTATTCGCGCGTGTAGAAGCCGACGACGATTCGGTCTTGGTTTGCGCCCACCGACGGATAGACCTTGTCGGCCGGTCCCGATGTGATCTTCGCCGGGCCCGACCAGGTTAGCCCGTCCGACGACGTGACGAGCTTCACCTGGTTCGAGGTCGTCCCGACGAAGCTCGCTGCGCCCGTGCCGCAGCTTCCGGATCCCTCGTTGTCCGCCCACACGATGGCGATCTTGCCGGTGGTCCTGTCGATCGCCATGGATGGGAAGCTGTTGATGCGGAACTGCTCGAAGGACAGGGTCTGCCGGTTCTGGGCGCCGGGCAGCTGAATCGGGTAGCAATCGAGGTCGTCGTAGACGCGCGCGACCTCGGTGTTCGTAAAGTGACTCCCGCCGTCGGTAGAGCGGGCCACGATCAGCGCGTCCTGCGAGTAGCGGCTGCTCGGCGTCGCGCCTTCGTACGCGACGAAGAGCGTGCCGTCCGGCGCCATCCCCACCTGCGATCCCTGGTTGTACGGATGCGCATCGTCCGAAACCTGCTTCACCGACGACCACGACTTTCCGCCGGTCTTGGAGCTGGCCATGACGATGGGCGACTTGAGGTAGCCGAGGCCGCGGGGGCCCTGGTAGAACCGGGTCCACGTCACGTAGACGGTGCCGTCGTTGCCGACGCCGATCCACTCCTTGTCCTGGAAGAAGTCGCCGGTGGCTGCCGAGCTCACCATGACGGGCGCGCTCCAGTGGGCGCCGCCGTCGAGCGAGACGGCCACGGCCACACCGGAAATCTGCCGCGGGAACTTGTCGAAGTTGCACACCAGGCCGGAGTAGTACAGGCGGCTGCCGTCCGGGCTGAACGCGAGCACGGGGTCACCGCAGGAATCCAGGTGTCCGAAGATGCCGGACCCGCCGGTCGAGCGAGTCCATCCCGGCATGATGACGTTGGCCCAGCTCGCGCCGCCGTCCTTCGTGTAATAGGCAACGTGCGCGTTGTAACGGTACTCGTTCGCAGACGTCACGATGTTCTTGGCGTCCGAAGGGTTGATGACCATGTTCTGCTCGTTCTGCGGGTTGTAGCAGGTCGAACCGTCGGCAAAGGCGAATTCCGTGTCCCCGACGATCACGTCGTGCTCGGGCGCGGAGATCGGGCTGTAAAGGCCGGCAGTGCCGGAAAACGGTGCCCGGCGGCACCGGGAGAAGAGTACCTGGCTGCCCGCCAGGGGGTTGTTCGCCGCCTCTTCCTCGAACTGCAGCGGCGTGCGCAACTCGCTGCCTTCGCCCGCCCCCATGACAGGTCCGGATGCCTTGAACCGATTGCCGCCGGCTGCGTCGGCGGTCCCGCTGGTGAAGCCGGCCGCCACCAACGCGGCAGAACTCAGAAGTGCAAACCGGCGCAAGCGCCGGCTCGTTCCAGGGTGGGGATTCATCTCTTCCTCCTGCTTCGGGTGAGCCCAGGATTCGGCGCAGAATGGCAAGAATGCCCCCAGGTGGCGGTGTAATCCAAGCGCCCTTGCGGGTACCGCCGCTCGCCTCACGCGGGCAGCGGCGTGAACGGGTGCCGCCGCGGCGACGCGAGGTAGGCGGCGACGCGCGGCCGGCTCGCGATCCGCTGGGCGAAGGCCACCAGCGCCGGGTATCGATCCAGCGCCTCGCCGAAGCCGTTGTCGCGGAGCATCTCGAGCAGGTACCAGAGCGCCAGGTCGGCCAGCGTCACGGCGTCACCCACCGCGAAGCCGCTACCGCCCTGGTTGGCACGCAGCAGCCGGTCCAGGTAGCCGAGCCAGCGCGGCAGCGTGGCCGAGCGCAGGTCGGAGCGGAGCGCGGCGCGCTGGTCGGCAGGCGTGCTGACGAGCTTGCGCAGCTCCACCCGCACGTCGTCGACCGCCCCGAGCCACTGGTCGCACTGCGCGGCCTCCACGGCCGTCCGGCCGACGAGCCCGTGCACGCGAGCGAGGTGATTGGCGATGGCGAGGCTCTGTGCCAGGCGCAAGCCACCCGGCTCCTCCCAGACCGGCACCGCCTCGAACGGCAAGGCGCCGGTCGCCTTGAGCGCGGCGAAGTCGGTGGGGCGGCC
>DAINRP010000230.1:0-5038 GCA_036741755.1 Gemmatimonadales bacterium
GGAGATCGTGGCGCGGGCCCGGGCGGCGGACCGGAAGAGCGTGCTGGTGACCTTCGAGCCGCATCCGCTCGAGGTGGTAAATCCGCAGGCCGCGCCGCCGCTCCTGACGAGCGGCCCCGAGCGGCGGGAGATCCTGGCCCTGACCGGGCTCGACTACGTGGTCTTCCTGCGGTTCGACCGGCGGCTCGCGGCGTACACGCCGGAGCGGTTTGTTCGCGAGGTGCTGATCGGCCGCTGCGGCATGAAGGAACTGGTCATCGGACACGATCACGGCTTCGGCCGGGGACGCAGCGGTGACGTCGAGACGCTGCGCCGGCTGGGCGCCTCGGACGGCTTTGTGGTGGATGTCGTGGGGCAGGTCGAACTGGGCGGCCATGCGGTCTCCAGCACGGCGATTCGCCGAGCGGTGGCCGGCGGTGATCTCAGGACCGCTGCCCGGCTGCTGGGGCGCCCCTACACGCTGAGCGGGCGGGTGGTGCCCGGCGAGGGGCGGGGCCGGACGATCGGGATTCCCACGATCAACGTGGGGGAGTTTCCCGAACGGAAGCTGCTTCCTCCCGACGGGGTCTACGCCGCCCGGGTGGAGTGGGCGGGAGGCCACGCCGGCGGGATGCTGAACCAGGGGCCCAGGCCGACGTTCGGCGAGAACCGGCGAGGGATCGAAGTGCATCTGTTCGGGGTCGATGTCGACCTGTACGGCCAGTGGGTGCGGGTGGAGTGGGTGGAACGGCTCCGCGATGTGGCGAAGTTCGCGTCCGTGGAAGACTTCAAACAGCAACTGGTGCGGGACCGTGCCGCGGCGCTCGACGCGCTCGCCCGGCATGCGCCCTTGATAGACCCGAGTCGCGCGTCTCATGACTAGAACGGAATGGTCGTAACCTCTCTCAAAACCCGCATCGGCATCATTGCCGCCATGGCCATCACCTCCGTGATCGCGCTCATCCCGCGCGACACCACGATCCGCGTGAACACCAACGGCATCATGCGCGATACCACCGTGCGCCAGGTCCCCCTCAAGCTGGGCCTCGACCTGCAGGGTGGCATGCATCTCGGTCTCGAGCTGGATCAGTCCAAGCGGGTCTCCTCCGACCCGGCCAGGGACATCGATCTCGCACTCACCGTGCTCCGCAAGCGCATCGACGAGTTCGGCGTGACCGAACCGCTGGTGCAGAAGCAGGGCGATACCCGCATCGTGGTGGAGCTCGCCGGTATCAGCGATCCCGGCCGCGCCAAGGCCATCGTCCAGAAGAGCGCCTTCCTCGAATTCCGGATCACAGACCGCTCCGACGCGCTGGACAAGGCGCTGCCGGCGATGGACCGTGCACTCCAGCGTCTCGGGATCAAGGCCAGCGGGGTCCCGGGGGACACGACCCGCTCGGCGGTGCTCGACCTGCTCAAGGGCGACTCTGCCAAGCAGGACACTGCCAGCGCGCCGGTGGTCGGGGGCGCTCTCTCCGGCCTGATCCTCACCGCCGCCCAGGCCAACACCCAGCTCTATCCCGGCGAGTACCTGGCCGAGGAGGGCGCGGTGGCGCGGGTGGACAGCCTGATGAACGTTCCCGACGTAAAGGCGCTCTTTCCCCGGCGGTTCGAATACCGCTGGGCGGCGAGCCCGATCAGCGTCGGCGCCAAGGCGTACCGGACGCTGTACGTCCTCGAGGACCGGCCCATCGTCACCGGCACCAACCTGGTGGACGCGAAGGAAGAGATCGACCCGCTCACCAGCGGACCGATCGTCACCTTCGAACTGGATCGCAAGGGCGCCCGCGACTTCGGCGAGGGCACCGCCAAGAACGTCGGCAACTACATGGCGATCGTCCTCGACGATCGGGTACAGGGCCGTCCGCCGGTCATCCAGGAGCGGATCGACCGCCGCGGCCAGATCACCCTGACCGGCAAGTCGTTCCAGGAGGCGCGCGACCTCGCGCTGACGCTCCGGGCCGGTGCGCTGCCGGTGCCGCTCAAGATCGTCGAGGAACAGCAGGTCGGCCCGAGCCTCGGCGCGGACTCGATTCAACAGGGCCTGACGGCCGGCATCGTCGGGACGCTGCTCGTGATCCTGATCATGGTGGGCATCTACCGCATAAGCGGGGTGCTCGCCGTGGTGGCGCTGGGGCTGTACATCCTGTTCTCCTTCGGCGTGCTGTCGATGTTCGGCGCGACGCTGACGCTGCCGGGCCTTGCCGGCCTGATCCTCTCGATCGGCATCGCGGTGGACGCCAACGTGCTGATCTTCGAGCGGATCCGCGAGGAGCTCGAGCTCGGGAAGACCGTGCGGCTGTCGATCGACGAGGGCTTCAAGCACGCCATGAACGCCATCGTGGACTCGAACGTCACCACGGTCATGACGGCGCTCTTCCTCTTCCAGTTTGGTACCGGCCCGGTGAAAGGCTTCGCGGTGACGCTCACCATCGGCGTCCTTGCCTCGATGATCACCGCGGTCTTCGTGACCCGGACCTTCTACATGATCTGGCTGGACAAGTCGCCGGCCATGGAAACCCTGAGCATCTGATGATCCGCCTCCTCGCGCACGCCAACTACGACTTCATCGGCTTCCGCCGCTACGCCTACATGGTGACCGGCGCGCTCTTCGCGCTCAGTTTCGTCGCCCTGATCGTCTGGCGGCTCAACTACAGCATCGAGTTTACCGGCGGCACCCTGGTGCAGGTGAAGGCCCGCCCTGGGGTTGATATCGGCAAGGTCCGCTCAGCCCTCGATGCCCAGGGCTTGCACGGCGCGGAGATTCAGGCGTTCGGTGGGGCCGGGGGCTTCACCATCCGCGCCCGCACCGCCAAGGCCGGCGCCGACGCCGACAACACGCAGGCGACCACGGCAGTGGTGACCGCCGCCCTCGACGAGGCACTCGGAAAGGGTACCTACGTGCTGGACCGGACCGGCGCAGTCGGCCCCAAGGTCGGCGGCGAACTGAGGACCAAGGCGTTCCTCGCGATCTTCTACAGCTTCCTTGCCGTGCTCGCCTACCTGGCGTTCCGCTTCGAGTGGCGCTTCGGGCTCGCGGCCATCGCGGCCACGGCGCACGACATCATCCTGACCATCGGCTTCATCGCCATCATGCGGCTCGAGGTGAGCCTGGTCGTCGTCGGCGCGGTGCTCTCGATGGTGGGCTACTCGCTCAACGACACGATCATCATCTTCGACCGGGTCCGCGAGAACCTGCATAAGTACAAGCGCGACCACTTCAGCGACATCCTGAACCGGTCGGTGAACGAGACCCTCCCGCGGAGCATCCTGACCCACGGCACCACGCTGTCGACGCTGCTCGCCCTGGCGATCTTCGGCGGCGAAGTGATCCGGCCGTTCGCGCTGGTCATGTTCTTCGGCGTCTTCACCGGCACCTTCTCCTCGATCTACATCGCGGCGCCGGTGCTGATGGCCATCGAACACAAGTGGCCCGGCGCCGACGCCCGTGGCGTGAAGACGGTGGCGCGCGCCGCCACCAGCAAGACGCCGGTCGGGGTCTGACGGGGTGGGTGAGCGACTCACCCAGACCGCGCTGAGCGCCCCAGGGATCCCGCCGCAGCAGGCGCCGGGATCCCTCGTCGCGCCCGGGGTAGCATGCTAGTCGACAGCCACTGTCACCTGGGCTCGGAACAGTTCGCGACCGACCTGGAAGAGGTGCTGGCCCGGGCCTGGGAGGCCGGTGTCGGACACATCGTGGTGATCGGGGAGTCGCCGGCCGCGGCGGCACGGGCGCTGGAACTCGCGGCGCGGGACCAGCGGCTCTCCGCCACCGCGGGGGTGCATCCCCACGACGCCGCCACCTGGACCGGCGCAACCGAGGAGTGGCTGCGGAAGGCGCTCGAGGACCCGCGGGTGGTGGCGGCCGGCGAGATGGGCCTCGACTATCACTACGAGCACGCGCCGAGGGCCGTCCAGCAGGTGGTCTTCGACCGGCAGCTGGCGCTGGCGACGGCGGCGGGTAAGGCGGTGGTGATCCACGCCCGTGAGGCAGACGAGGACGTCATCGCCGTCCTCCGCGAACACCCCCGGGCGACGGTCATCCTGCATTCGTTCTCCAGCGGCCCCGGCCTGCTGCAGGCGGCGCTCGAGAACGGCTATTATGTGTCATTCAGCGGGATGGTCACCTTCAAGAACTGGGGCCGCGACGACGTGGTGCGCGCGGTGCCCGACGACCGCCTGCTGGTGGAGACCGATGCTCCCTACCTGGCTCCGGTGCCGCGACGCGGCAGGCGCAACGAGCCGGCCTTTGTACGGCACACGGCCGCGCACATCGCCGGGGTGCGGGGAGTGACCGCTGAGGCGCTGATCGCCCAGACAGGCGCGAACGCCACCCGGGTGTTCGGCTCCCGTGTGAGGGGCTGAATCAGACGGTTTCACGGATCGTTCACATCGCTGGTTCTACAATTGTCCACCGGATGACCCTTGGCCCAGAGCCGGGGCGCCCGCCGTCCAGACCCGCACCCTTCTCCCAGGGGAAGACCGCCCGCCATGTCCAACGTGCCATCCGATATCGAGATTGCCCAGGCCGCGAAGATGCGGCCCATCGCTGACGTCGCCGCCGAAGTCGGTCTCACGGCGGACGAAATCCTCCCCTACGGGCGCTACAAGGCCAAGATCAGCGCGGAAGCGATCGCCAGGCGCTCGCCGAAGGGCCGCCTGGTCCTGGTGACCGGCATCAACCCGACCCCGGCCGGCGAGGGCAAGTCCACGGTGACCGTGGGCCTCGCCCAGGCCCTGCGCAAGCTCGGCAAGAAGGTGGTGGTCGCGATCCGGGAGCCCTCGCTGGGCCCGGTCTTCGGCGTCAAGGGTGGGGCCGCCGGCGGCGGCTACGCGCAGGTGGTCCCGATGGACGAGATCAACCTGCACTTCACCGGCGACTTCCACGCCATCACCTCGGCGCACAACCTGCTGTCGGCGATGCTGGACAACCACATCTATTGGGGCAACGGGCTCGGCATCGACAATCGCCGCATCGCGTGGCGCCGCGTGATGGACATGAACGACCGCGCGCTGCGCGAGATCGTCAATTCGCTGGGCGGGGTCGCCAACGGCTTCA
>DAINRP010000231.1:0-5033 GCA_036741755.1 Gemmatimonadales bacterium
GGACAGGAGGTCGTCGGGGTACCGACCAGTGTGGACACGCACGTGACGGCCCACGAGGTCTATCTCCAGCCGCCGGGCGACGAGTCGACCGAAATCGCCCTGAGTCTCGGTACCATCCGGGATGTCGAGCTGTTGTAGATTCCTTCATGGTCTCTCTCCTCGATATCATCGGCCCCGTCATGGTGGGCCCCTCGTCATCGCACACCGCGGGGGCCTGCCGCATCGGACTCTTCGCCCGGAGTCTGGTCGGTGGCCAGCCGGAGTCCGCGAAGATCGAACTGCACGGGTCGTTCGCCAGGACGGGAAGCGGTCATGGCACCGACCGCGCGATCGTCGGCGGTCTGCTCGGCTTCTTTCCCGACGATGAACGGCTGCGCGACAGCCTCGAACTGGCCGAGAAGGCCGGTCTCGAGTTCAGCTTCGCCAACAGCAAGTTGCGCGGCGAGCATCACCCGAACACCACCCGGATCAGTCTCCGTCAGGGCGAGCGGCAGGCGGTGGTCACCGGCTCCTCGATTGGTGCCGGCCGGATCGTGATCACCGAGATCGATGGCTTCCCGGTCGAGGTGACCGGTGCCTTCCCGACGCTGGTCTTTGTCGCCCAGGACGTGCCCGGCATCATCTCCGCTGTGAGTACCGTCCTCGCGCGACAGGGTGACAACATTGCGACGATGAAAGTCTCCCGGCGGCAAAAGGGTGGCAGCGCGATCCACATCTACGAACTGGATCGTCCCGTCAACCCGACCGCGCTGGAAGTGATCCGCGCGATCCCTGCCGTCAGCATGATCCGCTCAATCCCGAGGATCGCCTGATGTTCGAGTCGCTCGGCGACGCGGTGGAACAGGCGGAGGCTCAGGGTCTCAGCCTCGGCGAGCTGGCATTGCGTACCGAGGCCGACGACGGACTCAAGACCCGGCCGGAGATCGAGGCCGCACTGCAGCGGGCGCTCGATGTCATGCGGCACGCGGTGGCGCGCGGACTCCCCGGAGATCTGATGAGCGTCAGCGGCCTGGTTGGCGGCGACGCTGCCAGGATGACCCGCGGCGCAGGCCCCCTCGCCGGGACGGTCTTCACGGAAGTGATCGCCTCGGCGCTGGCCGTACAGGAGGTCAACGCCGCGATGGGCGTGATCGTCGCAGCGCCCACTGCCGGCGGGGCCGGCGTTCTCCCAGGCGTGCTGCTCGGTCTTGCCCGGCACCGTCCCGTCACGGATGATCAACTCGTCCGTGCCCTCGCCACGGCGGGGCTGGTGGGCGCGGTCGTCGCGGTGCGTGCGTCGCTCTCCGGAGCGGAGGGGGGGTGCCAGGCCGAGACCGGGGCGGCAGCAGGCATGGCCGCCGCCGCGGGAGTGGAGTTGCTCGGTGGTTCCCCGACCCAGGCGGCGCATGCTGTCGCGCTCACGATGCAGGGGACACTCGGCCTCGTCTGCGACCCGCTCGGTGGACTCGTCGAAGTGCCCTGCGTCTATCGCAATGCGACCGGGGGAGCAATGGCCCTCGCCGGCATCGAGATGGCTCTCGCGGGGATCCGGTTTCCGATCCCGGTCGATGAGGTCATCGATACCATGGGAGAGATCGGCCGATCCATGGATGTCCGCTACCGCGAAACGGCGGGGGGCGGTCTCGCGGCAACTCCCACCGGGCGGAAGCTCGCCAAGGAGCGACTGGTTCAGATCAAGGGCAAACGCCCGTAGTAGGGACCGCCAGATTCCGGTGCCGACGGGATCCATCGGTGAGCTGCGACGCGAGGCGGTGTCGACGCCCAGCCGGACGATCCACGCTGAAACATCCTGAAACGTCCCGCCGTACAGCAGCCAAGTCGTCCCGGGGCCGGGCGATCCATCTGGACCATACAACGCAATGCACTGAGGGGCGCATGGACGGTCCAACGATTCCGATGTCGATCCTCTTCATCATGGTCGGTCTGGTGCTGATCGCCCGCAGCCAGATCGGCGCCGCGATCGCCCACGCGATCCGGGTCAATGCGACCGATGCCGATGAGGAAGGGCTTGCGCTCTTGGGGCAGGAGTTGGGCGAGGTCAAGCGCGAGCTCGAGACGATGCGCCTCGAGCTGGCCGAGACCCAGGAGCGGCTGGACTTCACGGAGCGGCTGCTGGCATCGGGCCGCGAGCAGGACGCTCGGCTCAAGTCGTGAGTGAACCGGAATCGAAGCCATGACCATGCAGGCTGCTGCCAGCGGAGAGCCATCGATCGGCATTATCATCGCCGCGCTGATCGGCTCCATCCCGATCCTCGGCATCATGGCATGGACTGCCGTGAAGATCCTCGGGCCGGTAGGTCAGGCGATCGCGCACCGGGCGCGCGGGGGTGACGTGGGCACGCCGCTGCTGGTGCAGCGAGTCGACCAGCTTTCCGACGATGTCGAGCAGCTGAGGGCCCAGCTCGCCGAAACCCATGAGCGCCTGGAGTTCACCGAGCGGCTGCTGGCGCAGGGGCGAAGCATCGATCAGTTGCCGAGAGGCTGAACCATGGGTTACGCGGAGGCGCTGGTCCCGATCTTCGGCATGTTGACTGGCATTCTGGTCACCGGGGCCATCGTCTGGGGAGTGGTGCAGGGACTGAAGTACCGTTACGGCAGTCAGCAGGCCGATCCGGCGCTGGCCGGCGAAGTGGCGGCGCTGCGGGAACAGGTGGAGCAGATGCAGCACCAGCTGGCCGAGGCGCATGAGAGGATCGACTTCACCGAGCGGTTGCTGTCGCAGGCCCGGGCGCCGGAGCCGCTGCCGAGGAGCACGCAGTGATGGATCCTGGGATTGCGCTCGCCCTCGGCGGCATGCTCACGACGATCATCGGGACCGTGGCGATCTCCTGGGCGGTGGTGCAGGTGATCCGGATCCGGACCCAGGCGCGTATCGGCCCCGCCGATACGGCCCGGGCGGTGGCAGACCTCGAGGAGCGAGTCGACCAACTGCAGCAGCAGCTGCTCGAGGCGCATGAACGGATCGATTTTGCCGAGCGGCTGCTGACTCGCGGCCGGGACGCGCACGAGGAAAGCGCCTGACATGGACATCGAGGGCATTCTCGCCATCCTGCTGATCTTCGGGGGCGGCACGGCGATCGCGATCTCGTTCAGCCCGATCGGCCGCGCCATCGCGGAACGGATCCGTGGGGCGCATCCGATTGACTCCGGGGCCGACCCCGCGGTCTACGAGGAGCTGGAGCGGATGCGCGGCGAGATGGCAGAATTGCAGGAGCGGGTCGACTTCACCGAGCGGCTCCTGGCCAGGTCTCGGGATGTGGAACAGTTGCCGGGAGGGCAGTGATGGAAGGCGTGCTTTTCATCATCATCGTGTTTGGCGGGGGCATGCTGTTCGCGCTCTCCAAGACGGAGATCGGTCACGCGATCGCCGATCGTGTCCGCGGAGGTGCTCTCCCTGCGGCGCCCGACCCGGTGCTGCTCGAGGAAATCGACCGGTTGCGGCAGGACATGGCGGAACTCCAGGAACGAATGGACTTCACCGAGCGGCTGCTTGCCCGGCAGCGGGAGACGCCGGAGATCGGCCGGGGTGACGCATGAACGCCGACCAGCACTTTGCGCTGATCCTGGTGGGGATCTTCGGAGTGCTGATGCCGGTTGTGCTCGCGATCGGGATTCCGGCAGGGAAGGCCTGGGCGCGCCGCCTCGAAGGAGGAGGGCAGCGCCAGGATCTGGGAGAGACCGCGGCAGAGTTGCAGGAACTCCGTTCGAGAGTTGCGGAGCTCGAGGAACGACTGGATTTCACGGAGCGGGTCCTCGCCACACGGCGGGAATCGCCTCAGCTCGGCGCGGGGGACGAATGAACATGGTGCCAGCAGCTGGAGGGGCATGGCCATGCTGACTCAGGTCGTCGTGCAGGGACCGCCGGAACTCCCGTACATTCCGACGCCCCCGCCATGGATCACGCTTCCCCCCTCGGTGACTGCACTGATCGCCCTCGGCTTCTTTGCCGCCTGCGCGGTGGTACTCTACCCGCTGATGCGGGCGATCGGCCGCCGGCTCGAGGGAAAGCCGGCCAGCCAGGACCCCGCGCTGCGCGAGGAGATCGACCGGCTGACCGACCGCCTCGGTGAGGTGGACGCCCTGCAGCATCGGGTGATGGAGCTCGAGGAGCGGCTCGATTTCGCCGAGCGAATGCTGGCGCAGCGACGGGAAGCGGCGCGGTTGCCGGAGGGGAAGTAGTGGAGGCGAGCACCGGCGCGGAGCACCTGCTGACTCGGCATTCGGAACCCCGGCGGCTCCCCAGATAGATGGAGGGATGATGGGGCTGAAGCAGATGCTCGGTCTCGACTGGTTCGATCTGGCCATACAGGTCGGAATCACCGGCATGATCATGATCATCGCCGACAGCGCCTCGACCGGACCAGGCGGCGACGGCGCGATCGCAGGGGTGGTGGCCGTCTCGCTGGGTTTGCTGGCGTGGCGCCGGAATCGCGCCCTCAAGCACATCGGGACCGATACTGGTGAGGTGCAGTTCGATCGGCTGCTGGAGCTGGAGGGGCGGGTGGCGGAGCTGGAGATGGATCGCGGGCGGATGTTGGAGCTGGAGGAGCGGGTCGACTTCACGGAGCGGATGCTCGCCCAGCAGCGGGATCCATCCCGGCTGGGCGCGGGAGAACAGCGATGATCGTGCTGCATCAGCTCGCGGCGCTCTCTCCCGAGGAGACCAAGACGCTCAGCATCGTGGCCGTGATGGTGGCGGCGATCGCTGGCGCTTTGCTGTACCCGATCGTCCGGGCCTATGCCCGCCGGCTCGAGGGGAAGGCGCCGAGCGCGGACCTGCGGGAGGAGCTGGCGGATCTCTCCGCCCGGCTGGACGCGCTGCAGCACGGTCAGGAGCGGTTGGCGGAGCTGGAGGGGCGGCTGGACTTCGCTGAGCGATTGCTGACCAGCGGCCGGTCGGCAACCGGCCCGGAGGCCGACACGCCTTCGGAGCCGGTGGACGTGGCCCGGTAACGTCTCGATGGAAACGATTGCGGTTGTGCTGCTGCTGGGGGCGGGCGCTACTGCCTCGTGGGGGCTCTTCATGGGGCCGA
>DAINRP010000232.1:0-5023 GCA_036741755.1 Gemmatimonadales bacterium
GGACTTCGAAGCCGGTGTGGTCGAGCAGGTGCTCGATGTTGTCGCGCCGGCCGGTGAAGAAATTGTCCAGGCAGACGACCTGGTGACCCTCGGCGAGCAGCCGATCGCAGAGGTGCGAGCCGATGAAGCCGGCGCCGCCGGTGACCAGAATCCGCATGGTTTGAGCGCCTCCGGGGAGGGGCTTGAATGGTGGCGGAAGAGCAGCGGAGAACTTCCCTAAGATAGCACGTCGCGTGCCAATGGTTACAGGCCGCACGTGAGATTCCGAGCTGGTTGCTAAAGCTTTGTCAGTAAATCACTTACATGGCATGACCTGGCCCGTTGTGGGCGCGGCTGGGGCGAGGTGACGAGGCGACACGCCCCAGGAACGGGGGGGTGAGACGACAAATTCCGCAAACGCCGCGCGTTACTTCTTGCGGGCCGGCGGCTTTGGTTGGGCCGGAGGCTGGCTGTCGGCGACCTCGTTGACGGTATCCACTTCGGGCACGGGCTCCTCGGCCTGCTTGAAGCCCCGATCGGTGAGCGTGAAGGACCCTTGGCCGCGCGCATCGACGCCGAGTCCCGCCTTGGTGGCCCCGTCCCGGTCGGCGAAGACCAGGTTGGAGGCACCGCTGCTCGAGGTGCCGAGGACCGCCCTCGGCACCCCGGTGCGGTCGCTCATTACGAATGAGATGGACTGATCGGTCATCACGCCGAGCACTGCGAGCTTGCGGTCGGTCGTGTCCGCGAACGACAGGCCGGACGAGCCGTCAGGCAGCAGGCTCAGGCGCACACGCGGGCGTCCTTGTGCGTCACTCAGCACGAACCGGACGGCCCCGTCCTCGCCGATCCCCCAGGTCCCCCGGGTCGAGCCTTTCGCGTCGCGGATGGTGAATTGCCGGGCGGCCAGACTCTCCGGCACGCCACCACCGAAGCCGAACCGTCCCGAGTACCAGAACACTGCCAGCGTCACGCCCAGGACGATGGCGATCCCGATCAGCGTCATGTTGCCGAACCGCCGCAGGCGGCGGTTCTCCCGCTCCAACCGGTCCAGCCGCTCGAGCAATACCGTCTCCACGCGGCGGATGAAGTCGTTGCTGTCCTGCGCCGGTTCCGGAGTCACACGGTCCTCGAATCGTCCAGGAAGTAGGAGCGGCAGGCCCGATCCACCATCTCGATTGAAGCGGTGGGCGCGACCTGGTGGAAGCGCGCGATGTCCACGACGTGGTCCAGGATGTCGCGCGGATGGCAGCCGCGCGGCTGAATGGCGTGTTTGCCGTACCAACTCTGGTAGAGGTAGCGCACGATGGCCGGGTCGTAGGCGATGCCGCGCTCCGCGCAGTTCCGCTGGAAGATCTCCGCAAACTGCTCGGGGTCCGGCCCCTCGATCATGACCTTGTAGTGGATGCGCCGGAGGAACGCCTCTTCTACCAGATGCGACGGCTCCAGATTGGTGGAGATGATCAGCAGCGTGTCGAACGGGATCGGGAACTTCCCGCCGGTGTGCAAGGTCAGGAAGTCAATCCGCTTCTCAAGCGGCACGATCCAGCGGTTGAGCAGGTCCTTGGGCGGCACCCGCTGGCGGCCGAAGTCATCGAGGATCAGCACGCCGCCATTGGCTTTTACCTGGAACGGCGCCTGGTACATCTTGGTGTACTGGTCGTACTGCAGGTCGAGCTGCTCCAGCGTGAGCTCGCCACCGGTGAGCACGACGGGGCGCCGCACCAGCGTGTACCGGCGGTCGTACACTGGCGCCTGCTTGAGCCAGGTGGGCTCCGAGCCGTCCAGCATCACGCTGGGCGCGGCCTCGGTCTCCTCCACGTCGAGGTGGAAGACCGGGTCGTGCACCACCATGATCTGGCCCTCGACCTCCACCGCGTACGGCACGTAGATGTGGCCGCCGAGCATCTGGGCGATCGTCTCGGCGACCATCGTCTTGCCGTTGCCGGGGGCGCCGTAGAGGAACAGGGACTTCGCGGAGTTGATGGCCGGGCCGAGGATGTCGTGAATCGCGTCGGAGAGCACCATCCGCTGAAAGCCGTGGCGGATGACCTCCTTCGTCACGTGCACGTTCCGGATGCTTTGCCGCTCGACCCATTCCCGGTACTGGACGAGCGGCACCGGTGCCGGCCCGACGTACTGGCTCGACGAGAGTGCCTCGCGAGCCCGGTCGCGCCCGCCGACGGTCAGGTCGAAGGTGTAGCCGCCGCGGCTGGGGCCGCTGGTGCCACGGACCTCGATTAGGCGGCGCTGTTGCAGGGAGAGAAGCTGGTCGTCCACGAAGTCGAACGGGAGGCGCACGACGTCGGTCAGGTGCTGCCCGGTGCGGGCGCCCTGGACGTACAGCGTCTTGAGTAGCAGGTCGATGATGAACTCGCCGGACAGGCCGGTCGCGGCCACGGTCTCGGGCGTCGGCGGGGCGTGGCTGCCTGAGGAATCCATGTCGGCGGCGAACCGGGACATCGGAATGGAACTCATCGCGGCGTCTCCTCCTGGTACTCGACCAGGTCCCCTTCTAAGGTGCCGGTCTCGTCGAGTGTGCCCGCGGGCAGCTCGAGCGCGGCCCGCGCGCGCCGGTGCCAGCGCGTGCTGGCACCCGGCGAGAGCCGTGCGTACCGCGCCACCACCCGGTTGCCCGCGTCCAGGAAGGCCACGTCGAGCGGGAAGCGCATCCCCATCATGTGAATGGCCCGGCAGGGACGGAGCAACAAGCCTTCCCCGGGCGCCAGCGCGGTGCGCCCGCCCAGCCCCCGAAGCCTGAGCCACCAGCGATCCGCCACACCCACCCGAGCGCCGAGCTCCCTGCCCCGCGCCACGTTGACGGCGCGGACGAACTTCACCCGCCGAAGCCTTTCAGCGCCGCGATGATCTGGATCAGCGCCGGCCCCAGGATGACCACGAACATCGCCGGGAAGATGCAGAAGACCAGCGGGAAGATGAGCTTGATGGTGGTCTTGGCGGCCGCCTCCTCCGCCCGCTGGCGCCGCTTGGTGCGCATGGTATCCGCGTGAATGCGGAGCGCCTGCGCTACCGAGGTGCCGAACCGCTCGGTCTGAATCAGCATCCCGACCAGCGAGGCGATGTCGGCCAGGCCGGTACGGTCGGCCAGGTTCCGGAGCGCCTCCTCCCGGGCAGTGCCCGCGCGGATCTCCAGGTTGACCAGCGACAACTGCTCGCTCAGCACGGGGCTCATCCGGTCGATCTCCTCGGCCACCCGAACGAGCGCCTGGTTGAGGCCAAGGCCGGCCTCGACGCTCACCACGAGCATGTCCAGCGCGTCCGGGAGCGCCCGCTGCATCTCCTTCTGGCGTCGGCGAATGCGCTGTCCCACGTAGAGGGTCGGGAGGACGTACCCCATCGCGGCGAAATAGACCACGCCGAAGATGCTGCCGGCCGCCGAGAGGCCGAGCAAAGGCAGCAAAATCAGCGAGCCACCACCCAGCACCGCCGGCAGGAGGGCGCGAGTCCCAAGGTACATCGGGACCGCGGATGGAGAGGGATAACCGGCCTGGATGAGCCGCTGCCGGATCGCGCCGGGAACCCCGCTCCGCTGCTGCACGGTTTCGCCGAACGCCTGGATCACGGACTTGAGCCGCTCGGCTTGCTCCTGGCGGTGCCGGCGCTGCAGCACCGAGCGTGAGCCGAGGCCGATCGACTGCAGCTCGGTCAGACGCTCGGTGACCGCCTGAGACCGCCGCGGAGCCATCTCCAGAACGAACAGAAACGCGAACGCGGCGGAGACACCCACACAGAAGAGGACCAGTAGCACTAGCGCCTCAGATCTCGATATTGATGATCTTGCGAATCCAGAGGAAGCCGATGAGCTGAAAGATCACCGCGACGATCACCAGCAGCTTACCCAGCGGATCCGTAAACAACAGCTTGATATACGGCGGATTGAGCGAATAGATGGCGGCGCCGACCGCGATCGGGAGGACCGCCAGCACGTACCCGCTGAAACGACCCTGCGCGGTGTACACCCTGAGCTGGCGTCTAATGGTGAACCGGGCCCGGATCACGCCAGCCAGGTTATCGAGCACCTCGGCCAGATTGCCGCCTACCTCGCGCTGGATGAGTATGGCCGTAACCAGGATGCGAACGTCGACGATCCGCACCCGATCGGCCATGGCCAGCATGGCGTCCTCGAACGCCAGGCCGAATCGGTGTTCCTCGTGGGTGCGGCGGAACTCGCTGGCCACCGGCTCGGTGGCCTCCTCGGCCACCATCTTGAGACCGGCGGACAGCGGATGGCCCGCTCGGATCGCGCGCCCGAGCATGTCGATGGCTTCGGGCAGCAGCTCCTCGAACTTGTAGAAGCGCCGATTCCGCTTGTGCCGGATCACCAGGAACGGCAGCAGCGCCCCGGCGGCGGCCGCGATGATCCCCACGGGCCACATGAGGGTCAGGACGAACAGGCCGAGGCCCAGCGCCAGCGAGAGCCCGACGGAGAGGATGAGAAACCGCGCCAGCGTCATCTTCGACCCGGCCTGTTCCAGCATCAGCTGCGCATCCTCGAACGCAGGCACCCGCGACGCGATCGGTACGAGCCACTGGGGCATCTGCCCCTGGACCCCGCGGAGCAGGCCGGACCCTGTGCTCTGCGGATCGGTCGTGAACTCCCGGAGCGCCCGGACGGCGTCGAGCCGGCGCCGGCGCTCCTGCACGATGTCGACGATCAAGGCGAGAGACAGCGTACCGAAGGCCACCGCCAGGAAGATCAGGACCGCCGGGATCAGCGTCGTGGCGGGAAGACCGAACATGGCTCAGCGCCTCCAGGGCAGGCTCGAGCCCGTCGTGTGGCTGCGCTCCGCGGGCATCGCGCGATGCTCGAGGTTGCTGAACAGCATCGCGGCCAGGTCGATGCCGTAGGCCTTCAGGCGATCGGCGAACTTGGGCCGGATGCCGGTGGCCTTGAAGTGGCCCAGCACGACCCCTCCCTCGCCCACGCCCTGGCGATCGAAGACGAAGATGTCCTGCATGGTGATCACGTCGCCTTCCATGCCCGTGATCTCGGCGATGTTGGTCAGCTTGCGGGTGCCGTCAC
>DAINRP010000233.1:0-5022 GCA_036741755.1 Gemmatimonadales bacterium
CTCCAGAAGGTGCGCGAAGCCAAGCCGGATGTGGTCCTGCTCGATTTCGGGCTCGAGAACCACGATAGCCTGAGCCTGGCCGCCACGGTGCATGGTGAGGTGCCCGCCGCGCGGGTGATCGTCATGGGACTGCTGCCGATCCAGGAGGATGTCGCCAACTTCGTTCGGGCCGGCGCCTCCGGCTTCATCATGAAGGACGCCTCCTTCGAGGAGTTCTTCGCCACGATCCGTGCGGTAGCTGCCGGCGCCGAGGTACTTCCCCGGGCGCTGACCTCCTCGCTCTTCACCCAGATCGCGAAGAACATCGCTGGCGGGGAAACGGACAAGGCCGTGGCCATGGAGGGGGTTCGCCTCACGATGCGGGAGAGCCAGGTCATCGCACTCCTCGGCGAGGGCCTCAGCAACAAGGAGATTGCGATCCGGCTGCACATCGCCGTACACACGGTCAAGAGCCACGTTCACAACATCCTCGAGAAGCTGGCCCTGCACACCCGTCTGGAGGTCGCCGCCTTTTCCCACTCCGGCGGAGCCCCCAAGTCGGCATAGCGCCTGTCTCGCACGGGTCCGGATCTTTCGAGCGAAGCGCCGGCTGGTCCTCACGAGCGATTGTCGTTTCCCCCCGGTCGTCTAACATTCTGTTCCGGGGCTGGTGCCGATTGTAGTCATCCAACCGCGGACAACCCGGGAGGGTGATCTTCAATGGCTCGATCCAGCACCAGTTCCTCGATCCCGCACCACGCCTGGCCCAGATGAGCAAGCACATTTCGATCGTGCTCCTCGAAGACAGCGCGAACGCCCCCAGCGAGATCGTCTTGCGCATCCGTGCCCAGCCAGGCTTTCAGGTCGTCGCGGTCTCGGCCGAGATCGAGGTGGCGCTGGAGGCGGTGCGCACCTCCCGGCCGGACATCGTCCTCCTGAACCTGCAGCAGACCGGCGATGATACCCAGACGATCGCCGGCGCACTGCACGGCAGCGCACCGGCCTCCTGCGTCATCGTCATGGGGCTGGAGGCACCACAGGATGATGTCGCGCGCTTTCTCCGCGCCGGGGTCTCGGGGTTCACCATGGTGGGGGCATCGTTCGAGACCCTCGTCGACACCATCCACTCGGTGATCAGAGGAATCCCGGTCCTGCCGCCAGAGCTGACCCACTCGCTCTTCGGCCAGCTCAAGCTGCACGGCGTCCTGGGGCGCCCTCCGCGGACGCTGGACGTCTCCCGGCTCACCCCGCGGGAGCGGGAGGTGGCCGGATTGCTGGTGCTGGGGATGAGCAATCGGAAGATCGCCGACCGGCTCGACATCGCCCTGCACACGGTCAAGAGTCATGTCCACCGCGTCCTCACCAAGCTTTCCGTGAACAACCGGCTGGAGATCGCCTCCTTCTCGAAGGCGCCGCAGGCACTGCCGGACGGCATCGCCACCGAGGTGTCCAGCCTGGCGGTTCCGTTGCCCGTCACATCGATGTAGTCCGTTCGGACTCCATCACTTTCCCTCCGTTGGATCGATTGTACCTCCTCGCGAATACAGGGACATTAGATGCCCGGGCCAGGCTCCTTCCCCTCGGCGGCTCGCGCCGGGCCGGCCCTGAACGATGGCACTTCCGTTCCCGTGTGTGAGGCATCCATGACGGCGTCGATTACATACGATCCACAGCGTTTGACCGGCTACCAGCTCGATCAACTGGCAGGGGCCTTCGACCGGGTGCGGGACCCCCGGGACTGGAAGGCCCCCATAGATGCCGTGATCGCGGCAACGGACCGGACTCTAGTCGAAAAGGCCGTGCTCTGGTTTACGGATACGGTCCCCAAGTTCTCCGTGATCGCCGGTTCTCCCGATCGACTCGCCGTCAGGGCCCTGGGGTATCGCATGGGAGAAACGGAGACCCGCAATGGACATCTTCGGGAAGATTCACGACAGGTCATTGCTCGCATGGACCCCGCCGGAGCCGTGGTCGGCACCCGCGGGCCCGCCCTGGTCGTGTCCGCTCCCGCGCCGCCGCGGCGGCGATTCGTGTCCGCCAATCCAGCCGAACTCGCCGGCAGTGTCGCATGACACCAACTCGGGGATGGCCCACGGCGACGCAAGTGACCCGTGGGGATTCCGCGGTCCGATCTACGGACGGTAGCGGCGCACCCTAGCCGTGCGGCGATCGGAGGGAGCAGACATGACCACGATCCGGTACAAGGGCTTCCGTATCCTCTCACGGCCCTATCAGCTCCAGCCATCGGCACGCTGGACCGTGGACCTCGAGATCGGCCGCAACGGACGGCGGGAGCGCTTCAGCACGGCGGAGCGCTACCACACCGAGCAGGAAGCGGACGCCCGATGCTCGGGGCTGGGCCGGCGCATCATCGACGGAAGAGTCCCGGGCTGGTCGGTCGGGCACCTCCGCGAAACGCGGGGAGGCCCCGCGAATCAGTCCACACGCAGCGGAGCCATCATGCGGCAGTTCGTGATCGTCGGCATCGTCATTCTGGGACTGGGCACGACGGCGTTCCTCCGCAACAGCGTCGTCGCGCCATCGAGCATGAGTTCCATGGTCGCGGATGGGGACCCGATGGTGGATGATGCGCCCTGGATTTCGCCCTGGATCGTCGGTGGAGCCATCGTCACAGGGGTGGCGCTCATCATGGCCGGGGCGAGGCCGCGGACATGACCGATCGGACCTGGCGCCCCACGACGATTCACCCCGATCAGGCTCCCACCCCGGACAGCAGCCGGCCGCCCGGGATTCCGGCCGCACGCGCCGACGACGACGCGGCCCGCATCGATCCCGAGGCGGAGGAGCAGAACCAGGTCACCCCGGCCGAGCTGTATCAGATCACCGGCCCGAAGGTCAGAAAAGACGTGGCCACGAAGCCACGGGCATTGAAGTTGATGAAGTGAGCAGCGCGGAACACCCTAAGAAGTATCGGAGTCACAATGCGTAGAACTGCCTATCTGATCACCATCGCCGGCGTGGCCCTCTCGGCGGCTTGCCACAGCGCACCGCCGCCACCGGCCCCGGATCCCCAGCCGACAGAAGCCGAGGTCGCGCTGCACCGCCACCTCCAGGATTCGCTGGATGCGATCACCCGCGCGACCGCCGACTCGGTCGAGAATGCCCGCCAGCTCGCGCTCGCCGCAAAGGCCCGCGCCGACTCGGTCGAGCAGGCACGTCTCGCCGCGGAGACCCTCGCCCGCCAGGCAGCCGAACAGAATGCCACGCTCCGCGACGAGCTGGCCATCATCGTGCACTTCGATGTCGCAAGGGCGGCGCTGACGCCCGAAGCAAGTGAGGCGCTCGATCGCAAGGTGGCGATTCTCAACGCCAATCCCGGTGTCCGTCTCAAGATCACCGGCGCCTGCGACGAACGTGGTTCCGACCGCTATAACCAGGCGCTCGGCGAGCGCCGGGCCGCCGCGGTCAAGGCGTATCTGGTCGGCAAGGGGATCGACGTCGCGCGGCTGGACGGTGTCTCCACCGGTGAGAAGTCGCCCGTCGACGCCGGCACGGGTGAGGCCGCATGGGCGCTGAATCGCCGGGCCGAATTCGCGATCGTGAGCGGTGACATGCCGCTGGCGATGAACTAGGTACCGCACGCCGCCTCTCGCGAGGGGCGGCGTGGCCTGCAGGGGGAGAAGGGGGCGGCCGTGAGGCCGCCCCCTTCGTTGTGCGACTCGGCGACCTCGTGACCAATGGTGGCGGATTACCTCTGAGCGAGCGTGCGGTCCCTAGGGCACCAGTATCATGTCCACCCGATGCATCCCGGGACCCCAGCCGTGCGGGGTTCTCTTAGTCTCCAGGGCGCCGAACCGCTCGAAGAACGGCGCGGAGCGGTGGCTCGCGCCGATGTAGAGCGCCGCGGCCTCGCGTGCCCGCACGATCTCCAGGACCTGCGTCATGATCCTCGTGCCCAGGCCCTGCCTTTGTACCCGCGGGGAAAGCAGGATCCATCGCAGCGCGAGCCCCTGCGGCTCATCGGGTAGCACGCCAAAGGCGCCGACGACCCGGTCCCCCAGCAGGCAGACCCGATAGTGGAGTGTCCGTTCAGCGAGGAAGCGGAGATAGTCGGCGCGCTCGTTGGGGGCAAAGTAGGCCGGGCAATTCTCGTCGAAGAGCGCGAGGCAGTCGCTCTCATCGGATGGCTGGTAAGGCCGGATGGTCAGCGATCCGGTCATCGATCGCTTCGGGCGCGCCAGCTCATGCGAGTGTCCGGTCCTTCCAGTTCCACCACTTGAGCAGCTTCGGTACCGGGCGCGGCGTGCGGGCGGCATACGCCGCGCATCGAAAGGCGTACAGCACGCAGGGATCCTGGCGTTGTCCCCGGAGCGCGTTCAGCCGAAGGTAGAGCCGCTCGGGATCGCGTCGCGTCAGGTCGGCCACCCGTCGGACACCGAGTGCCCGGAGGTCACGCGCCAGGCTGGGGCCGATGCCGGGGAGCGATTGCAGCTCGTCTCTCGTGGTTGCCTTTGATGTCATGCTATCTCCGCTCGTCGCCGTGTCAGGCTGGTCGTGACGTCTCGATCACCCGGGTGAGCAGATTGAGGCGCAGCGGGTGATCGCCAAAGGTCCGGGCCAGTCTGTCCGCCACCGCGGCGACGATCGCATCCGCGCTCCCTTCGCCCCGCTCCTCGATCGCGCCGATCACCGGGTTCCCGCGCACCATCCCCTCTGCCGCGTGCGTGGCGGAAGGCGCGGTGGCGACTCGGGGGACGTCGGTGATCACCGGCACCGGGAAGCCGGCCTCGAGGACCAGCGCCCGGAGTACTTCCGGATCGTGGAGGCTGAACGGCACCCGGTAGAAGCCCGGTGGATCATCCGGGAAGAACCCGGCGATGGTGTCGTTCACCATCCGGGCGAAGCGATTCTCCTCCCACGAACCCCAGACACTGAAGAGCAGTTGTCCTCCCGGCCGGAGCACTCGGCGCGCCTCCCGAAGCGCCTGGGGCTTGTCGGGGAAGAACATCACCCCGAACTGGCAGACAATCACGTCGAAGCTCGCATCGGCGAAAGGCAGCGTGGTCGCATCCATCACCTGCC
>DAINRP010000234.1:0-5020 GCA_036741755.1 Gemmatimonadales bacterium
GATCCTGCCCGCTCTCTACCTGTACGCGCGGGACCGCCTGCCTTCCGAACCGCGCGAAGACCGGCTGCCCATTCCTGCTCCTCCGGGCAACGGTGAAAGGTTCAGCCGCTCTGCGGTGACCCAGCGGGTGGACAACCCGGCAATACCCAAACCGCCACGGAGCCCTGGCCTGGCACCGCCCGGCCTCGCCTCGCCTCGCTTCGATTCGGTCTTTACGGTGCTGGGAGTGGACTCGGAGGTCGTGCGGATGGACGGCAGCGCCGCCCCGGCCTACCCGAACAGCCTCCTCAGCGCGGGTGTCGAGGGATACGTCGAAGCGGAATTCGTGGTGGACACCACCGGCTGGGTGGACCTGAGCAGCGTGCACATCCTCAACAGCTCGCATCAGGAATTCACGTCTTCGGTCCGGCTGGCGCTGATGGGGATGCAGTTCCGGCCGGCGTGGCGCGGGGCCCGCAAGGTGCGACAGCTTGTCAGTCAGCGATTCACCTTCCGCATGGAACACCCGATGCCGGCCACGACTCTCTGACCACCGATGGATGCGGCAGGGACCCCCACCTGACGAACGGGCGGCCGCGGAGGTCGCCCTTCTCGTGTCCCGGCGCCGGCGGTCCCGTTTCGGTTCACCCTCTGACCGACCGGGGCCAGGGGGTGTTCAGAAATCCCGGCGCCGGAACCCGCGCTGCCCGAGCCACAGCGGCAATACGGACCAGAGCAGCAGCGCTCCCGCCGCCACTCCCAGCCCCAGCGCGGTGCCGAGGAAGTGCTGGAAGACGGCACCGGTATAGCCCATGAGCGCCGCCACGTCGAGATCGAGCAGGAGCAGCACGCGGCCGAGGTCCAGCGGGTTGAGCAGCATGAGGACCAGCAACGGCGTCTCGAGCGGGTAGTTCCCGAACAGCGCCACAACGAGGAGCACCAGGCCATCATAGACCACGGCGCAGGCCAGCCAGGCGACCAGCGCAGCGCCGAACCCGCGGGCGCGATCCTCGAATCGGAGCGCGATGACGAACGCCAGCGCGGTGAACGCGCTGGTCAGCAGCGCGCCGGTGCCCAGGAGCATGATGACCGAGCGCACCGGCACCGCCCCGTCGCTGGTATGCAGCAGGAAGGGGAGTCCCACCCCGACGATCAGGGCTGCGACCAGGGGCAGGACGAGTCCCGCCCACAGCCCGGCGAACATCGAACCTCGGCCCACGGGCTGGGCAAGCAGGAGCTCGATGAACTCCCGCGCGGAGTAGAGGTACAGCGTGCCGAACATCAGGGCGACGAGAGGCACGAAGATGAGCACGATGTTGAGCAGCGACAGCACCACCCGGCCGGCGTCCCCGCCCAGCCGGAACAGCGCTTCCGTGAGCAGCAGGAGCACGACGGTATAGGCGATCACCCATTTGTTGCGCAGGACATCCCGAAGCTGGTAGCCAAGGATCTTGCGGGCGTTTCTCATGCCACCCCCTGCTGCATCAGGGCGGCGATGGCCCGCTCGAGATTGGCGAATCCAGTCAGCTTCATCAGGTGGGCGACCGGCCCGTGGAATCGGACCTGGCCGTCCAGCAAAAAGACGATATCGTCGGCGAGTTCCTCGAGTTCGCTCAGGGTATGCGACGCGAGCAGCGCCGAAGCGCCCCGCTCCCGCGTGGCAAGCAGCTTGTCCTTGAAGTGGCCGCTCGCCACCGGGTCCAGGCCGGCCGTCGGCTCGTCGAGAATCAGCAGGTCGGGCCGGAACAGGAAGGCGACGACGGCCGAGAGCTTCTGGCGGGTGCCTCCCGAGAGCGCTCGAATCGGCTTCTCCAATTCGCTGGTCAGGTCGAAGCGCTCCAGCAGATCCCGGTCCCTCGCGAGGCCCGGTCCGCGAAGATCACCGATCATGCGGAGGACCTCGGCGCCGGTGAGGTTCTCGGGAAAGCGGGCCGCCTGCGGCATGTAGCCGATCCCGTGCCGGTAGCGCTCGTCACCGTTGACCGCTTGACCGAGGACCGTCAACCGGCCGCTGTCGGGCCGGACGAGGCCGAGGATCGCCTTGATGAACGTCGTCTTGCCGGCCGCGTTCGGACCCACGAGGCCGGTGATCCGACCCGGCGCAATGGCGAGGTCGATCCCCTTCAGGACCTCGAGCCGCCCGAATCGCTTGGTCAGCTTCGCGGCTTCGATGATCGGGCGCTCGCTGCTCACTCCTCGCTCCACTGCATGAGGGGCCGACTGTCGACCATCGTCTGCGGCGTCAGGACCGGCGCCACCCGCTCCGCGGCGTCCAGGAGCGACACGAAGAAGCTCCGCATGAGAATCAGCGCCGGTTCGCTCTGCTGTACCACAAAGGCGAAGAGCCGCACCGGCGGGAACGGGACATCGCCAAAGCCGTCACGGTCGAGGTCATAGCCGGCGTAGCGGTCCCAGAAGTTCTCCTCGAAACGGCTGCTGGCGCTGGCACTGTTGGTGGTGACATCGAACGAGTTCCCCTCGAATCGGTTGTGCCGGAACTCGGTGGCCTGTGCGTCGGCCATGACCTCGACCCCCCAGCCATTCGCCAGAAACTCGTTGCCGGTCACCTCCAGACGGTTGGTGCCTTCGGCGTAGAGCCCGACGGTGTTGCTGCGAAACGCATTGCGGCGCAGGTGGCTGTCGGTGATCTCCTTGAGGAGGAGGCCATACGACCCGCTGCCCCAGCTGTGCTCGAAACGGTTGCCTTCCATGTCGACACCGTGGCTGTACATGACCGCGACCCCGGCGCGGTTGGCGGCGAAGGTGTTGTCGGTATAGGTGCAGTCGTTCGAGAACATGAAATGCAGCCCATAGCGGATCGCCCGCGTGCTGACGTTGCGACGGACGACCGCGCCGGTGGTGAACTCGAAATAGATGCCGTCCCGGTGGCCGCGGACCACATTGTCCTCGATCACCAGGTTGCTGGAGCTCCATGAATGGATCGCATTCCCGGCGAGGGACTCGGTCGTGCCGGAGCCTCGCACCCGGTTGTTACGAACGATGCACCCGTCGACCCGGGAGAGGTAAATGCCGAAGAAGGTATCGAGCAGCGTGTTGTTCTCGATACGGCAGCCCTTGGCTTCGATCACCTTGATCCCCGCCCGGTCGTCGGTGGCGCTGGGAGAGACGTCCCGCAGGACCAGGCCGGTAATCGTCACGCTGTCAGCGGTGACCCGGAGGATCTGATGGTCCCCACCATGGAGGACCGGCCACCCTCGGCCGAGTATCACGACCCGGCGGTTGACGAGGATCTCCGACTCCCGGTAGTCGCCCGGCTCGACGACGATCGAATCACCGTCGCGGGCACGGGCCAGCGCCGCGGTCAGCGTCGCCATCGGCGTCCCCGGCGCGACCGTCCATGTGGTGGGCGCGGTCCCGGGCAGAATCATGGCGGACCAGGCAGCCAGGAGCAGGGAGAGCATCAGCGGGAATCGGAGGGCTGGTGCGCGTGCGGGGTCGAGAGCACTTCCCGCCAGGAGAGAAGCGATCCGGTCATCACCGATCGCACGCTGTCCGCCTCATGCCCCGGGCGGAGCGCGATCAGCCCGCTTGCCATGGGCGTGCGGAGGCTGTCGGTGCGGAGGTAGACGGCCGAATCGGCGCTCAGCCAGCTGTGGCGGTCCACGAAGCTCGTCACCCATGTCGAGGCGACCGGTGCGCTGTTCTCTCCGAGCCATGCCGCCAGGCAGCCGACGTCATCGAACGCAGTGATCTTGCCGGTCGTCGAAATCGCCTGCGCGGTGAACCGCGGGTCGGCGATCGTCATGTGGCAGTGGCCGCACGACTCCGCGCCCAGGGCGATAGGCCGGGGTCCCCTGGGGCCGCAGGCGGCCAGGAGCGCCACCGCGGTTCCCAGGAGCGCGGCGAGGTGGTGGTTCACGGTGTCTCAGGCGAGGGCGGTTCGGCGGGCGGCCCGGTACTCCCGGAGCGCGAGGAAGAGGCCGAGCAGCACCGCGACGACCAGCACCCAGCCGCCCGACGCGGGCCAACTGGTTGCGTGGAAATTGAGCAACTGCTTTCGCCCGATCAGCGGCGGCTGATAGCTCATGCCCGTGATCTTGATGATGGCCTCGGGATCCAGGTTATGACCGTAATCGTAGCCCCAGCGATAGAAATCGGCGAGCCCAGCGAGCGCGCCCGCGGTAAAGAGCCCGGCCCAGGTGTACAGCAGGCCGCGCTTTCCAGTGGCGGCGGCCAGCAGCCCGAGCCCGATCAGCGCCCCCACGAGCAGCGGCATGAAACGGAGTTCGGGGATCGCCTCGGGAATGATGCGCTTCATCCCGATATAGTGGTTCAGATTGTTGATGCTGTTGAGGTCCTGCGGCTTCTCGCCGACAATCTTGTTGATGCCGATATAGAGGCCGAGCCCTTCGGGGTACTGCGGCGCCTGCAGGCCGATGTGCCACAGGGGGAGAAGGTAGACCAGGGCGAGGGAGAGCGAGGTGGCGGCCAGCAGCAGGCGGGTAGAGCGCAACATAGGTGTTCCCGGCGAGACGGGGGAGGACGGCATCCGGCCGGCCTCCCCCTCCGTGAGTCAGTTCACTTCGGCGTGTTGTAGGACACCGCCACGTTTGAGCCCTTTGGGGAGACTCGGACGTAGCCCTGCATCTCCTGATGCAGCGCCGAACAGAAATCGGTGCAGTAGAAGGGCAGTACGCCGGGACGCTCCGGGACCCAGACGATCGTGCGGGTTTGGCCGGGCATCACCAGCAGCTCGGAGTTGTGCATCCCGGTGATCGCGAAGCCGTGCGGCACGTCCCAGTCCTGCTCGACGTTGGTGACGTGGATGTACACGCTGTCTCCGACCTGCACACCTTCAATGTTGTCCGGCACGAAGTGGCTGCGGATCGCGGTCATGTAGATGTGAACCACGTTCCCCTTGCGCACGACGCGGGCGTCTTTCTCCGCCTTCGTGGCGTTCGGGTCCTTGTTCTCCGCCAGGTTGAAGGTCTTGATCTGGGCGTCCTTGATCTTGGAGGCCAGGATCGCCTGGGCGTAGTGCGGCTCGCCGATGGTCGGGAAGTCGAGCAGCAGCTTCATC
>DAINRP010000235.1:0-5012 GCA_036741755.1 Gemmatimonadales bacterium
GTCGGCGCCGGTGACGGCGCGCACCTCGATTGTATCGCCGCGGCGGGACTGCCAGCCGTCTTCGAGCGCGGGGAGGAGTTTCGGCAGGGTCCCCGACGGCGTCAATCGCGCCCGCACCGACAGATGTCTGGCCGGTTCCACAGGGCCATCCGACATCAGGTAGCTCGGCGCGGCGGCGCTGGTGTCCCAGAGGGGAACCGGCAATGCGCGGAAGTTGCTGTTCACGAGTTCGAACGCCGAGCGATCGAGCACCGCCCCCAGCGGATGCTGAAGCCGGACCGTCATCCCCGCCGCGTCGACCCACTGCAGCACCGGCAGGCCGTGCTCGTAGCGCTCGAGACGCCAGGCTCGAACGGTATCGGCATGCGCGGCCATCCACCGCTTGATCGACGGGTTGAATTCCGCGCTGTCCGGCACGGTGAAGAGCGATTCGGCGGCCACGCTGAGATGCTCCGAGCGCAACTCGTGGTCGAGCGGGTCGTAGATTTCGACGTTGAGCTTGGTGCCGGTGCGCGGCAGCCCTCGTGAGGCGGCCACCAGCGGGATCGCGGAGGGGAGCACCACCGGACGGCGGATTGCCACCAGCAGGGTCTCGGGCTGCTCGCCCTCGCCGCCGGTGATGACGCGAAGCAACGTGTCTCCGCTCACCTCCCCGACCGATGCGCTCCGCCCCTGCTCGGTCAGCAGGCGACTGTTCCAGCTCCTGAGCTGCAACGCCCGGGAGTAGAGCGCCTCGGTCCGAGTGCTGGTCCGTCGGGGGGTGCCGGGCCGGGTGGGCGGCAGATCGAGGGTCGTCAGTTCGACCACTCGGAGCCCCTCGGGCAGCGTATCGACGGTGAGTGAGGCGATCCCGTACTGGCGGCCACCGATCCGGATGGCGTGAAAGGCCGAGCCAGGCGGTACCGGCCAGCGGGGTGTGTCAGACGCCCGAGGCGCGCTGAGATAATGCCGCTGTACCAGCCAGCCGAGTGCGCCGAACCAGGCCAGCAGAATGGCGGTCGCGGCGGTGCGCCGGGTCATCACGGGCGGGGCGGCAGAAACGGTTCGATGGCGCCGCGCTGACCGGCGTTATCGATCACGATCTGGAGTTCCGCGGGGAATCCGGTGGCACCGGCCCGGTCCCGGAAGGTCTCGACCAGGGTGACGGCGGCCTCTTCAATCGACAGGGCGGCGCCACCGAGGCCGGTCAGCGCGGCGGCGACGGTGGTGAGCTGCCACCCTTCGGCCCGATGCCAGGCTGAGATGAGCGCCTTGCGTATGGTATCTCGGGAGGCAGCGCGGTCCTCGCCCTGTACGACGATGTGCAGCACGAACTCCGCGGCGAGTTCTCCGCCACCGGTGATGACCGCGGAGCCGACTTCGAGTGCGGCCTGCACCCGGCGCTGGTCGGCGAACCGGTCGCCGGCCGCGCGATCCAGTGCTTCACTCGTGCTGCCGATGGGACGGAGCCGATCGTCCGCGCTGCGCACCACCGCGTCCACCGGCAGATCGGCGAGCGCACGTTCCACGAGGCGAATCACGCGTCGCCGACCTCACGCGCACGGCGGTACATCGCCTGGGCGTCGTCGGGCTTGCCCATCCGGTCGAGGACTCGGCCCAGCAGGCGGTAGGTACGGCCGTGATCGGGCCCGTACTCCGCCGCCTGCTCGAGCGCCGCCCGGGCACCGGCGAGGTCGCCCGCCTGATTGAGCGCCTCGCCCAGATAGTAGAACGCGGTGGCATTCTGGGGCTCCAGCTGCAGCGCGCGCCGAAGCGCTTCGGCCGCGTCCTTCGGCATGCCCTTTCGCCACAGGACCAGGCCCAGGGTCATGTGGCCCTGTACATGGTTGGGGTCGAACCGGAGCGCACGGCGCAGATCGGTCTCGGCCTCGCCGTACTGCTTCAGGCGACCGTGAATCGCACCGCGGGAAACGAGCATGTTCACGTCGTCCGGCGCCATCTTGAGCGCGGCCGAGAGCTGTTCCAGCGCCTCGGCCGGGTCGCCGGTGGTCTCCAGCAGGGCAGAGAGGTTGTTGCGGGCGGCGACGTGCCCGGGATCGAGCGCCAGCAGTTCACGGTAGCGGTGGATGGCTTCACTGACGCGACCGCGGCTCGCCGCTTCGACGGCTCGCCGGTAGAGCCGCTCGACCGGCGATTCGTCGGTGCGCGCCTCGGTCGCGACGAGGTCGTCCTGCGGGACCTCTGCGGCGAACGGCCGCAGCGGATACCCGGCGTCAGGGGTATCGGGGGCCGGATCTGCCTCGACACCGGAGGTGCCGAAGAGCTCGTCCAGGATGGACTCGAGGCCGGTGGAGCGGTGGGGAGACATAGGGCCTTGGCCCTCAGCCGGCAGCCGTCGGAGATGAGCGGGGATTGGGCACACTCAATGATCACCACCCCCGGGGATTGGCGGTAGCTCCCGGCTCGCGGTCCGCCCTGAGGAGTGCCCCGACGGCTCCACCCTCCGGAGTTGAACCCCGCTCTGCCCGGGGGTACGTTCCCCTGCTTATGGCTCAGGAATACCTCGTCGTCCGCGGTGCCCGCGAGCACAACCTCAAGAACATCTCCGTCCAGATTCCGCGCGACCGGCTCACGGTCATCACGGGACTCTCGGGTTCGGGGAAGTCCTCGCTCGCCTTCGACACGATCTACGCCGAAGGCCAGCGCCGCTACGTCGAGTCGCTCTCCGCCTACGCCCGCCAGTTCCTGGGCCTGATGGAGAAACCCGACGTCGACGCAATCGAGGGGCTGTCGCCCGCCATCGCCATCGAGCAGAAGACCGCCGGCCACAATCCGCGTTCGACTGTCGGCACGGTCACCGAGATCTACGATTATCTCCGCTTGCTCTGGGCGAGGGGCGGGGTGCCTCACTGCCCGAACGATGGCAGCCCCATCGAGCGCTCGTCCGCGACCCAGATCACCGAGACGATTCTCGGCTGGCCCGAGGAGACCCGCATTGAAGTGCTCGCGCCGCTGGTGCGCGGCCGCAAGGGTGAGTTCCGCGAGCTCTTCGACGAAGTGCGGAAGCGCGGCTTTTCGCGAGTGCGAGTCGACGGAGAGACCTACGACCTGAACGACGTGCCGGCGCTCAACCGCCGCCAGAATCATGATGTCGCCGTCGTGGTGGACCGGCTCGTGGTGCGCGCCGCCGACCGGGGCCGGCTCGCCGATTCGATCGAGACCGCGCTGAAGGCGGCCGAGGGGATTGTTGAAGTGGTGCGCCACGGCAGCGCCTCAAGCCGGAAGGCCGGCGAGTCCACGGTCTTCTCCGAGAAGTTCGCCTGCGGCACCTGCGGTCTCTCGCTGCCGGAGCTCGAGCCGCGGCAGTTCTCGTTCAATTCCCCTTTCGGCGCCTGTCCGGAGTGTCACGGCGTCGGCGTGCGACGCGAGGTGAATGCGGAACTGATTCTCGGCGACCCCAGCATCTCCATCCTCGAAGGGGTCGTGCTGCCCTGGGGCGAGCCGACGGGCTACCTGCGCAAGGTGGTGCTGCCGACCCTCGGCAAGGCGTTCAAGTTCGACCTCAACGCGCCCTGGCGGGACCACAGCCCGGCGGCGAAGCAGGCCCTGGTCCACGGCGCGCCGGGCAAGAAGCTCAAGTTCCAGCTCGAGGGTGGCCGCCACCGCGACGACTACGAGAGCGACTGGGAGGGCATCGTTGCCAACGTCGCCCGGCGCTATCGGGAGAGCAGCAGCGACGCCGTGCGGGTCGGGCTGGAGGAGTACATGGTCGAGGAGCCCTGCCGAGCCTGCGGGGGCAAGCGGCTCAAGCCGGAATCGCTGGCGGTCACGGTGGGAGGGAAGGGGATCGGCGATGTGGTCGACCTCTCGGTGTCCGGGGCCTACGACTTCTTCGAGACGCTCCCGGTACGGAGCGAAACCGTGACGCGGGGACTCGATCCCGAGATCGCGGGACCGATTCTCAAGGAAGTCCGCGACCGGCTCCGCTTCCTCCGCGACGTCGGGCTCGACTATCTGACCCTGGGCCGCTCGGCCGGCACGCTCTCTGGCGGCGAAGCCCAGCGGATCAGGCTCGCGACGCAGATCGGCTCCAGGCTGACTGGTGTTCTCTACGTGCTGGACGAGCCGAGCATCGGGTTGCACCAGCGCGACAACGAGCGGCTGCTCGCCACGCTCCGCGATCTCCGCGACCTCGGCAACACCGTCCTGGTCGTCGAGCATGATGAAGACACCATCCGCGCGGCGGATCACGTGCTCGATCTCGGTCCGAGGGCCGGCCGCTTCGGCGGGGAGGTGGTCGCGGAAGGGACCGTCGCCGAGATCCTGCGCCACAAGACTTCGCTCACTGCGCGCTACCTGCGGAATGAACTCCGGGTTCCGGTGCCGCTCTTCCGCCGTCCGGTGCTGCCGGGCAAGCGGCTCCGGATCACCGGCGCGAACGCGAACAACCTGAAGGACCTCACCGTCGACGTCCCCCTCGGATTGTTCGTCGCGGTGACGGGTGTGTCGGGGTCGGGCAAGTCGACGCTGGTCACCGATATCCTGTACCAGTCCCTGGCCCGCCACTTCTACCGCGCCAAGGTGGTGCCAGGGCAGCACCGCTCGCTCGAAGGGCTGGAGCTGATCGACAAGGTCATCGATATCGACCAGAGCCCCATCGGGCGGACGCCACGCAGCAACCCGGCGACCTACACCGGGCTCTTCACCCCGATGCGGGAACTCTTCACCCAGTTACCCGAGGCCAAGATCCGCGGTTACGGGCCGGGCCGCTTCTCTTTCAATGTGAAGGGCGGGCGCTGCGAGGCCTGCGAGGGCGACGGGCTGGTGAAGATCGAGATGCACTTCCTGCCCGACGTCTACGTCCCCTGCGAAGTCTGCAAGGGGCGGCGGTACAATCGCGAGACCCTCGAGGTCCGCTACAAGGGCCGCAGCATCGCCGACGTGCTCGACTTGACGGTGGCCGACGGACTCGAGTTCTTCGAGGCCCAGCGGCGGATCGCGGAGAAGCTCGAACTGCTCAACGACGTCGGTCTGGGGTATATCCATCTGGGCCAGGCGGCGACGACCCTGTC
>DAINRP010000236.1:0-1753 GCA_036741755.1 Gemmatimonadales bacterium
GTTAGCTCAGTTGGTTAGAGCGCCACGTTGACATCGTGGAGGTCACAAGTTCGAGCCTTGTACCGCCCATTGGGCCCTTAGCTCAACTGGATAGAGCATCTGACTACGGATCAGAAGGCTGGGGGTTCGAATCCCTTAGGGCCCATGACGGCACCGAGGCATGCCTCGGTGCCGCTCACTTAGAGAAGGAAACGGGGCGTAGCGCAGCCTGGTAGCGCGCCTGCTTCGGGAGCAGGAGGCCCCGGGTTCAAATCCCGGCGCCCCGATTGACCGGATCCACATGAATGCCCAACCCCGCCGAGTCCGTGCCCGGCGGGGTTTCGCATTTCCCCCTGCCCGCATTAGCCTTCCCTGCACTGCGGCGCCTGACGTGCCGCCCCCCTGCCCCACATCCTGAACGTCATCCCATGAGCGATCGCGCCGAGCGGATCGATCGGATTCGTGAATTGCTGGAGGATCGGCGCCATCCGGAGCGGCGCGTGGGGATCTTCTCACCGACCAATCTGACGCGGGTGGCGCTGCGCTTCGGCGCGATGGGGTTCTCCGCGGCAATCGTTCACGCGCTGCTCGGCCGCACAGTCCTTGAGGTGCCGGTCTCCGCTGTCGCCGTCGGCGCGGCCGATCATCGGATCGGAATTCTCTGGAAGCGGATCCGAGGAGGCGTCCAGCGGACCTGGACCGCCGTGGGCATTCTGGTCGTCGCGGTCGGCCTCTTCGCGTCACTGCTCAAGAGCGCCGCACCCGACTCCGCGGCGGTCCGCGGCGCGAGCGGCGTCGCCAGCGGATGGCTCGAGTCCATGCGAGCCGGCGTCGACCAGCGTACCCGTGCCCAGCGCACTCCCGTCGATACTTCCGGCGCGGTGAGCGAGCGCTGGCGCGTCATGCTCGACAGCAACATGGTGCGCCGGGGCACCTTCGTCGAAGCGCGCGAATGGTGTGCGGCGCTGGGACCGGAGTGGCGACTGCCCCCGGGCCTCGGGGCCTGGCCGGAACTCGACCGCTACCCGAACCTGGGCACCCTGCTCAGCGTGTGGACGGAGGGAGGAGCGGGAGTGCAGATCGGCGATGGCAAGCGTCCCGGCGCCGGCAGCTCTTCCTCCGGCCGCCCCAGCGAAGTCCTCGGCGTGCTCTGTCTGAAGGGAAATCGCTGACATGGCCGCCTCACTGCCCGCACTCTCGATCAGCGATGCCGACCTGGAGCGGATGAGCGATGCCGACCTCGCAACACTCGAGGACCGGCTCCTCACCGACGCCGAACTCGATCTCTCGCCCCGCGCCCAGTTCACCAGCGGCCGCGTCGTGGTCTGGGTCCTGACCCTGATCGGGGTGCTGGTCGCACTCGGCCTCTATTCCCGGCTGCCGACCCGCAACCTCGGCCCGCTCAACATTCCGCTCTACCTCGGTGCCATCGGCCTCGGCGCCGGTGCGGCCCACCTGCTCTGGTCGGCAGCGGGCCAGCGCGCGCGAGAGACGGTCCGCTGGCTCCTCGGCTACTGGCCGCTGCTGCTGTACCTCACCGGCATGGTCTACAGCCATACCCGTCGCGCCTAGCACACGACAGGCGCACCCTCCAGCAGCGAGCCCCGCCTCGCGGACCGCGAGACGGGGCTTCAGGTACAACCGGGTGCCGCGCGGGTCAGTGTGAGTGCGTGTGTCCCGCCGCAGTGTCCGCCGACGGCATCGGCATGTCCATCGGCATGCTCATGTCCATCATGTCCTCGCCCTTCCACGCGCCGCTGTCCAGGTAGCCGGA
>DAINRP010000236.1:1853-5007 GCA_036741755.1 Gemmatimonadales bacterium
ACCAGATTGTCAGGCGAATAGCGGATCCGGAGCGTCATGTAGACGGCGTCGATGTCGGTCGCGGTCTCGTTGTGCCACATGATGTTGATCCGCATCTTGCTGCTCGCGGCGAGCGGCATCCCGACGGTGTTGGGCAGCATGATGTTCGACGTCTCGCGCCCGATCGCCATGATCTTCTCCTCGAGCGGCAGGATCAGCTGGCGGCGGCTGGCGTTGATGATCTGCAGATGGTGCAGCGCCCGCTGGGACACCCGCTTCCCGTCGGCGTCCCGAAGTTCCATGTGAAAGCCGCGGCCCATCCCCTCGACCGGCCAGTCGAAGCGATGGGTGATCTTCTCCATCATGGCTTCATGGTTCATGTGCGCGGCATGCTCGCCGCCCATCGCGGGCAGGCGGTACGGCCCGGTCGTGATCACGACTTCGTGCCGACTCGAATCCACCATGACGGCGAAGGGTACGGCGGCGGCCTGCGCGTGGAGGAATCGGGGTAGGAGCGCAATGAGGAGTACAACAGGCGCTACGGCCTGCCGGCAACAACGAAGCATGCGTTACTCGCAGTGGACGTGATCCAGGGGGTGTCCGGAGAGTGCCCAATGATAATGCGGGGTACAGTTGTCCGCTGTGAGATCTGCACGTACGTTCACGGGCGGTCGGATCACGAGCCCACAACCCGGGAATGCTTCATGAAGCGCGTTGTTCTGCTGCTGGTCGATGGGCTGCGGCCTGACGTGGCGGAGGCTGCGCTCGGGCGCGGGGAGTTGCCCGCGCTTGCGGCGATGACGGGGACCCGTGGGGTTCAGCGCGGCATCACCGCGTTCCCGTCGACCACCAGCGTGGCCTATCTTCCCTTCCTCACGGGCTGCATGCCCGGCCGCTGCAATGTCCCCTCCATCCGCTGGCTCGACCGCGCCGCCTACGGCGGCCGGTGGTGGCGTGAGCGGGAGGCGGTCCGCAGCTACTGCGGCTACCAGGCGCCGATGCTCGACGGCGACATCACGCCGGGCATCCAGACCATCTTCGAGCTGGTGCCCGAGAGTCTCGGAATCTTCACACCGATCGCGAAGGGACTCACCCTCGACCGCGACCCCGCACGCACCGAGCGGAAGTTCTGGGGCGCGCTGGCCCACTATGCCGAGTGGCATCAGCCGTCCGACGATGCCGTTACCAGGCATCTACTGGGCGGGATCGACCGCGGCTGGCGGTTCATCTTCGCGCAGTTTCCCGCGGTGGACGGTTACACCCATCAACGCACGCCGGACGGACCGAAGGTGCTGCGGGCGCTAAGGAAGGTGGATGCGACCGTCGCCGCGATGCGTGAGCGGCTCCGTACGCGTGGCGAGCTCGGCGATACGCTGATCCTTCTGGTGAGCGACCATGGGGCCTCGGTGGTGCATAGCCACCTCGATCTCGCCACCTGGTTCCGCGGACAGGGCGTGCCGACGCTCTCTCATCCGATTCTGTGGGAGAAGCATCCGCGCGCCGCGGTGATGGTGGCCGGCAATGGCTCGGCGATGGTGTATGCCCGCCCTGGCACACCCCGCGCCGAGCGCTGGCCACTGGCCCGGCTGCGTGCCCCGGAGACGTTCGGGACCGGGCACGACGTGATCGCGGCGCTGACCGCGGAGCCTGGAGTCGGGTTCGTGGCGGCGGAGGAGCAGCCAGGGGTAGTTCGGGCCGCAAGCGCGGACGGGACCGCGGACATCAGCCAAGTTGGTGACCGGATCCGCTATCGGCGCCTCTCTGGCGATCCGCTGCAACTCGGCGCCGACCTCGCGCTCGGTGCGACCGAATGGGCCGAGCGCACGTGGGACAGCAATTTTCCGGATGCGTGCTACCAGCTGCTCGATCAATTCCGTGCCCGGCGCACCGGCGACCTCGTCGTCGTCGCCAACGAGGGTACCGACTTCCGGCTGCGCTACGAAGTGCCCGAACACAAGGCGGGGCATGGCAGCCTGATCCGTGCGCACATGCAGGTCCCGGTGTGGGCCAGCGTCGATGCCCCGGCAACTCCGCTCCGAACCGTCGACCTCTTTCCCGCCATGCTGAACTGGCTCGGAGTGCCAGTGCCGGCAAACATCGATGGTCAGCCGGTATGGACCCCGGGCCAGGCGATGGCCGTTGCGTAACCAGCCCCGGGAGGCGACTTTTACCGCCCTCGGATGACACTGGGTTCTGGCGGGCGGCCCGAGGGTCGCCCGCGCAGCGAAGGGCCCGCCGGGATCCGCGCCCGTAGCTCAGCTGGATAGAGCGCTTGCCTCCGGAGCAAGAGGTCGGACGTTCGAATCGTCTCGGGCGCATGCAGCAAGCCGAAGCCCCGCCGTCCGTGAGGACGCGCGGGGCTTGGTGCTTCTCAGCGGCTCGAATGCCTATCGAGCCGCCGAGACCACTGATGTTGCAGACTAGTTGGTCCTGCTCAGCTCCACCCGGCGATTGGCCGCGCGGCCAGCGACCGTGGCGTTATCCGCCACCGGATTGTCCTCACCGTAGCCCTTGGCCGTCATCCGCCCGGCCGCCACGCCCTTGCCGATCAGGTAATCGCGCACGGCGTTGGCCCGTGCCTCACTGAGGCGCAGATTCGCCGCCGCGCTGCCAATGTGGTCGGTGTGCCCGCCCACTTCGACGTTCACGTCCGGATTGTCCACCAGTGACTGCGCAACCTGGTCCAGAACGCCCTTCGACGACGGCAGCAATACCGCCTTCCCCGTCTCGAAGTTCACGCCAAGGAGGACCAGCGGCTGGCTCGCCTGGAAGAGCGAGGGGCAGCCCTTCGCGTCGACGCTCATGCCGGCGACGGTGGCAGGGCAGAGATCCTTGTCGTCGGTGACGCCGTCGCCATCGCTGTCGAACGCACAGCCGTAGCGATCGACCTTCGCTCCTGCCGGAGTGCCCGGGCAGACGTCGCGGGCATCGGTGACGCCATCACGGTCGGAGTCGCTCGGGCAGCCCGTCGCATCCACCCCGGTCCCGGCCGGCGTGTTCGGGCACTTGTCGTTGGCATCGGCCACGCCGTCGCCATCGCTGTCCTTCGGGCAGCCGTTCGCGTCCACGGCGGTACCCGCGGGCGTGTTCGGGCACTTGTCGCTGGCGTCCACCACGCCATCGCCGTCGGCATCCTTCGCCAGCGGGCAGCCGGCAGCATCCACGCGCGTCCCGG
>DAINRP010000237.1:0-2253 GCA_036741755.1 Gemmatimonadales bacterium
CACTACCTGCGAGTCTACATGACCCAGCTCCGGCACAAGCTGGAGGTCGATCCGACCCAGCCTCGGCTGCTGCTCACCGAGCCGGGGGTCGGCTATCGGCTGAAGACGGAGGATTGAGGCGTCCCCCGCGCGGGACGCCCGCCCCTACGGTGTGATCACCTGCACCGCGACATCCGCCCGGCCCATCGGCGCCGCGACCTGCACCCCGCGCACCCGGCCTCGTACCGCCGCCAGCATCTCCCGCGCGATCTGGATCCCCTCCGCGAGGCCTTCCTCCTTGCCCTTCGCCGACGCCCTCCGCATCCGGTCGAGGATCTCCTGCGGCACCGTCACACCCGGCACCTCGTTCGCAAGAAACTCGGCGTTCCGGAGCGAGACCAGCGGCCACAGGCCCGCGATGATCGGGATGCCGAACGGCTCCACCCGCTTGAGGAAGCGGTCGAGCTGGTCGAGGTCGAAGACCGGCTGGGTCATCGCGTACTCGGCGCCCGCCTCCACCTTCCACGCGAACCGCTTCAGCTCGCGGTCGAGGTCGGTCGAGGTCGGGTTCACGCCGACGCCTAACACAAAGCTGGTCTGGCCGCCCAGCGCGTTCCCGCCCGGATCGAGGCCGTGGTTGAGCCGGCTGACCAGGTTGGTCAGTCCGATGCTGTCGATGTCGAAGACCGCCGTCGCCTCGGGGTAGGGCCCCATCTTCGGCGGGTCGCCGGTGACGATCAGCAGATTGCGCAGCCCGCTCGCCGCCGCACCCAGCAGATCCGACAGCATCCCCAGCAGGTTCCGGTCGCGGCAGGCGTAGTGCACGACCGTCTCGAGCCCCACCTCGCGCTGGATCAGCAGGCCGGAGAGCAGGGCGCCCATCCGGCTCTGGGCCCGGGGACCGTCAGGCACGTTCACCGCATCCACGCCCGCCGCCTTGAGCTCGCGCACCTGCTTGAACATCGGCGCGGGGTCGACCCCGCGTGGCGGCACGATCTCCACGCTGGTGACGAACTGGCCGCGCGCCAGCTTCGCCGCGAAGCTCGACCGCTCCGCGAACGGCACCGGCGCGAGTGGCTCGGCCTTGCTCGAAGTCGCGGACTGGTGCACCACCTGGCGTGGCGACACGCTCTTCACGAAGCCGATGATCGCCTTGATATGGTCCGGCGTGGTGCCGCAGCACCCGCCGACGAACCGGGCACCGGCCTCCACGATCCGCCGGGCATACTCGGCCATGTACTCCGGACTCGCCATGTAGATCTTGCGATCCCCGACTTCCCGCGGCAGCCCGGCGTTCGGCTGCGCCGAAAGCGGAATCGTGACCACCTTCGCCAGCTTCTCGATCGCCTCCAGGACGCCATGCGGCCCCACCGAGCAGTTCACCCCGATGACATCCGCCCCCATCGCCTGCAGCAGCGGGCCGAACGTCTCCGGCTCGGTGCCGTAATAGGTCTTGCCGTCGGTGCCCACCGTCATCTGCGCGATAACCGGCAAGCTGGTCCTCGCCCGGATTGCGTCGAACGCGGCGCGGACCTCCTCGACGTCGCTGAAGGTCTCGATGATGAAGCCGTCCACACCGCCCGAAAGCAGTCCGTCCACCTGCCGGCCGAAAGCGATGCGTGCCTCGTCGGTGGACATCTCGCCGAACGGCTCGATCCGTACCCCCAGCGGGCCGATCGCACCGAGCACCGAGGCCCGCTGCCCCGCGGCGTCCCGCGCCAGCGAGGCCGCGGCGGCGTTGAGCTTCTCCGTCTCGTCGGCCAGGCCGTACTGCGCCAGCTTGATCGGATTGGCGCCGAAGGTGTTCGTCTCCAGCAGCTCCGCGCCCGCCCGCACGTATTCGCGATGGATGTCGCGGATCAGGTCCGGCTGCCGGAGCACCAGCTCGTCGTAGCAGACGTTCAGGAACACCCCGCGGCTGTAGAGCAGGGTGCCCATCGCGCCGTCCACGACGTGGGTGCGTCCGTCATCGATCAATTCACGCAATGTCGTCATTGGTGCATCATCCGTATCCTGTAGGGGCGACCCAGCGGGCCGCCCATTCGCCCGTCGCCCGTTCGCCCATGGCATGCCGGGGCGTTGTCATCGATCGTATCCCAGGTTGGGCGCCAGCCACCGCTCCATCTCGGAGAGCGGCATGCCCTTTCGCTTCGCATAGTCCTCGACCTGGTCCCGCCCCAGCTTGCCGACGCCGAAATACTGCGACTCCGGGCGCCAGAAGTAGTACCCGCTCACCGACGACGCCGGCAGCATCGCGAAGCTCTCGGTGAGGTG
>DAINRP010000237.1:2353-4998 GCA_036741755.1 Gemmatimonadales bacterium
CCCGCCAGCTCCCACGCCTGGAAGAACGGCGTCCAGTCGATCCGGTCGATCAGCTCCGGCAGCGGGTAGTGTTCGAGCGTTCGCAGACCGAGGAAGGTCGGCCTGGGCTGCGTGGTGGCCTTCCAGTCGATCGCGAGCCGGTTGGCGCGGGCTTCCGCCAGCGTGATCCTCCGGCTCCCGCCGTCGCGATCCTTGCGTTCCTCACGGATCGTGGCGTACTCGGTCTGGATCTGGGCGACGAAGTCATCGCGCAGCGTATCGCTCAGCAGGTTGCTGGTGACGCCCACGGCGCGCGAGGCGTCGAGCACGTGGACCACCGGCCCGGAATACTTCGGCGCAATCTTCACCGCCGTGTGAATCCGTGACGTCGTGGCCCCGCCGATCAGCAGCGGCACGCTGAACCCCTCGCGCTCCATCTCGCTCGCCACGAAGGCCATTTCTTCCAGCGACGGCGTGATCAGGCCCGAGAGCCCGATGACGTCCACCTTCTCCTCCCGCGCCCGGTCCAGGATCTTCGCGCACGGCACCATGACGCCGAGGTCCACGACGTCGTAGTTGTTGCACTGCAGCACGACGCCGACGATGTTCTTGCCGATGTCGTGCACGTCACCCTTCACGGTGGCGAGCAGCACCTTGCCCTTCGAGCGGGTGTCCGCGCTCGCCAGCTTCTCCGCCTCGATGTAGGGGATGAGGTGCGCGACCGCCTTCTTCATCACCCGCGCGCTCTTGACCACCTGGGGCAGGAACATCTTCCCCGAGCCGAACAGGTCGCCCACCACGTTCATCCCGCGCATGAGCGGCCCCTCGATCACCTCGATCGGTCGCGTCACCCGCCCGCGCGCCTCTTCCGTGTCCTGCACCACCCAGGTGTCGATCCCCTCCACCAGCGCATGCGCAAGCCGGTCCTCGACCGGCAGCGCGCGCCACTCCGCCTCCGGCTTCTCGATCCGGGCCCCGGTCCCCTTGTACCGCTCCGCGATCTCCAGCAACCGCTCCGTCGCGTCGGGCCGGCGGTTCTGGACCACATCCTCGACCCGCTCCAGCAGGTCCTTCGGGATGTCGTCGTAGATCGTCAGCTGGCCCGCGTTGACGATCCCCATGTCCATCCCCGCGCGGATGGCGTGGTAGAGGAACACCGAGTGAATCGCCTCGCGGACCGGGTCGTTGCCCCGGAACGAGAAGGAGATGTTCGACACGCCCCCTGATATCAGCGTATGGGGCAGGCGCTGCTTGATCTGCCGCACCGCCTCGATGTAGGCGAGCGCGTAGCCGCTGTGCTCCTCAATGCCCGTGGCGATCGCGAAGATGTTCGGGTCGAAGATGATGTCTTCCGGCGGGAAGCCGACCCGCTCGGTGAGCAGCCGGTAGGCCCGCTCGCAGATCGCGACCTTTCGCTCCACCGTGTCGGCCTGGCCCGCCTCGTCGAACGCCATCACGATGACCGCGGCCCCGTAGCGGCGGACCAGCTCCGCCTGGTGGAGGAACTGGGCCTCTCCCTCCTTCAGGCTGATCGAGTTGACCACGCCCTTGCCCTGCAGGTTCTGCAGTCCCGCCTCGATCACCGACCACTTGGAGCTGTCCACCATCACCGGCACCCGCGCGATCGCGGGCTCCGACGCGACCAGCCGCAGGAACTTCACCATCGCGGCTTGGGAGTCGAGCATCCCTTCGTCCATGTTGACGTCGATGATCTGCGCGCCGCTTTCCACCTGCTGGCGCGCCACCTCGAGCGCCTCCTCGTATTTCCCGTCGAGGATCAGCCGCGCGAACTTCCGCGACCCGGTCACGTTGGTGCGCTCGCCGACGTTCACGAAATTGGTCTCGGGGCCGATCGTCAGCGCCTCCTTGCCTGACAGACGGCAGCGCGGCGGCAGGTGCACCCGCTTCCGCGGCGCCACTCCCCGCACCGCCTCCGCGATCGCGCGGATGTGGGCCGGCGTCGTGCCGCAGCAGCCGCCGACGATGTTGACCAGCCCCGCGGACGCGAACTCCCCAATGACCAGGGCCATGCTCTCGGGCGTCTCGTCGTAGCCGCCGAACGCGTTGGGCAGCCCGGCGTTCGGATGCGCGCTCACCAGCACCGGCGCCACCCGCGACAGGTCCTGCACGTACTCGCGCAGCTGTTTGGCCCCCAGGGCGCAGTTGAGCCCTACGCTGAGCGGGCGCGCATGACTGACGGAATTCCAGAATGCCTCGACCGTCTGACCCGACAGGGTCCGCCCGCTCTGGTCGGTGATCGTGCCGGAGATCATGACCGGCACCCGCATCCCGGTCTCCGCGAAATGCCGCTCGATCGCGAAGATCGCCGCCTTGGCATTCAGGGTGTCGAAGATGGTCTCGACCATCAGCAGGTCCGCGCCGCCCTCCAGCAGCCCCTTCGCCGCCTCGGCGTACCCATCCACCAGCTGGGTGAACGAGATGTTGCGGAACCCGGGGTCTCCGACCTCCGGTGAAAGCGTCGCGGTCCGGTTGGTCGGTCCGAGGATGCCGGCCACATACCGCGGCCGCGACGGATCCCTGGCTTCGAACTGGTCCGCGACCTCGCGCGCCAGGGCCGCCCCCGCCCGGTTCAGCTCCAGCACCAGCGACTCCATGCCGTAGTCGGCCATGGACACCGCCGTGGAGTTGAAGGTGTTGGTCTCCAG
>DAINRP010000238.1:0-4970 GCA_036741755.1 Gemmatimonadales bacterium
GCCTCGAGGAACGGCAGCGACTCGATGTCGCCCACGGTGCCGCCGATCTCGGTGATCACGACATCCTGGCCGGGCGCGGTGCGCCGGATCGCATTCTTGATCTCGTCGGTGATGTGCGGGACGACCTGCACGGTGGAGCCGAGGTATTCGCCCCGCCGCTCCTTGCCGATGACGTTCTGGTAGATGCGGCCGGTGGTGATGTTGTTCTGCTGGGAGAGCGAGCGGTCGATGTAGCGTTCGTAGTGTCCGAGGTCGAGGTCGGTCTCGGCGCCGTCGTCAGTGACATAGACCTCGCCATGCTGGAACGGCGACATCGTGCCCGGGTCGACGTTGATGTACGGATCGAACTTCTGCATCGTCACCGTCAATCCGCGTTCGACCAGCAGGCGGCCGAGTGAGGCGGCGGCGATCCCCTTGCCGAGGGAAGAGACGACTCCGCCGGTGACGAAGATGTACTTGGTGGCGTTCGTGCCGTTGGTCATCGGTGCTCCTCCAGTGCGAGCCAGTGCGCCTCCGCACGGCGCAGGTCCTCAGGCGTATCCACTCCGGGCTCGGCCGCGTGATCGATCCGGGCCACCCCTATGTGCATGCCATAGTGCAGTGCCCGGAGCTGTTCCAGGCGCTCGGCTTCTTCGGCCGGCGAGGGCGCGAGCCGGGTCCAGCGATCCAGCGCATCCCGCCGATAAGCGTACACGCCCAGATGCTGCCAGTAGAGATCGCGCGTCGCGGGGCCGTGCTCCCGACGGTGCGGAATCATCGCCCGCGAGAAATAGAGCGCCCGCCCCCGGCTGTCCGAAACCACTTTCACCCGGCCCGGGTCTGCCGCCTCGCTGGCATCGAGCGGCGCCGCGGCGGTCCCGACATCGTCGCCCTGCAACACCCGGTCGATCGCACCAGCCAGCGCGGCCCTCGGCAGAAACGGCTCGTCGCCCTGAACGTTCACCACCACCGCATGATTGGCGTGCTCCGGCAGCGCGGCCACTTCACCCACCCGCTCGGTCCCGTTCAGGTGTGACGCCCTGGTGAGGACCGCCCGGATCCCGGCGGCTTGGGCCACCTGGGCGATCACCTCGGAATCGGTCGCCACCACGAGCTCATCCACCAGCCCCATGGAACGAACATGCTGGATCACCCGGGTTATCAGCGGCTCGCCGGCCAGGAGCTGGAGCGGTTTGTGAGGGATACGTGTCGAGCCGAGCCGGGCCGGGATGACACCGAGGACGCGCATTTCCGAACGTAATAACGCCGGACGGTCCTGTCAAAAGTCATGCCGGGAGGAATCGGGGCCAATTGGGTACCAGCTATCAGCTGGCATGTCAATTGGTTAGGCTATGGCGGCCTGCCGGTCCGCCCGGAAGGCGGCGGCCAGCCGGAGGAAGTTCTTTACGAGGGTCTTGCCGCTGTCGGTCGCGATGGACTCAGGGTGGAATTGCACCCCGTACAAGGGGTGGGTTCGGTGACGCAGGGCCATGATTTCCTGCCCCCTCGGGCGGTCCATGGACCAGGCGGTGATCTCGAGTTCCGGGGGGAAGTCTTCGGCGGCAACAACCAGCGAGTGGTAGCGCATCACGGTGAGCGGGTTGGCGACCCCCTCGAAGAGCCCGTCCCCCAGATGGGTAACTTCGGTCGTCTTGCCGTGCATCAACCGACCCGCGCGTACCACCCGGCCCCCGAAGGCCTCGCCCATCGCCTGATGTCCGAGGCACACCCCGAGCACCGGAATCATGCCGGCCGCAGCCCGAATCAGCGGGATTGAGATCCCGGCCGCGCTGGGCTCTCCGGGACCGGGGGAGATGATGATCGCCTCTGGCCGGAGCGCCAGCGCATCCGCAGTGGAAAGGGCGTCGTTCCGGTAGACCACCGGCTCGGCGCCCAGTTCACCGACATACTGCACCAAGTTGTACGTGAAGCTGTCGTAGTTGTCGAGGACGAGAAGCATATGTCCGCAAATTACACCGGAACGCGTGCCGCGGGAGCCCCGGTGCTGCTGCTCAGTTCACCTTCACCCTGACCGCAGGCTTCGGAGGGGCCGCAGGCGCCGGCACTGCGCTGGGTACAGCGGGCGCCTCGGGCAGCGCCTTCTCGAGCTCGGCTCGCATCCGCACCAGCTCCCGGGCCACCTGGGCATTGATGGAGTCATGAAGCGTCGGGCCCAGGTTGGCCAGGGAGTCGCGCTGGGCGATGCTCAACCCCCGCACGTGCTCCAGCGCGTCCATCCGTGCCTGGTCGGCCTGCATCCGGTCGACCATGGCGCGCATGACCGCCCGCACCGAGTCCCCCGAGGACTGCACCCGGCGCCGGGCCGTGGTGGAGAGGTGCGCGGCGGAATCCTCCAGCGCTCCGGCAAGGTCCTTCAGTTCATCCACGGAATCGGATCGGGCATCGATCCGCTGGTCGAGCAGTTCGTGAATGGAGTCGGTCCGCGCTTCGAGCATATCCGCCAGCGGATCAACTGGACCGCTGATCTGGATGCCGTGACCGTTGATGCGAATTCTGGTCCGCTGGAGTTCGCCTACCGCCTTCCCAGGGAGTAGCAGGGCCAGCGTATCGGACCCACCCATGCGCCGGACGACGACGGTGCCGAACGGCTGCAGACCTTCGAGCGCCGCATCCGCCGCTTGACAACGGAAAGTCGTCTTCTCGTCGATATTATCGAGGCTCTGCAGCGCGAGGGTACAATTGCGGAGGCGGTCCTGACCGATGCTGTCCGCCAGTTTGACCAGCACGCGGACGCCGGAAACGTGTTCTGGGTCGGACCGCAGGAACTCCACCCGGGTGACGCTGCCGAGCTTAGCGCTGTCGACCCGGAATGGGATCAACCCGATCAGCGGAATCGGGATCGGGTCACTGCTGTTCAGAGTCGTGGTGACCTTAGACTTCACGGTTCTGAGTCCCGTGATGACGATCATCCCGATGGCGAAGATGCCGAATGCGCCCGCGGCGATCTTGATCCAGTAATTTCTCATAGCACTGCTCCGGGGAGGTACCCGGGAAGTGGTGGTGTTCCACACAGAGACGTACTCACCGGGACGGTAGTTTCAGCCCACGGGCGGATGGGAGCCGACAGGAGATGATTGAAGTCGACGGTCTTACGAAGCTGTACGGTCCCCTCATGGCCGTGCAAGGGCTGTCCTTCACTGTCGCCAGGGGGGAGATCCTGGGACTCGTCGGCCCGAATGGTGCCGGCAAGACGACCACGCTCCGGAGCCTGGCTGGCATCATCCAGCCGACCCGTGGTTCCATCCGGATTGCAGGGCACGATCTGGCCGAGCGGCCGCTAGAGGCAAAACGGGCGCTGGCGTTCGTCCCCGACGAGCCCCAGCTCTTTGAGTATCTGAGCGTCACCGAACACCTCCAGTTCACGGCCCGGCTGTACCGGAAGCCGGAAGCGACGGCAAAGATCCCAATGCTGCTGGAGGAACTCGAGCTCTCCGGCAAGCGCGACGCCCTGGCCAGTGAGCTTTCGCGCGGGATGAAACAGAAGCTCGCCATCGCCTGCGGGCTCCTCCACGACCCGCAGGCCCTCATGCTGGACGAACCCCTGACCGGCCTTGACCCGGTTGGCATCCGGCGCATGAAGCGGACGATCGCGGCGCGGGCCCAGGCCGGCGCCGCGGTGATCCTGAGTTCGCACCTTCTCTCCCTGGTCGAGGAAATCTGTACCCGGGTGCTGATCATCCAGGGAGGGCGCATGGTCGCTCTCGGCTCAGTCGCCGAGATCGCCGCCGGCCGTCCCGAGCTCTCAGGCCGGGGACTGGAGGAGATCTTCCTGTCGTTGACCGGGCACGCCGACGAGCCGAATACGTGAGAGACGCGGCCCTCTTTCTGTTCCGGTGCTCGCTCCGAAACAGACTGCGCGGTGTGACGTCCCGGCTGCGGAGCCCGCGCTATGCGTTCGCGCTCCTGCTTGGCCTCGGATACCTCTCGCTGGTGATCTTCGGCCAGCGGCACAACGGCCCAACGGCCATCTCGTCACCCTCCGTTTCGCTCGGCGGGTCGCTCTTCGTGATGCTCCTGGTCCTCAAGTGGTGGACCTTGGGCGCGGACCGCACGGCCCTCGCGTTTACTCCCGCCGAGATTCATTTCTTCTTCCCGGCACCGGTGAGCCGCGCGGCGCTGCTGCAGTACAAGCTGCTCCGGGCACAACCGTTCATTCTCGTCAACGTATTGGTGTGGACCTTCCTGCTGCGCAGCGGCGAGTACCAACCACTCGGGACCGCCTTTCGCGCGATCGGTCTGTGGATCGTCTTCGACACCCTGTTCCTGCATCGACTGGGGGTCGCCCTGACCCGCGACAGCGCCACCGTCCATGGCATCGCGGGGGTGCGCCGGAGCTGGCCCGCCCTGCTCCTGGTGGCGACCATGGCCGGCTCGCTCTGGGTGGCCGTGCACCAGCTCCCGTCCGGCTGGTGGGCTGGCCAGCCGGACGGACTGCCGGGAGCACTCCGCCGGCTGATGGATACGGCCCCGCTCCGGTACATCGTCTGGCCATTCCGGATTCCGCTCGCTCCACTGGAAGCCGGCACCCTCCCGGAATGGGTGCGCGCCGCGACTGGCGCGCTGGCGCTGCTCGGACTCCACCTGGTCTGGGTGATCCGCGCCGACCGGGCTTTCGAGGAGGCCGCGCTCGAGGCCAGTGCTCGCCGCGTGGCACGGCTCGACCGATGGGGGCGGCAGGGGGCCGGAGCCTCGATGGCGCCGCGCCGGACGCGTTACTGGGTGAAGCTCTCGCCGTCCGGACATCCCATCACTGCGATCGTCTGGAAGAATGTCACTCGGCTGGTTCGCACCCTCAGCCCCGCGTTCCTCGTGGTGATCGCCGTCATCACCGGGGTCAGCATGGCGGTCGTCATGATCGAAAGCCGGGAAGACCCGGCCATCCTGAGGGTGGTCGGGACCATGGCCTTCACCTGGGTGCTGGTCTTGACCGTGTTCGGGCCGCAGTGGGTGCGCATCGATCTTCGCAGTGA
>DAINRP010000239.1:0-2500 GCA_036741755.1 Gemmatimonadales bacterium
GCCGCGCGCACCATCGGCCGCTGGTCGTGGGTGGACTCGACGCGCTTTGCCGTATGGGGCTGGAGCGGCGGCGGCTCGATGACGCTCAACCTCATGTTCCGCTCCCCCGACCTGTATCGGACCGGCATGTCCGTCGCCCCAGTGCCGGACGTGCACCTGTACGATACGATCTATCAGGAGCGCTACATGGGGCTCCCGCAGCAGAACGAAGAGGACTACAAGGCAAGTTCCCCGCTCACCTACGCCGACCGGCTGCGCGGCAACCTGCTCCTGGTACATGGCACGGGCGACGACAACGTGCACTACCAGGGCTCCGAACGGCTCATCAACGCGCTGGTCGCCGCCAACAAGCAGTTCAAGCTCCTGTCCTATCCCAATCGCTCCCACGGCATCTTCGAGGGCGAGGGCACCACGCTGCACCTGTTCACCCAGCTCACCAACTTCCTGGTGAAGAACCTGCCGGCGGGCGGACGGTAGATCGCTCCCGTGATGCCGGGACGCCCGGGGCATTGCTCCGGGCGTCCCGGTCTCAGCGCCCGAATCATTCCGCAGCTACATCCTAAGGGCGATGTGGCTTCGCCCTCGGTAAGCGGGCGCCTAAGTTCCCCTCGTGACCAGCATCGCTCCGAACCTCGCCGCCCAGCGCCACCTCGAGGCGTTCCTCGCCGACTCCGGCACGAGGACGCTCGAGGAGCTGCTCCACTGGCTGATCGATGCCCCGCCGAGCCTGCCTGGAGCGGAGGCACCGCGAACCCGGCGCCTGATGCTGCTGCGAGAGGTTCTCGAGGCCCACCCGAGGGCCGACCGGATCCGCCTGAAGCTGCGGGAGGTGTGGTGTCACCCGTCGGCGGTGCGGATGCTGGCCGAGACCGGCCTGCCCGAGCACGGCACCCTGGTCAGGGAGACGGTGGAGCGGGTCCTGGATCGGCTGGTCCCGCGTTTGGATGCGGCGGACGACCTTTCGGTGATGGTGGCGCATCTGCCGCTCAGCGAGCACGATGCCAGCTGGCTCGAGGAGCTTCCGGAATCGGCGTTGGGGCCGTGGCGCTCGCTCCTGACGCTGCCGGATGCGGCACTCGCCGATGCCGCCCGGCTGGTCGCCGTGCGTGCTTCTGCACTCGGGATCACTCGCGGGCTCCTGGAGCTGCGCACCGGGCAGACCGACGGCGCGTCACCGTTCCTCCAGCTGCAGGCCGCAGTCGAGGCGCGAGTCACCCGGCCCGCCGATCAGGCCGCCGTTGAGCAGTTCGCCGCCATCCGCACCGCATGCGACACGGCCCTCACTGAGGCGCATCGGCAGCTCGAGGAGCGGGGCGTATCCACCGATGTACTGTTCCGCCTGGAACTGCTCGACGCACTTCTCATCCGGCTCGACGATCTGATACTGACTATCTCCGGAGCGAGCGACGGGCGCGCGCTGGCCGGTGAAATCGTACGAGGCAGCTACCGCCAGCGCGGCATCCGGTCGCTCGCGCGGAACACGCTGAAGCGGCTGGCATTCAAGGTCACGGAGCACACCGCCGAGACCGGCGAGCACTACCTCGCGCGCGACATCCGCGAATGGGACGCGACCGGCCGATCCGCCGCTGGCGGGGGAGTGCTCACGGCGTTCACCGCACTCATCAAGTACATCCTTGCCGCCGCCCCGCTCGCGCCCCTCATCTCCGGCCTCGCCTCGGCGCTCAACTACAGCGCGAGCTTCATCGCGATGCAGTTCGCGCACTTCACCCTGGCGTCCAAGCAGCCGGCGATGACCGGTGCCGCACTGGCCTCGTCACTCGGCGGCCAGAAGGATCTCGGTCGCCAGGTGGAGCTCGTCGCCGCAATCACCCGTTCCCAGATGGCCGCGACGATCGGCAACGTCTTCGCCACGATCCCGGTCTGCATCCTGATCGTGGCGAGCTTCCGCTGGATCGGCGGCGCCCCACCGCTTTCCGAAGAGGTTGCGGTCCACTCCGTGCACTCGGTGCATCCCTTCCTGTCACTCACGATTCCGTTCGCCATGCTGACCGGCGTCTTCCTCTGGCTCGCGAGTCTCGCCGCCGGTTTCGCCGCGAACTGGAGTGCCTACCGCGGCCTGCCGGAGGCCCTCGCCACCCATCGCGGACTCCGCAATGCCGTCGGGGCATCGGGCGCGGCGCGGATCGCGCGGCTTGCCTCACAACACCTGAGCGGTATCGTCGGCTATCTGGCGCTCGGGATCCTGCTGGGATTCGTGCCGGTGCTCCTCGACAAGTTCGTCGGGGTGCCGATCGAGGTGCGGCACGTCACCCTGTCGGCTGCGTCGCTCGCACTCGCCGCCGGTTCTCTCTACGGGACCGCGGGCTTCCACTGGGGGGATGTGGCCTGGGGCGGGGTCGGCATTCTCGTGATTGCCGCGTGCAATCTCGGGGTTTCGTTCGCGCTGGCGCTCCGCACCGCGATGCGGGCTCGCGATCTCGGCCACCCCGAACGGGTCAGGCTCTGGGCCGCGATCCGCGCCGCGTTTGCAGCGGATCCG
>DAINRP010000239.1:2600-4931 GCA_036741755.1 Gemmatimonadales bacterium
CCCCGAACGGGTCAGGCTCTGGGCCGCGATCCGCGCCGCGTTTGCAGCGGATCCGCGGCGGTTTCTGTGGCGGCCAGCAGCTTAGGGCGAGGCCGCGATGAATCGCGGCCCCTACGTTGCGGCGAACCAGCCCATTGCGCCCCGCTCTGCCATCCGCGCCTGATGCGGATGAAACATGTAGCGCCCGCGATCGGGGAGCCGGAATTCGAGAATGGCCCGTTCGGCCTGCGCCAGCGTCACCACGTCGGTTCTTTCATCCGGTGTGAGGCTGGTGCCGCTGCGGTAGACATCGAAGGTCTGCGCGTGCAGGTGAAACGAGAGCTGCGGCTCGTCACCCACCATGTTCACCAGATAGACCCGCACCAACTCCCCGGCGCGCACCTTGAGCGGGTACTTCATGTAATAGCCGGGCACCCCGTTCCAGCCGAAGAGATCGCTGCGGCCGTCGCCGTCGGTGTCGAGCCCGCCGGCGACGAGCACCAGCTCGCGGGCCGGCGGCCGGCCGCCGGACGGATCCACGATGAAAGCGCCGTACAGCCCATGGGAGATGTGCTCGGGCGACGGCGTCATGTCGCAATGATAGGGGTGAAGCCCCATCGGACCGGCGCGGAATCGGTATTCCGCCTTCCCGCCCGGCGGCACCGGCTGCCAGCCATCCGACGGAAGCGCGTGCGCCCCATGGAAATGCAGGTTGTGCGGGCGGGCGCCGAGGTTTCTGACGCGGAGCAGCAGTTCGTCGCCATCGGTGGCGCGGATGATCGGCCCCGGGATTCTCCCGTTATAGGTCCAGGCGGCCATCGATCGCCCACGGCCGACGGCCACCTGGGTCTCTTCCACCGTCAGATCGATCGTCTGGGGACCTCGCGTGCGAACACGAGGAATGGTGCGGTCATCGAGCGAGGCCGCGCCGAGTTCATCGGGCGGGGCGGCCATCACGCCGTAGGCGCTGTCCTGCGCGATCCGCGGAGAGGCAGGATCGAGGGTCGGGCGGAAGAGCCGCGGCCGGTACCGGGCGAGCCAGGTCGCCCCCGCGCCAGCGGTGGCACCGAACCCGAGCAGGAGAAAGTCGCGGCGCGACAGCCCCACGCCTAGAACTCCTTGCCGAAGTGATAGGCGATTGTCCCGAGCAGGACGACATAGACCACGATCCCGCCGAGCACCGAGAGCGCCAGCCGGCGCCAGCGGCTCGGCGCCCCCTCGGGACGACGCCTGACAAGCAGCCAGAGCCACCACACCAGCAGCAGCGGCAGCAGCAGGAAGGTGGTGTTGTTCATCAGCCACATGTGGAGCCCCGGCTGCGCCGACCCCGCGGCGGTGAGTATGGTCTTTGCCTCGGCCGGCAGCCGGGCCTCGCGCACATCGAAGTGCAGGCTGTCGAAGACGTGCAGCGCCGGTCGCACCGGCGCGGTGAGCGGATCGGGCATCGAGGGCTGCGGCGGCGGCGCCGGCTGGGTCTTCCAGTCGGGGAAGGTGGCCGACTGGATCAGCGTCCCGCGCACCAGAACCAGTGCCGTGAACCCCAGGATATCGTAGTCGACCGGCAACCTGAACCCGGCGCAGCGCGCGAGCGCACTGAGCACAAAGGGCGCGCTGCTGTTGCTGGTATTGCCGCTGAAGCAGTTGCCGCTGCTTCTCGGCCCGGAGATGGCGAGGTCCGCCCGTCCGGAGCGAAGCACGGTGTTGTTGCGGATGATGTTGTCGCGCGCGGGGTAGAAGTTCTTGTCGAGCATCGGCGTCACCAGAATGCCGTACTGCGACTGATCGACGACGACGTTCCGCTCGACGATGTTGCGGAGGCCGCCGGCGACGAGAATCCCGTTCCCCGTCGTGATGCCCGGCAGCGCCCAGGCCGGAGCCTCCTCGTTGCCGTTGTGCGCGACCAGATTCGCGGCGATCACCATGTCGCGCTGCGGCGCCTGCAGTTCGATATCCAGCGAGGCCGGCACCAGTCCGGAGCGGTTCTCCCGGAAGATGCTGCTCACAACGTACATGTCGCCGCCGGAATTGGTGCCCGAGTAGCCCAGCGCGTTCCGCTCCGCGATCACCCGGCGGATGACGATGCGGCAGGGATAGCACTGGCCCACATAGAAACCGGAGTCCGGGGACCCCGAGGCGTAGGAATCCTCGAAGACGCCGTCGTAGGCGCCGAAGGCGTAGATGCCGTAGTCGCCGTTGTTGTAGGCGGTGAGCCAGGAGCCGCGGAAGCCGGTGAGATTGCTCCAGTAGAAGCCGTTGAGCCGCGCGTTCCGCGCCGTCATGTTCTCGATCGCGACGGCGTCGGCGAGGACCTGGATGCCGTTGCCGCGGACGAACTCCCCGTCGATGATGACG
>DAINRP010000240.1:0-4911 GCA_036741755.1 Gemmatimonadales bacterium
ATCGACCGGCTTTCGGAGATCCAGGCGGAACCGTTCGCCAGCCCGGTGATCTACGCCCAGTACCGGGTGCTCGGCCTGGCCGCGGAGCACGGCATCAAGGTGGTCCTCGGTGGCCAGGGGGCCGATGAGATGCTCGCCGGCTACGACCGCTACCTCCCCGCGCGGCTGGCCTCTCTGCTCCGCCAAGGCCACTGGCTCCGGGCGCTCCAGGGGGCGCGGCATTCGGTCACACCCTACAGCGGGGGGACGGCTGGGGCGCTCCGGATCGCGGCCGGCTATGCGCTGCCGGCGTCGGTCTATCTGTCGGCGCGCAGCTTCTGGCGCACTCTCCGAGGCAAGGAGGCGTGGCTCGACGCCCGCTGGTTCGCGGAGCGCGGCGTAGGACCCGCGCCGCTCTGGGCGCCACATGGACGGCGGGTGCTCCGGGAGATGCTCGCCCACAACCTTCGCGAGTCCCAGATTCAGGCGCTGATGCGGTACGAGGACCGCAACGGCATGGCGTTCTCGCTCGAGAACCGGGTACCGTTCCTCAACCCGGCACTCGTGCAACTCCTCTTTTCATTGCCCGAGGAGTACCTTCTCGCGGGAGATGGCACCAGGAAGGCCGTCTTCCGACGAGCGATGCGCGGCATCGTGCCGGATCAGATTCTCGATCGGCGCGACAAGATCGGCTTTTCGGTGCCGATGCGTTCCTGGTTCGCCGCGCTCAAGCCGTGGATCACCGAGCGGCTGGCGCATGTTGGCGGGCTGCCAGGCGTCGAGAGCGCCGAAGTCGCCAGGCGCTGGAATGCCGGCGGCGGCAGCACCGATCCCTATCTGGTCTGGCGCTGTGTGAGTCTGAGTACCTGGGCCGAGCGGTTCGGCGCCCGGTTCGTGTGACCGTACCTTGCGATCACATTCTCCGGCATAGAGGAATGCCATGTCTACCTTGCCGCTGGTCCCCGAAGCAGAATCGGGCACCGACTGGATTGACGAGCTGACGGACAGCCAGTGCATGGAAGTCTTCTGGCTCTATGTTGATCCGCCGGAACCGTTCCTCGCGCGGTTTCCCCCCGCCCTGCTGGGACGCGCGCTCCGTCAGGCGCTCCGGGAAGTGGCCGGCCGGTTCCCCCCGCCGCCGACCCGGGCGAGTGCCTCGTGACGCTGCGCCGCCTCTTCCCATTGGCCCTGGTGCTCTGCATGCCGCCGGTCGCCGCTGCCCAGTCTTCGCGCCCCGCCTCTCTCGCGGGGCGTTCCCCCGTCTATGCGCCCCATGGCGTCATCGCGACGAGTCAGCCGCTGGCCTCCGCCGCCGGACTCGCCGTGCTCGAGCGCGGCGGCAACGCCATCGACGCCGCGGTGACCGCGGCGGCCGTGATCGCCCTGGTCGAGCCCCACATGACCGGTATCGGGGGCGACATGTTCGCGCTCGTCTGGTCGGCCAAGGAGCATCGGCTGGTCGGCCTCAATGCCAGCGGCCGGTCGGGTTCCGGGATGACCCGTGAGGCGCTGCTCGCGCGGGGGCGTACCGAAGTGCCGACCGATGGCGCGGAGCCGATCACCGTTCCAGGCGCCCTGAGTGGCTGGGCCGCACTGCTCGAGCGGTACGGCACGATCACGCTCGCCCAGGCGCTTGCGCCCGCGATCCGGCTCGCCGAGGAAGGGTTCCCGGTTTCGCCCATCATCGCTCGGCAGTGGGGCGAGGAGATCGAACGCCTGAAGCGGGACGACGGCGCACGCGCGACGTTCCTGATCGACGGGGCGCGGGCCCCGAGAGCGGGGGAGTGGTTCCGGAACCCCGACCTTGCCCGGTCATTCCGCGCGATTGCCCAGAACGGTCCGGCGGAGCTGTACGGCGGCGCCCTCGGCCAGCGCATCATCGAACGGGTACACGCGCTTGGCGGCTTTCTCACCCTCGACGATCTCAGGCAGCAGAAGGCGACGTGGGTGCAGCCGATCTCGGTCCCCTTCAAGAGCTACCGAGTATGGGAACTGCCTCCCAACAACCAGGGTGTCGCGGTGCTGGAGATGCTCCGCATCCTTGAACCTGATGATCTGGCATCGCTCGGCCATAACTCGGCGCCCTACCTGCACCGCCTCATCGAAGCAAAGAAGCTCGCCTTCGCGGACCTCGCGAGGTTCATCGGCGATCCCGCCGCGATGAAGACGCCGGTGGAACACCTCGTCTCGGACGACTTCATCGCCGAACGGCGGGCCCGGCTCGACGACGCAAAGGCGGCCGAGCGGCAGGAGCCGGGGCCGGCCGCCAGCAGGAGCGAGACGATCTATCTCACCGTCGCCGATGCGCAGGGCAACATGGTCTCGTTCATTAACAGCCTGTTCGAGGCGTTCGGCTCCACGGTCGTGGTACCCGGGACCGGATTCGCGCTGCAGGACCGGGGCGCAGGCTTCACACTGGAGGCGGGACTTCCCAACACGGTCGCTCCCGGCAAGCGGCCCTTCCACACCCTGATCCCCGGTTTCGTCACCCGCACCACCACCAGTGGCGACGAACCGTACCTGAGCTTCGGCGTGATGGGCGGCTCGATGCAGCCGCAGGGCCACGTGCAGCTGCTGCTCAACCTGCTGGTCTTCGGCATGGACGTGCAGCAGGCGGCTGATGCGCCGCGTTTCCGCCACCTGAGCGCGCTCACCGTGGCCCTCGAGGCGCCGGTCGCCGACTCGGTGCGGGAGGCCCTCCGGGCGCTCGGGCATACAGTCGTCGAGCTCCCGCCCGACAACGCCGGCGGGGCACAACTGATTCTCCGGCTCGCCCGAGGATACGTCGCGGGCTCCGATCCCCGAAAGGACGGGATGGCCATCGGCTATTGAGCTGTGAGCATTGTCAAGCGTCCTTCACGGCCGTTTCACGCGCCTCGTTCATATTGCCTGCCGTGCCTTAGGGACAGCAGCACCAACCGGGAGGTTATATGAAACGAGCAGCGTGTGTCCTCTTTGCGGCCATGGCGTTCATCTCCACCGCGGCCCAGGGACAGGTCGGGGTGGAATTTCATCTTGGGGGCGGGATCACCCAGCCGACGGGCAACTTCGGCGACGCGGCCAAGCTTGGCTGGCATGGGCTCGCCACGATCGCCCTCATCCCGAGTCATGCGCCATTCGCGATCCAGGCCACGGGGATGTACGGCGAGAACAAGTTCAAGGTGGGCAGCGGCAAGTGGAAACTGAGTGGGGCGCTCGCTGAGGTTCGCCTGGACCTGGGCACCAGCGGCAAGTCCAGGGGGTACGTGATGGCCGGGGGCGGCGTCTTTAGTGTGAAGGCGGCAGGCATCGGCAAGAGCAAAGCCGCATTCGACGCCGGTGCCGGGTTCGCATATATGGCCAGCCCGAAGGCTGGGGTCTTCGTCGAGGGCCGGTATGTGAACGTGTTCGAGAGCGGATCGGACATCGGGTTCATTCCGATCACCGTCGGCGTTCGGATCGCGATCCAGTAACCCCGGTGGTCTGCCGGGTCCTGGACGGCCGTTCCCCGCGGGGAACGGCCGTTTGCGCTCAGGGAACCTCGCGAGCCGCTCCCCACGGTGGCTCGGCCGCAGGGCGGGACTTATCATCCTCTCCCATGCCTCCCCTGCTGCTCGACTTCACCCGCATCTCGGTGGCGCGTGGCGACGCGACGGTGCTGCACGACATCACCCTGCGCATCGGCATCGGCGAGCATGTGGCGATCCTCGGCCCCAACGGCTGCGGCAAGTCCACCCTGATCAAGACCATCACCCGCGAGTGCTATCCGCTCCGCCACCCGGCGTCGTCGCTCTCGATTCTCGGGCAGACAACCTGGCACTTGCACGACCTTCGCCGCCAGCTCGGCATCGTCACGCACGACCTCCTCCTGCACGCGACCGAGGGACTCACCGGATTCGAGCTGGTCGTCTCGGGATTCTTCAGCAGTGTGGGCATCTGGCGGTTGCGGCAGCAGATCACCGCGGAGATGGCAGCGAGCGCCCTCCACGCGCTGGACCGGATGGAGGCCGGCCATCTCGCCGATCGCGAAGTGAGCGCGATGTCTTCCGGAGAGGCGCGCCGGGTGCAGATCGCGCGGGCCCTTGTACATCGGCCACTCACGCTCCTGCTCGACGAGCCGAGCGCGAATCTCGACCTCGCGGCACAGCAGGAGTTGCGGGAGATCCTGAGGCGTCTGGCGACCGGCGGCACGGGGCTGCTGCTGGTGACCCATCATCTGGGTGACATCATCCCCGAAGTCGAACGGGTCATCTTCCTGCGGGAAGGCCGGGTGATCGAGGACGGACCCAAGCAGCAGTTGCTGACGGCGGATCGTCTCTCGGCGCTGTTCGGCGTGCCGGTGGCCGTGGCCGAGCGGGACGGGTACTACCATGCATGGTGAAGCAGTCCGCTCGGACGGCGGCCTCACGCGAGGGAGACCCTCTCCGCATCCCGGCCTGTCGTAGGCACTCGATGCGCTGATACCGCAATAGTCGCTGACTTCTGGAAGCGTCGAGCATTCCGCAGGGAACCATCGCTGGCCTCGAGGCGTTGGAATAGAGTACGCGCAGGATGCACTCCGCACTCCATCCCTGTTTCGAGGCACCACTCCCATGAACCGCGTCACCAGGATTTCCAGCCGCATTCGATCCGGCGTGTTCGTCGTCGGTGCTCTTCTTGCCCTGGCGTCTTCCGCGGCGGCTCAATCCCGGAATGTCGATGCCGCGGGCGTCGCACTCAGCGGCTACGACCCGGTTTCGTATTTCGAGGACAGCGCGGCCGTCAAAGGACTCCCAACGATCACCGCGACCCATGATGGCGCAACCTATCGCTTCGCCTCCGCCGCCCATCGGGACGCCTTCCAGGCCGATCCGACCCGCTACGTGCCGCTGTACGGCGGCTACTGCGCCTACGGCGTCGCGAACGGCCACAAGGTGAAGGTCGACCCCGAAGCGTTCCGCGTCGTGGATGGGA
>DAINRP010000241.1:0-4903 GCA_036741755.1 Gemmatimonadales bacterium
GCTGCTGCAGGTCCATCATGGGCATGTACAGCATGTCCATGGCCTGGTAGAGCCGTGGATTGATCCGCAGGTCCTGGCGGAGTGACGTCTGCTGCGAGAGTCCGGTTCTCACGCGACCTTCTCCAGGCGGGTCCGGAGCCGCGCCGTGAGCGTGGGGCCGAGATACAACTGGGCCACGCGGTCGTCGAAGACCAGATCCCGGACCGGGCCGGAGACCTGTACCTTGCCTTCGAACATGATGTAGGCGCGATCGACGATGTCGAGCGTCTGCTCGACATTGTGATCGGTGATCAGGACACCGATACCCCGGTGACGGAGCCCGGCCACGATAGTCTGGATGTCGTGCACGGCGATGGGGTCGACGCCGGCGAAGGGCTCGTCGAGCAGCATGAACTTCGGCTGAGTCACCAGCGCCCGGGTGATCTCGAGCCGCCGACGCTCGCCACCCGAGAGCGAATAGGCCTTGTTCTTCCGCAAGTGCTTGATCGAGAGCTCATCGAGCAGCTGCTCGAGACGGGCCCGGCGTTCGTCGCGGGACAGATCGAGCGTCTCCAGGATGGCAAGGATGTTGTCCTCGACCGAGAGCTTCCGGAACACGCTCGGCTCCTGCGCCAGGTACCCGATTCCCTTGCGGGCACGCTGGTACATCGGCGCCCGCGTCAGGTCCGCGCCATCGAGGCTCACCACCCCCTCATCGGGCCGAATGAGCCCGGTGATGAGGTAGAAGGTCGTCGTCTTGCCCGCGCCGTTCGGACCCAGCAGGCCGACGATCTCCCCCTGCTGCAGATGGACACTGACCTGGTCGACGACCCGGCGCCGCTTGAAGCTCTTGGAGAGGCCGTTCCCCTCCAGCACACTGCCGCCGACCAGCGGACCGTGGGAGAGCTGCGCCAGACTGGCCCGGCGCCGGAGCCCCGCCACCCCCGCCTCGAGCAGTCGGAGCCGCATGGCGCCGCGATCGGCGCGGACCTCCTCCCACCAGGGCCCGACGGCCTGCACCCGGGTCCACTCGTCGCCCGTGCCGCTGGCGATCCAGCCCTCATCCGCCAGACGTGGCAGCACCGACCGTGTCAGGTTCTCGTGGACCTCATCGCTCGAAAGCTCGGGTCCCTCCTCGCCGGCCTCGGCCCGCGCCGCCACGACCGTCTCCCGGTAGGAAATCCCGAGGGTCGGGAGGTCCACGACGCCGTCATCACCGGCGTCTCGGGCCAGCGCGGCGAGCGCGAGCGGCACGGAGGGGTCGCGCTCCGCGATGCGGGAAAGCAGGTCGCTCATCGGGCGTCCCGTGGGCCGGGCGCGGCGGCCGCGGCCGAGTCAGGCACGGTCGGGGCCGGCTCGATGTGCACCCCATCCACGTTGCCGTGAATCTGCACCTGGTCCACGCCTCGCAGGGCCCCGGTCTTCATCAGCACAGTGATCCGATCTCCCCTGGTGTAGTCGATCGACGGCAGTCCCTGCGGGCTCTTCTTGTTCGCGAGTCGGTAGTAGGACCGGGCGCCCCCCCGGGCCTCCAGCTGTCCAAGTGAGTTGCGCGGAACGCCGGCGGAATCGGAAGTCACGAAGGTCGCGACCACGCTGTCTCCGCTCATCCAGTCCCGCTCCTTCGTCAGCGTGTCCACCTTGCCCCCGACCCACGCATGGTGGAACGACCGCACCTCGCGGAGCTGCTGGTCCGGCGTGTCGAAGGCCACCGAGTCTCCCCGGATCTCGTAGTCCGTCGTCAGACCACGCGGGCGGATGCTGTCGCCCCAGGCGAGCGTCTGCACCAGCTTCCGCTTGTCGAGGTCGAGGCCGATCGTGTCGGCGACGAGGTCGAGCTGGGCGCTCACCGCGTGACCCTCCCCCAGCGCCTTCACGTAGGTTACGTCCTGGTGGTCGAGGTCGAGGTGAATCCTCCGGCCGGTGAGCTCGAATGAATCCCGGCCCAGGCCTTTCATGAGCGGCTTGCCGACCAGCACCCCTTCATTCCCCGCTCCGCTGTCGAGGAAGAGCGAGTCGCTTCGCGACGCGAAATCGCTCCGATCGATCTGCACCTTGCCGCCGGCCCAGGTCCGGTCATTGCCCTTCATCCGCACCCGGTCCGCCACGATCACGTACGGCTCGCCGCGTTTCCCGGCGGAGTCGGTGGTGAAGGAACGGATCGTCGGCCGGCCGATCGCATAGAGCTCCAGCGTGTCCCGCACACCAGGCAGCGACCGGAAGTAGTCGAGCGACGGCCCATCGATCGTCGACTGGTCCTTCTGGTTCTCGGTGTGCACCCGGCCACGGGCTTCCCACCGATCGCCATTCCGGTAGTAGGTGCCTCGGTCGGCCGTCTGCACGGTAACCGAATCGACGTACCGGACTGACCCGATGAACTGCACCAGGGTATTCGCCCCCCGGCCATACAGCGCGACGCTGTCGCTCGTGATCCGCGCGCTGCTGTCGGCGCAGACCAGGACCACGCCGCCTCCGGCGTAGTAGTTGGTGTCCGCGCCGACGATACTCTGGGTGCCGAGCCCCCCGGTGTGTTCCAGCTGGAACTTGCAGCCCGCCGCCGCCGGCTTCGTGGCGCGCCCCGGGCGCTGCTGGGCCTCGAGCGAGGCTCCCGCGAGCAGCACGATCAGGCCGAGGGCGAGGGCTCTCATTGGCCCGGCAGCACGGCGCCACCTCCGGTCGTACCGGGTCGCTGCCCACCTCGGGGCTGCTTGGTCACGACATTCCGGAAGTCCGGATCGCTGGTGAAGCCATTGCCCTCCAGATGCTGATCGGCGCGGTCGTACGTGAAGGGCTTCTCCGACGAGATCTGATGCTTGGTCGCGTCGTACTTGAGCTCGGCGCTCTTCAACCGTCGGCCGTCGGGCGTGGTCGCGACGACATTGCCCCATGCGCTCATCGACCCGTCGCGCATCTGGTAGAGTCCCGAATCCGAGGTGACGGTCGACGTCTCCAGGCCGTTGCCATCGAAGAACGTCGTTTTCACCATCTTGAGGCGGGCGAGCTGGGTCGCCTCGTACAGATAGGCAGTATCGGCGATCACCCGGGTTCGCTTGACGCCGTCGGAGGTGATCAGGTGCTCCATGCCCTCGAGCACCTGATCGGCGGAATCCGCAGCGGTCACGGTGAGCGGTGGACGAATCGCGTCGTCCTTGCAGGCCGCCAGCGCCAGCAGCGCCGCCGCGATCGGAACCAGCACCAACGCCTTACCGCCCATCCTCCGTTTCCCCCCGGTCTTCGAGAAAGACCCGCACCGCCTCGTCCCAGCGCCCCTGGGCCTTGAGGATCAGTTCGATCGCCTCACGTACCGCACCGTTCCCGCCGCTCGCCTGCGTGGTATGGGCGGCGAGCCGCTTGACCTCATCCACCCCATTCGCCACGGCGAGTGGCAAGCCCACTCGCCGGAGCACGGGCACGTCCGCCAGATCGTCCCCCAGGAATGCGACCTCTTCCCAGCCGATCCCCCGCCGGAGCAGCATCTCGGTCATGGCGGGTACCTTCCGTGCCCCGCGATCCTGAATCACTTCATCGATCCTGAGCTCGGCCGCGCGCAGCGTGGTCGCGTCGGAATAGCGGCCACTGACCCAGGCCACCACGAAGCCCATCCGTCTGGCGAGCCCCATCGCGAGGCCGTCCTGGATGTCGAACTGCTTGAACTCCACCCGCTCGCCGGCCGCCAGCCCGAGATAGATGGCGTTGTTGGTAATGACCCCATCCACATCGAGGCCGATCAGCTTGATCCGCTTCGCGACCGCCGCATCGATCATCGCGGGTGACGCGATTCCACCGCGCGCTGGCCGACATGCCAGACATCGAGGGTCCGCGCCACGAGTTCCTCCAGCCGGTCGAGCGGCCACTGGGTCGCGGAATCACTCACGGCGCGGGCCGGGTCGGGGTGCGTCTCGATGAAGAATCCATCGGCGCCCGCTGCGGCTGCGGCGGCCAGCAGGGCCGGCACATGCGCACGCCCACCCCCGCTCGACCCCGCCGGGCCCTGCCCCGGCTGCTGCACCGCGTGCGTGGCGTCGAACAACACCGCCGCTCCTGTCGCTGCGCGCATTCGCGCGAAGCTTCGCATGTCGACCACCAGGTCGCCGTACCCGAAGGCGGTACCGCGTTCCGTGACAGCCACGTCCCGGCTTCCCCCTTCGCGGATCTTCTCGACCCCGCCCGCCATCGCCTCTGGTGCCATCCACTGGCCCTTCTTCACGTTCACGGGAAGTCCCGTGGCTCCAGCGGCAAGCAACAGATCGGTCTGCCGGCAGAGGAAGGCAGGGATCTGCAGGGCATCCACCACTTCTGCAGCGACTCGCGCCTGCGCGGGCTCGTGCACATCCGTGAGCACCGGCAACCCCGACAGGCGCTTGACCCGGAGCAGCGCCGCGAGCCCCGCCTCGATCCCCGGCCCCCTCGCCGAGGCCAGGCGGGCGCGATTCGCCTTGTCGAAACTCGCCTTGAAACAGACCGGGATACCGAGCCGGATCCCGATCCCGGCCAGCGCATCTGCTACCTGGTCCAGCACCGCGTCCGTCTCAACCGCGCACGGCCCCGCGATCAGCAGCGGCGCCCTGCCGAAGGACCAGGGCATCAGCGCGCGGTGGTCGCGAGCTGGGCGGGGGTCGCTTCCGGCTTCGCCGTGCGCCGCTGCAGCGCGGCGCCGATGAACGCGGCGAAGAGCGGGTGCGGGCGGTTGGGGCGCGACTTGAGTTCTGGATGGAACTGGCAACCGAGGAACCAGGGGTGCTTCGGCAGCTCGATGATCTCGACAAGGCTGCCGTCTGGCGACTGCCCCGAGAGCCAGAGTCCATTCTCTGCGAGCACATCACGGTAGGCGTTGTTCACCTCCCACCGGTGGCGATGCCGCTCGCTGATCTGCAACGTGCCATAGGCCTGCGCGGCCTTCGAGTCCTTCCGCAGCTTGGCGGCA
>DAINRP010000242.1:0-4766 GCA_036741755.1 Gemmatimonadales bacterium
CAGCGAACTGCGCTCCTCCAAGCCCAGCGGCACGATGACCGACCGGGTCGGCCGGCGGGTAGCCGCGGCGGTGCTCGCCTCTGAGCGACGCGCCAAGTCGGTCCGCCCGAAGGGCGCCAAGCGGGTCACCGCCGCCGCCGATCTCGAGAAGGAAAAGGCCGCGCACCTCGCCCAGTCGCTGCGCGCGGTGTTCCGCGAACTGGGCGACACCCATCGCCAGTACCGCGAGCGGACCGGCAACGTCGGGACCGCGGCCCTCCGTCAGGCGGCCAACGCCTTCAAGCGCGAGCCCACCATGGACAAGCTCGCCGCCGTCGCGGTCTTCCTGGACGAACTCGGCCTGCTCGAGTGGTAACCGCGCCGGGCCGGTAACCGCCACCCGGGAGCCCCCATGAGCAAGGCCGTCGGCTTCATCGGAGCGTCGCTCGGGGGCGGTATCGGCTGGTGGGCCGGCACCCCCGTCGGAGTCATGACCGCCTTCTTCCTCGGGATCCTCGGGACTGCCGCGGGAGGCTACTTCGCCAAGCGCTGGGCCGACGAGCATCTGCCCTGACTGGCGCGTGATGCACCGTCCACTGGCTGCCGTGTTCACGCTGTGGATCCTCGCGGCCGCTCCCCCGCTCGCAGCGCAGGATCCCCCCGCCCACCTGGCGAGTTGCACCACCGACTCCGCCGCCCGATTCTTCCTCAGCCAAGTGCAGTTTCTCCTCGCGGGAACCGATTCCGTGACTGCCGCCCGGCGCCGAGCGCTTGGGGTCGAGGCCATGCCGCCTGAAGCGGCGCAACTGGTGACGGAGGACCCGATCTGTCTCGAGGCTACCCGCGCCGCCGGGCTCAACCCGCCCTACCCGATCGCGGTCGTCCGGGCAGGAGACCGCTACCTGGTCCGCGTGCCTGACAAAGCTCGCGGCGTGCTCGTGGTCTTCGACCTGATGCTCCAGCGTCTCGCCTCCGAGCGCGGGAGCCCATGATCGACGGTTGGCTCCGGTTCGTCCTGATCGGCCTGCTGGCCGCCGCACCGCTCGCGGCGCAGGCGCAGGACCCGCACGCGGTGCAGCCGGAGCGGCCGACGGTGGCGACCCACGCGGGGACGGTGGCGCCGGGGTGGATCGAGCTCGAGACTGGCGCGGAATTCGACCACGCGCAGGGATCCTGGTCGATCGGCGCTCCGGCCATCATCAAGATCGGGATCATGCCGCGGGTCCAGTTCTCGGTCTTCGGCGGACTCACCCGTCCAGCGGGCGGCCATCTCGGCGTCGGCGATCTCGCGGCCGGACTCAAGCTGCGTCTGGCGGAAGGGCTGCCACTGCTCGGAGACTTCGCGGTGCTCCCCGCCATCAAGTTTCCGGTCGGGGACGGCGCTCATGGCACCGGGACCACCGACGTCTCCATCCTGGCGATCTCCAGTCACCGGTTCGGCAGGGCGAGCATGGACGTGAATGTCGGCTACACCCGGCGAGGCGGCGATGGCACCGGGGTACCGAGGAATGCCTGGGTGTGGACGGTCGCAGCGGGCACCCCGGTGCACGGCGGCTTCGGCGTGACGGCGGAGATCTTCGGCTACCCGCGGACGACCGGACCGGCGGGCTCTGATGGCACGGCGGCGCTGCTCGCAGGCCCGGTGTTCACCCTGCACCCATGGTGGACACTCGACGTCGGTGGCATCCTCAAGCTCAGCGGTCCCCAGGCGAACGGGATCTACGCCGGCGGGGTCTACAACTTCGGGCGCCTGTGGCGATGAGCCGACGCACGCGGCTGGCAACCGTCATTCTCCTCCCATTCCTGGTCCTGCTCATCATGTGGGTTGCGCTGCGTCCTTCCCATGACCGTCGCTGGGCCGTCGACCAGTCGGTGATGCCGTTCGCCCAGTTCGAAGGCGAGCGGGTGGTCATTCAGGGCTTCCGGGACTTCGCCTGGACCAGCGCGACCGACTTCCGGCCCGAATGGGGCATTCGGCGCTACAACCTCGATGACATCCGCACCGCCTGGTATGTGCTGGTGCCCCTCTCGACGCGCTGGCGGGGCCCGGCCCACGCGTTCGTGAGCTTCGGATTCGCCGATGGGGAGTATGTCGCGATCTCGGTGGAGGCCCGCCGCGAGGAGGGCGAGACCTACGGCGTACTGAAGGGACTGCTTCGCCGCTTCGAGCTCATCTATGTGGTCGGCAGCGAGCGCGATCTCATCGGGCGGCGGGCGGTGTACGATGGCTCCGACGTGTTCCTGTATCCCATCCGCGCGACCCCCGAGGCGGTGCGGGCGATGTTCACGGGCATGCTCGAGCGGGCCAACGAGCTCCACGCCGAACCGGAGTGGTACAACACGATCACCAACAACTGCACCCTCAATCTGGTGCACCACGTCAACGCGATCGCGCCGGGGCGGATCCCATCGAGCTGGCGCATCGTGCTCCCCGGCTACAGCGACGAGGTGATCTACGGCCTCGGTCTGATCGACTCCACCGCAAGCCTGGCCGACACCCGCGCCCGGTTCCGCATCAACGAGCGTGCGGTCGCCGCACTCAACGCCCCCGACTTCTCCAGCCGGATCCGCGAGCCCTGAGCGCATGGCCTCCATCTACGACCTCAAACCGAGATTCCAGTCCCTGCTGCGACCGCTGGTGCAGACGCTGGCCGCGGCGAAGGTCACCGCGAACCAGGTGACGATCGCCGCGGCGGCGCTCTCCGGGGCCACCGGTGCGGCGCTGCTGCGCTACCCGACATCCCGCTGGGCGCTGTTTGCGGTGCCGGTGGTGCTCTTCCTCCGCATGGCGCTCAACGCCATCGACGGGATGCTCGCCCGGGAGCACAACCAGAAGTCCCGGCTCGGCGCGGTGCTCAACGAGCTCGGCGACGTCCTGGCGGACGCCGCGCTCTATCTCCCCTTCGCCATGATCCCCGGCCTGCCAGCGCCGATCATCGTCATGATCGTGGTCCTCGCGATCGTGAGCGAGATGGCGGGGGTCGTGGCCATCCAGGTCGGCGCCGAGCGGCGCTACGACGGCCCCATGGGCAAGAGCGACCGGGCCTTCGTCTTCGGATTGCTGGCACTGCTGCTCGGCGTGGGCGTCGCTCCCGGGGTCTGGTCGGCGCTGCTGCTCACCGTGGTTGCAGGACTCGCGATGCTCACCATTCTCAATCGCAGCCGGCGGGCGCTGGCGAAGGGCGGCCGATGAGCGGTCTCACTCCCGGGGTCCGGCTGGTGCTCGGTGGCATCCTCGGACTCCTCATCGTGGCGAGCGGCGTCACCTGGTTCCTGATCCGCAAGGGCCCCGCGGAGAAGTACGCCGAGCTGGCGGCGCGGGTGAAGTCGTGGTGGGTGATGGTGGCCGTCTTCGTGATCGCCATCGCGATCGACCGGCGGCTCTCGATCGTCTTCTTCGCGTTCATCTCCTTCCTGGCGCTGAAGGAGTATCTGTCGCTGATCCCGACCCGGCGCGCCGACCGCCGAGTGCTCTTCTGGGCCTACCTCAGCATCCCGATCCAGTACTACTGGGTGTATCGCGGCTGGTACGGGATGTTCATCGTGTTCATCCCGGTGTGGGTGATGATGCTGGTTTCCGCCCGCATGGTGCTGATCGGCGAGACGAAGGACTTCCTGCGCGCCATCGGCACGCTGCAGTGGGGGCTGATGCTCATGGTGTTCAGCATCAGCCATCAAGCCTACCTGCTGGTGCTCACGCCGACGGGCGGGGCCGCGCTGGTGCTGTACCTGGTCGTGCTCACCCAGCTCAACGACGTGGCGCAGTATGTGTGGGGCAAGACGCTGGGGCGGAACAAGGTCGTGCCGACGGTGAGTCCCAACAAGACGGTCGAGGGGCTGGTCGGCGGCCTGCTCACCACCACCGCCCTCTCGATGCTCCTCGCGCCGGTCCTCACGCCACTCACCGTGGCCGACAGCGTCGCCGCCGGCCTCATGATCGGCGCCGGTGGCTTTCTCGGCGACATCACGATCGGCGCGGTGAAGCGCGACATCGGGGTCAAGGACGCCGGCACGATGCTGCCCGGCCATGGCGGCGTGCTCGACCGGATCAACAGCCTCACCTATACCGCGCCACTCTTCTTTCACTTCCTGCGGTACTACTACTTCTAGCGGCCCGGTGGCCGATCGGGCCGCCGCGACAGGACTCCGTTGAGCCGACTGCTCCGTCTCTTCTTCTTTGCCGTGATCGTGCGGGGCGTGGTCACGATCGTGCTCGGGCTGAATGTCCGGCACCGCCAGCGGCTGCCGAAGACCGGCCCGGCGGTCCTCGCTGCGAACCACAACAGCCATCTCGACACGATGGTGCTGATGACGCTGATGCCGCTCTCGCTGCTCGACCGGGTGCGGCCGGTGGCCGCGGCGGACTACTTCCTGCGCAACCGGGTGATCGCCTGGTTCGCCACCGAGATCATCGGCATCCTTCCCATCCGCCGGCAGCGCGCCTCACCGGACGAGGACCCGCTCGCGCCACTGGTGGAGGCGCTCGACCGCGGCGAGATCCTCATCTTCTTTCCCGAGGGATCGCGGGGGGAACCGGAGCAGCTCACCGAGTTCAAGAGCGGCATCGCGCGGCTCTGCGAACGGAGACCGGATGTGCCGGTGGTGCCCGTGTTCATGCACGGACTCGGCAAGGCGCTGCCCAAGGGCGAGGCGATCCTGGTGCCGTTCTTCGTGGATGTCTTCGTGGGCGAGCCGGTGAAGTGGGGCGGCGACCGCGAGGCCTACATGACCGGGTTCCGCGAGGCGATGACCGCGCTGGCGGCTGAGGGCCAGTTCTCGGCGTGGGA
>DAINRP010000243.1:0-4743 GCA_036741755.1 Gemmatimonadales bacterium
GGTCCGGTGGTAATCCTCGTGCAGGTCGGTGAACAGGTGCAGCACCGGCCGCCCCGCGCCATAGAAGGGGGACTGGTCGCTACGACCCCAGCCATCCCCGGAGTAGCGAAGGTCGAAGTGCGGCCCGGCGTTCAGCGAATCGAGGATGTGGGGATACTCGGCGGCGGTCGCGGAGCCATAGATCAGCAGCCGCTCGTTCCGCAGCCGTCCCACCATGTCCATGTTGACCATCGCGTAGGTGCTCGCGAGCGGGAAGAGCGGATTCTTGACGTAGTAAGCCGAGCCCAGGAGACCGGCCTCCTCGCCGCTGAATGCGATGAACACGATCGTGCGCGCCGGCGGGGTGGCCGCGAGTTTTCTCGCGATATGGATCAGGGCGCTGGCGCCGGAGGCGTTGTCGTCCGCGCCGTTGTGGGTCCGGCCGGTGCTGTCGGGATCGAGGGCGCCGAACTGTCCGGGGCCGAGGTGGTCGTAGTGCGCCCCGACGATGACGATCTCGTTGCGGAGGTCGGGGTCACTGCCGGGCAGCACCCCGATCACATTCTTGCCGATCGCACCACCGATGCCGGCGTGCAGCGCGGCCGGCGCATCGCGATTCACCGTGAAACTCTGATACCATCCCGCGGGAGACGCCCGGAGACCCGCCGCCCGGAACCGGCGGGCGAGATAGGCCGCGGCGGTATCCGCGCCCGGCGTGCCGATCAGCCGGCCGGCGAGCGCGTCGTCCGACAGATACCGCACGTCGTTGAGCAGGGTGATCGCGTCGGCGGTGGACTGCGCCTGTACTTGGGGCGCGAAGGCGGCCAGGCCGAAGGCGAGGCGGAAAATCGAGTGGTGAAGAGTGCGCATCGCTCAATAGTAGCTACGGCCCCCGGCCGGTTGAAGCGGGCGCCGCTAAGAAATCGTGTAACACATTGCTGGGCATCGTGGTAGGGGCTATCTTGATGCCCAGAAACCACTCATGGCAACCCCGGCCGGCATCCTCAACCATTTGGCAGGCGTCCTGCTGCTTCTCAGGGACCATCCCGAGAAGAAGGAGGAGTTGAAGCACGCCTTCCACCGCTTCGTGGCCGAGCTTCCCGATGCCAACCATGTCCTCAAGGTCACGCCGGCGGGCTTGGCTTGGGATCAGGTGGAGGTGCCGGTGGGCCGGGGCGAGTTGGCGGCGCTCCATGAACATCTGCGCGGGCACAATGTGGGGGAGATCAGGCTGCCTGGGGCGCTGATGACCTCCACGCTCCTCTCGGTGCTCAGGATCCTCGGCGCTCCGGTAGGAACCTATGGGTCATTCGATCATCTGAGCGCCCGGCTCGATGCGGCCGGTTGCGGCATCGTCACCATCCTGCCCCTGCCGCCGGGGATGCCGGCCGCGTCGGCCGTCGTCCAGCCGCCGGCGCCTGAGCCGAACCCGCGCGGGCGCACCGAGGACGACGGCCACATCAACGCACTGGGGCTCGACGCGCTGACCGAGGCGAAGGTCGGCATGATGCACTTCGCCACCCTGCAGACCCACGCGCTCGGGCCGACTGACTCGCTGGTGGATGGTCTCGCCAACGCCAAGTCGGAGGCGGCGACCACCCAGATCCTCAACCAGCTCATCACGGCGGGGGAGGCAGCGGCGCGGCAGTCGGAGTGGCGTGAGGTGCTCAAGGCCGCCTACGGCCTGGTGCAGCTGGAGAACCGGAACGCCCCCGGCACCGAGCATCGCAGTTTCGGTATCGCGCTCCGTCGGATGCTGCCGCGATCGGCGCTGGAGCGGATCGCCCGGCTCGTCACTCAGGGCAACATGAAGGCCGAAGCCGTCGCCGTGCTTCGCCGGATGGGCGCCGACAGCACCGAGGTGCTGCTCAACGCACTGGTCAACTCCGAGGACGTCGCCGAGCGCCGCGCCTATTTCAACGCGCTCAAGGAGATGACCGAGGGCGGGGATCTGCTCATCCACATGCTGAGCCACGACCAGTGGTTCGTGGTGCGGAACGTCGCGGACCTCTGCGGCGAGCTGCGGCTGGAGAAGGCGGTGCTCGCTCTGGCGAGGCAGATGGGGCATGACGATGAGCGGGTGCGTCGCGCGGTCGCGGGTGCGCTGGCGCGGATCGGCGGCGCCGGCGCGCTGGAGCCGCTCCGCCGGGCGCTGCGCGATCCCTCACCCGGGGTCCGGCTGCAGACGGCCAGGGAGCTCGACGGGCGGAAGAGCCGGGGGCTGGCGATGACCCTCGCCGTCGCCGCCGATGAGGAGAGCAAGCCCGACGTGCAGAAGGAGATGTACCTCGCGTTAGGCAGAATCGCCTCCTCCGACGCGATCCAGGCGCTCGCCAAGGCGGCCGAGCCGGGAGGGCGGCTGTTCCGGCGGAAGCCGCTCGCGGTGCGGCTCGCCGCCGTGGCCGGGCTCCATGCCGCCGGGCCGTCCGCCGCCAACGCGCTCAAGGAACTGCTCGCCGACGACCAGCGCGAGATCCGCGAAGCGGTCGAGCGGTCGCTCTCCACCCTCTGGGAGTAGCTGCCGCCGCGATGCACCGCGGCGGCCACGCCCTCAGCGCGGCACGAAGTCGGTCGCTGCCGTCACCCGCGCGCTGAACCCCGCCAGCAGCCGTGCCGTCCGTTCCAGATCCTCCATCACCACCATCTCGTTCGGGCTGTGCATGTAGCGCAGCGGCACCGACACCAGGCAGGTCGCGACGCCCTTCAGCGCGGTGAAGATGTTGTCGGCATCAGTGCTCGTCTCCCGGGGCGCGGCCTCGATGCCGTAGGGAATCTTCTCCGCCTCCGCGGTCTCGACCAGCAGATCGAACACCACCGGATTGACCGCGGCCCCTCGGGTGATGACCGGTCCCCCACCCAGCTTGTAGTCGCCATGCTTCCGCTTCTCTACGCCGGGGTAGTCGGTCGCGTGGGTGACATCGACCACGATCGCGACATCGGCGGCCATGCCGGCTGCCCCGGTGCGCGCCCCGCCACCGGTGTAACTGATCTCCTCGCGCGTCGTCGCCGCCGCGGTCACTCGCGCCGCAGGCCGGTTCCGCGACAGGAGGCGAAGCGCCTCGAGCACCACGAAGGCACCGACCCGGTTGTCGAGCGAACGGCTCACCAGCCGCCCGTTGGGAAACTCGAGCACGGCGGACGCCAACACGCCCGGATCGCCGATCCGCACCAGGGCCTCGGCCTCCTTCCGGCTGGTCGCGCCGATATCGATCCACAGGTCGGAGGCCTTCGAGACCTTTTCGCGATCGTCCTTGTCCATCAGGTGGATCGCCTTCTTGCCGATCACGCCCGCCACCGGGCCGCCACGGGTCAGCAGCTGGACCCGCTGGCCGACGAAGACCTGGTGGTCCCAGCCACCGATCGTATCGAAGCTCACGTAGCCATCGTCGTCGATGTACGTCGCCATGACCCCGATCTCGTCGATGTGGCCGGCCAGCATCACCCGCGGGCCCGCGGCGGGGTTGAGCGTTGCGAACGAATTGCCGCTGACGTCAGCGCTGACCTCGTCGGCGAATCCCTGCGCCTCCGCTCGCCATACCCGGGCGGGGACGGTCTCGTAGGACGATGGGCCGGGTGAGTCGAGCAGCGTCTTGAGGAACTGCAGCGAACGAGGGTCCATGGAGTGCCGGGTGGAGGTGGTCGAAGCGTGACAATCTGCCCCCAACTGGCCGAAAGTCCAGCACTGGCAAGTTTGTGATGACAATCACTCCGATCGTGGTAGCTCCGTCGTCGAGTCTTTGGGTGCGGATGCCGATACTAGGACTACACCTAAAGGGGGATGGATTCATGAACCACCGCTTTGCCGCCTGCACCGCATCATTGCTCGTTGTCGCTGCCTGCACGACCCCTGCTAGTGAAGGTGGACTCGGTCCGGCCCCGGTAGTCACCAGCATTCTGATCTCGCCGGACAGTGCGATCCTGCAGGCGGGAGACTCGATCGTCCTCGGTGTCAGCGCCCACATGTCCGACGGTTCGACCACATCGGTCCCGGTCGGCTGGGTCGCCACCGGCGGCACGGTGAGCGCAGGCTCCGTATACCACGCCGGCTCGACGCCCGGGCAGTACCTGATCATTGCAAACACCGCGCAGTTCCTTCACGCCGATACGGCGGTGGTCGTCATTAACTAGACCGGGGCCCCGCGGGCTCCGATGGAGATGGCCTCATGAACCAGCGGTCTGCGGTCATCGCCGCGCTGCTGCTCGTTGCCGCCGCCTGCGCCGCTCCCGCCAAGGAAGGCGGACTCGGCCCGGCCCCGGTTGTCACCGGCATTCAGGTCTTGCCCGACAGCGCGACGCTGCAGGCTGGAGATTCGATTGTCCTCGGCGTCGGTGCCCTCATGTCCGATGGCTCGATCTCATCCATTCCGGTCGGCTGGGTGGCTACCGGCGGTACGGTCGGAGCCGGGGCGGTCTACCACGCCGGCACCACCCCGGGGCAGTACCTGCTCATCGCCACGACGGCGCAGTTCCGCTACGCGGACACGGTGCGGATCGTCATCCGGGATACGACGGTCACGCCCACCCTGTCCAGCATCAGTATCGCTCCGGCCTCGGCGACCCTCGATCCCGGGGCCACGGCCAGCTTCGCGGCTCAGGGCTTCTGGAGCGACGGCCATGTCGCGCCGGCGAGCGTCACCTGGGCCGGGACGGGCGGGAGCATCTCCCCGGGCGGCATCTACCAGGCGGGCGGGGTGGCCGGCAACTACCGGGTCGTCGCGACCGCATCGGGTCTCTTCATCGCGATCCCGGCGTTTGGCGCCTTCT
>DAINRP010000244.1:0-4683 GCA_036741755.1 Gemmatimonadales bacterium
CCAGCAACTCCGTCAGTCCAGGGCCTTCCCGGTCCCTTCCCCGCCGCAGTCCGCGTGATCGCCGCCGCGATCTCGTCGAGGTCCTCCGGGGTGAGCGTGAGCGACGCCCCGCCGATCCAGCCATTCACCTGCCCAGGCGCGCGCGCCCCGACGATCGCCGCGGTGACACCCGGCCACGCGAGCGTCCAGGCGACCGCAACGGCGGCGACGGTCGTGCCATGCCGGGCCGCGATGGGGCGGAGCGCATCCCGCAATGCGAGACTCCGCTCGATGCGCGGAGACTGGAACTCCTGCCCCTTCCGGCGCCAGTCGTCGTCCGCCATGCGCGCGATCCGCTCGAGGCTGAAGCTGTCGGTCAGTATGCCGGTCTGCATCGGGCTGTAGACGATCACGCCGGTTCCGTGCCCGGCACACCAGGGGATCACGTCTGCGGCGGCGCCGCGGCGGATCATCGAAAATGGCGGCTGCACTGATGCGACATGCCGCATCCGCTCGCACCGTTCCAGCAGATCGACGGAGAAGTTCGACACCCCGCCGAACCGGACCTTCCCCTCGTCGATCAGCCGCCCCATTTCCGCCCACGACTCATCGACCGCCACGCCGGTCTGGTCGGGCCAGTGGAACTGGTAGAGCGCGATCTGCTCGACACCGAGCCGGCGGAGCGACGCCTCACACTCCCGCCGGATCGATGCCGGCTGGAGGTTCTGCACCGGCTCCCGCATCCGGTCCGTCTCGTCCCAGGGAAGGCCGCCCTTGGTGAACACCAGTGGCCGCCGCGTCGGCTCCAACTCCCGGAGCAGTCGGCCGACGAGTTCCTCCGAGTGCCCGAGTCCGTACACCGCCGCCGTGTCGATCCAGTTGATGCCGAGTTCCAGCGCCCGTCGCATCGCGGCCAGCGAATCGGCATCATTCTGCGGACCCCAGCCGTACGACCAGTCACCGCCGCCGATCGCCCAGGCGCCAAAGCCGACGGTTGTGAGCGAGAGGCCGGTGCCACCGAGTGGACGAGTGGGGAGCATGGTCACGGTCATGGCATGGAGGTGAATTCCAGGAGTGAACTTGTCAATGACGACGCTACTCGACCCGCACCTCGACTTCGTCGCTCATGGAACCGGCCTGCGCACGCACCCGATGCCGGCCCGGCTGAATCGCCCAGCGAGCCCCGGCGACGGGATGGCCATCGACGAACCAGCGCAGCGGCTGTCCGGTCGGAGTGCCCGTCGCCCGCAGGGCGATCGTGGCGTAACGCCCCTCGACTCCGGGTGGGAGCCGGTACCGGTCCCCGTTCACGGGCGAGGTGATCGTGAGCGTGACAGTGGGCGCAACCGCCGCCATAGCCGCAGGGCGGAGGCCAGGGATAGCGTGCCTGACGGAAGCGGCATCAAGCCTCCCCGCGATTGTACCGTGATCGGCGGCAGCCCATTCGGCGTATTCGGCCGGGAAGCGCACAGTCCCTTCCGCATGCCAGTCGCAATGCTGCCTGGGCGTCGTGCCGGGAATGAAGTATTCGGTGGTCGTTGGGCATTCGGGTGACGCGAGCAGGCCGGACACCCTGCAGATGAGGCGCGCCTCGAGCCCCATCTCCCCGGCCGTGGCCAGATTGCCGACAGGATAGCGGCTGGCCGTCACCAGCACCGCGCGGTGCAGCAGCGGTCCCGCGCCGGTCACGCCACTCACGCCTTCCATCGGGCGGCCGTTGAAGTTGCCGACCCACACCGCGACGGTGAATCCGCCCGTTACCGCCACTGCCCAGTTATCGGTGAAGTGCCGGCTGGTCCCGGTCTTGACCGCGGCACGGAAGGGCCAGTCGAATGGCGTCGTGAGACCGAAGCCCGGGACGCGTGCCGCCGGATCGGCCAGGATATCGAGGACCAGCGCCGCCGCGCGCGCCGAGACGACTCGGGTGCGATCACCCGCCGGCGCACTGCTGCCATCGAGACTCGCCTGCCAATGCGAGGGCGACCACTCACCCAGATTGGCCAGCGCCCGGTACCCATTGGCAAGCTCAAGCAGCGTCACGTCGCCGTTGCCTAACGCGAGGCCGAGTCCGTAGTGCTCCGGGGACCGGTCCAGCGAGGAGAACCCCGCCCGCTGCAGCCCATGAAGCACGGTCGCGTACCCGATCCGGTCTGCGAGCTCGACGGCGGGGACGTTGTACGAACTGGCCAGCGCCTCGCGCGCCCGGACCGGGCCGTGATAGCGGCGATCGTAGTTTCGCGGGTGATAGGGTCCCGAGGGCGTCTGGTAGGTCGTCGAGACGTCCGCCAGCACCGTCGCGGCCGTGGCCCCGCGATCGAACGCCATCGCGTAGAGGAACGGCTTGAGCGCGGAGCCGGGCTGCCTCGGGCTCACGACCATGTCCACCTGTCCTGCGGTGTCGGCCCAGAAGTCGGGTGAACCCACCCAGGCGAGGATCTCGCCACGCCGATTGTCGAGCACGACCGCCGCCGCCTGACTTGCACCGCGATCCTTGAGCTGATCGACGGTGTGGCGGACTTCGCCTTCGAGCTGCTCCTGCAGGGCCAGATCGAGCGATGACCGCCACGTGCCCGTCAGCGCCCGCTGTTCCGCCTCCGCCCAAAGGAGAATCCGGCTGGTGAAGTGGGGCGCCAGGAACGGCGGGGCGCCGCCGGTGCTCCGCAAGGGCTCGCGAAGGGCGCGGGCGATTTCATCGGGACTGGCGTATCCCGCCGCACCCAGCGCCTTGAGACCCAGCTCACGCCGGTGCGCCGCGCGGCCCGGCGCCACCAGCGGGTTCTGACTCGACGGTGCGCGCGCGAGGGCCGCCAGCATCGCCGCCTGGCCCAGGCTGACCTGCTCCGGCGCGGCACCGAAGTAGAGCCGGGTCGCCGCGGCAACTCCCACGGTGCCCTGACCGAGAGGCACCCGGTTGAGATACTGCTCGAGAATCTGCTGCTTGCTGAGATGGGCCTCGAGGCGGAGCGCCCAGAGCGACTGCACCAGCTTGTCGCCAAACCCGCGGCCTATCGGCCGGAGCAGGCGCCCAAGCTGCATGGTGATGGTGGAGGCGCCCGAAACGATGCGCCCGCTCGCGAAGTCATCGCGAATCGCCCGTGCCGCCGCCCGAGGGTCGATACCATGGTGGGCATAGAACCGCTTGTCTTCGACCGCGACGAAGGCGCGGGGAAGGTCGGGATCCATCGCGATGAGTGGCACCCACCGGGCCAGCGACCCGTCCCCGGCCCGGGTGGCACGGAGAGTGACGCCGTGCCGATCCTGGATCGTGAAACTCTGCGCCCGGTTCGGCGCCAGTAAATCGTCAGGCAGCGGCCAGGCAACCCACGCCCCGAGGGCGATCCCTCCTGCCGCGAGCGCACCGCCCATCCTGCGGACCGTCCGACCGCCCCGCCTCATTGGGGCGTCACCGTGAAGATGCCGCCGTCACTCCGGCCATACACCGCCGGGTTGTACATCTCTTCCGCGTGGGCCGGCGGACGGATGAAAGTCCCCGGCGTCGTCGCGCGCGCCAGGTAGGTCATCGTGTACGTGCCCTTCCACAGCAATGTCGCCGAGTAGAGCACCCGGTCATCGCGCATTTCCTTGTGATCGAACGGGGACCACCAGCCGCTGTCCCAGCTGCCGTAATACCACTGGCTTTCCTGCGGCGCGCCTTCCTCTCCCTCCCCTTCCGCTTCCTGAGGCGTGAGGAACCGGTTCTTCTCGTCGAGACCGGGACCAGGGGTGAGACTCGCCGTGCGGAGACTCAAGTCGATCGCCTCGAGGCCAGCGGGCAACGCATCGTCGACGATCAGGAACTGGCGGTCTGCCGCTACCGTGATCCGCAGCCGGACCCGGACCAGTTCTCCCTCGGCGATGCTGATGATGGGCTGCTTGGCATTGTACTTCTCATACCACCGCTCTACCCGGATGCCCTGGTCCTCAGGGTTCACCGGCCGCTGTTTCGGGACCTCGTTGACGGTGAGGTAGTAATAGATCGGCGAGCCTGGCCCCTCGGCCGCCAGCGCGAGACGCAGCGCACTTCGGCCATCAGCCCCGCTCCCGAGCAATCCGGTGAGCGCCACGGCGGAGTCGCCAATTGTCAGGCGAGAGGCGGCCGCCGTCACACCCGCGGAAGCGAACAGCGCCCTGCCGCCAGCCCGCACCGTGAACGGCCGTGCCGCCCCGGCTCGCATCTTCCGGTCAAAGGCCGCGAGGGCGGAGACCACGGCGGCATAGTCCTGGGTGTTCCAGGGCGAGAGCGCTCCCGCACGGGACTGCTGCACCAGCGTCTCCACCAGTGGGCCGAGGAGCGCGTTGGCGGAATCGACAGCGAGGGTCGCCGTGAGCAGCCGGCCGACGGGACGCACCCGCGAGGTAAAGTAGTGGGCGAAGCTGTACGCCTGCGCCGGCACCGTGGCGCGGCGGCCCTCGACCTTCACCGTATTCCAGATCGGCTGCAGCAGGCCCCGGGCGCCCCGGAACGCCTTGCGGCGCGCCAGCACCTCCGCGAGCCGCACCCGGTCTTCCCACGCCAGCTGAGCAGCATTCCGCAGCAACTCGTTCTCCGCCGCGACATGCGGCTGGCCCAGCCTGCTGAGGAAGTCGGCGGCCGCCACCTTGTCGCCGAGACTCGCCTGTATCCGGTCGTACCAGCCGATGACCGGCGCCCTGATCGGCTGTGGATCGTCGAGGGAAGTGCGAAGGTAGCGGCCCAGCCGCGCC
>DAINRP010000245.1:0-4666 GCA_036741755.1 Gemmatimonadales bacterium
CCCACCAGCACCCGGCCGTAATCCGCGCCGTGATTCCGGTAGTGGAAGAGGCTGATGTTCCAGTCGGAGCGCATGGAGTTCAGGAACTTCATGAGTGCGCCGGGCCGTTCCGGAAACTCGAACCGATAGATGATCTCGTCGCTGGCGAGCGGTGCGTGCCCGCCGACGAGATGGCGGACATGCAGCTTGGCCATCTCGTTGCCGGAGAGGTCGAGCGTGCTGAATCCGCGGCCGCGCAGCGCCTTCACCACGGTCGCGGTCTCCTTCTGATCCTGCACCTGCAGCCCGACGAAGACATGGGCCCGATCGGGGTCGCCCATGCGGTAGTTGAACTCGGTGACATTGCGCGGGCCGATCGCGGCGCAGAAGCGCTTGAAGCTGCCGGGGCGCTCGGGGATCGTGACCGCGAGGATCGCCTCGCGCCGCTCGCCCACCTCCGCCCGCTCGGCGACGAAGCGCAGCCGGTCGAAGTTGATGTTGGCGCCGCAGGCGATGGCGACGAACTCCCGGTCGCGGGCCCGGTGCTTCACCGCCCAGGCCTTGGCGCCGGCGATGGCGAGCGCGCCCGCCGGCTCGAGAATGCTCCGGGTGTCCTCGAAGACGTCCTTGATCGCGGCGCAGATCGCGTCGGTATCCACGAGGATCATCTCGTCCACGACCTGCCGCGCTACACGGAAGCTTTCCTTGCCCACCTGCCGGACCGCGACGCCGTCGGCGAACAGGCCGACATGGTCGAGCTTCACCCGGCGGCCGGCCTTGAGCGAGCGATCCATCGCGTCGGCGTCGGTCGGCTCTACCCCGATGACCCTGATCTCGGGGTGCAGCTGCTTGATCACCGCGCCGACCCCGGCAATCAGCCCGCCGCCGCCGACCGCGACGAAGATCGCGTCGATGGGCCGGTGCGCCTGCCGCAGGATCTCGAGCCCGATCGTCCCCTGGCCCGCGATCACGTCGGGATCGTCGTACGGGTGCACGAAGGTGAGCCGCTTGACCCGCTCGATGCGGCGGGCCTCGCCGTAGGCCTCGTCATAGGTGTCGCCGAAGAGCACGACCTTCGCACCGCGCGCCGCGACCGCATCCACCTTGATCCGGGGCGTGGTCACCGGCATCACGATGGTGGCTCGGCACCTCAGCCGCTGGGCGGCGAGTGCCACCCCCTGGGCGTGATTGCCCGCGGACGCCGCGATGACACCCCGCCGGAGCACCGCCGGCGGAAGCTGTACCATCTTGTTGTAGGCACCACGCAGCTTGAACGAGAAGACCGGCTGCATGTCCTCACGCTTCAGCAACACCCGGTTGCCGATCCGGGCACTGAGGCTGGGCGCCAGCTCGAGCGGGGTCTCGATCGCGACGTCGTAGACCCTGGCGTTGAGGGCACGGCGGAGGTAGTCGGTGAGCATGCGGGCGACGGGGCGACGGGCGACAGGCAAGGGGCGGTCGCAGGAAGTATGGGCGTGCCTCGCCGGCACCGCTACCGTGAAGCCCCGGTCTCCGAGTAGTCTTCTCCCCCATCCACCGGGCCCGATCCTGGCGCCCGCTGCCTCACGCCTCTCGCCCAGTGACCCATGCTTTCATTCCTGCGTCGCCTCTCTCTCACCCACTGGATCTTCGTCGGCATGGGCAGCGGCATCCTGGTCGGCTGGCTTGCACCGGAGTTTGCCGCGGGACTCAAGCCGCTCTCGACCCTGTTCCTGCGGATGATCAAGTCGATCGTGGTACCGCTCATCTTCGGAACGCTGGTGATGGGCATCGCGGGCCACGGTGACGACATGAAGCGGATCGGGCGCCTGGCGGTGAAGTCCATCACCTACTTCTGGATCATGACGTTCGTGGCGCTCGGGATCGGCCTGATCGCGGGCAACCTGAGCCAGCCCGGCGTGGGCGTGGTGCTTCCGCCGCCGGACCCGAACGCGGGCGTCCCCACGCCGGCACCCACGACCTTCGGCGGATTCCTCGAGCACATCGTTCCCCGGAGCTTCTTCGAGGCGGCGGCAGCCAACGAAGTACTGCAGGTGGTCTTCTGGAGCACGCTGTTCGCGATCGGGCTCTCCCAGGTGAAAGGCAAGCCGAAAGAGAGCATACTTGGCTTCGCGGAGGGCATCGCTGAGGTGATGTTCAAGTTCGTGGCAATCATCATGAACTACGCGCCGATCGGGATCGGCGCGGCCATGGCCGTGACGGTGAGCCACAGCGGCATCGGGGTCATCCTGAACCTGGGGAAGCTGGTGCTGACCCTGTATGCCGCGCTGATCGTCTTCGCGCTGATCGCCCTGGTCCCGGCCGCGCTCCTCGCCCGGATTCCGCTGCGGGCCTTCATCCGCAAGGTCAAGGATCCGGCGGTGATCGCCTTCACCACGACCTCCTCCGACGCCGCCCTCCCGCTCGCGATGCAACGGATGATCGAGTTCGGCGTACCCCGCCGGATTGTCGCCTTCGTGATGCCCTTGGGGTACTCGTTCAATCTCGACGGCTCGACGCTGTACCTCGGCGTCGCCTCACTGTTCGTGGCCCAGGCGGCCGGCGTGCACCTGTCGATCGGCCAGCAGTTGTTCATGATGCTCACCCTGCTCATCACCAGCAAGGGAATCGCCGCCGTCCCCCGGGCCTCGCTGGTGGTGCTCGCCGGCACCCTCACCGCCTTCGGTCTGCCGCTCGAAGGCGTGGCGGTCATTCTCGGCGTTGACGAGTTGATGGACATGGCCCGGACCATGGTGAACCTGGTCGGCAACTGCCTCGCCACCGCGGTGATGGCCCGCTGGGAGGGGGAATGGGGGAATGAGGGGGAACCGTCGGTGGCCGTCAGCCCTTCGCTCTGATCGACGCGGCAGCGGGAGCCTGCTCCGGCGCCCGCTGCAACCATTCCTGCCGCCGGACCGTCAATAACCGGTCTCCTCCACGGGATCGGATCCTCCATGCTTGTCAGTCTCGCCCTGCTCGCCCTGACGGCCGAGAGCCCCGCGGCTCCAGTCTCGGCCTCCCTCAGCAACATCCACTACGACGTCACCTTCACCCGCGAGACCGCCGCCCGGCGGAGCCTCACGGTCGCGATGACGATGGACGTCACCGGCACCGGCGACGTGATCCTCTCACTGCCCAGCTGGACGCCGGGGGCGTACGAGGTGACGAACTTCGCGCGGTGGATCTCCAGCTTCACGCCGACCGCCGCCGGCAAGCCGCTGCGGTGGGACAAGCTCGACTACGACACCTGGCGCATCCGCACCGGCGGCGCGAAGCAGCTCACGGTGGGCTTCGATTTCCGGGCGGACACACTCGACAACGCCATGGCCTGGAGCCAGAAGGACTTCGCCTTCTTCAACGGCACCAACATCCTGCTCTATCCGGAGGGGCGCAGCCCCGACTTCCCGGCCACGCTCGCGGTGCACACCGAGAGCGACTGGCAGGTCGCCACCGGCATGCGCGGCGGTCCGGCGAGCGGCTATGCCGAGAAGAACTACCACGACCTGGTGGACATGCCGTTCTTCGTCGGGGCCTTCGACCTCGACAGCAACATGGTCAACGGGCTCAAGGTCCGGCTGGCGAGCTACCCCGCGGGGAAGTTCGCGGGAGAGGCGCGGAGCACCTTCTGGGCGAAGTACCAGAAGCTCTTCGCCCCGCAGACCGCGGTCGTCGGCGAGACGCCCTACGACAGCTACACGACGCTGATGGTCTTCTCGGACAGCTTCGGTGGCGGCTCCGCGCTGGAGCACCAGAACTCGCACCTTGGCATCTACACCTCGCAGGGCATCGGCCAGCCGTGGCTCGTGTCGGTGACCGCCCACGAGATGTTCCACGCCATCAACGTGAAGCGGATGCGCCCCGCCGAGATGGTGCCATACCGCTACGATGTGGCGCAGCCGACCCCCTGGCTGTGGGTGAGCGAAGGCATCACCGACTACTACGCCGATCTCACCCTGCTCCGAAGCGGCGCCGTTGACTCCACCGGTTTTCTCGAGATAACGACCGGGAAGATCGGGAACGTCATGGACGCACCGCCGGTGGCGCTCGAGGATGCCTCGCTCTCGACCTGGATCCATCCGACGGATGGCACCGGCTACCTCTACTACCCGAAGGGATCGCTCGCCGGGTTCATGCTGGACATTCTGATCCGCGATGCGAGCGACAACCGGCATTCGCTCGACCAGGTGATGCGCGAGGTCTACCAGACCACCTACAAGCGCGGTCGCGGGTTCGGCGGCGCGGAGTGGTGGGGGGCGGTGAGCCGCGCGGCAGGGGGCAGAAAGTTTGATGCGTTCAACGACAACTACGTCGACGGCCGGGCCCCGTTCCCGTGGGACAGCGTGCTGCCGCTGGCCGGGCTGCGCATGCGCACCGACACGATTCGTGAGGCGCGGCTCGGCATCAACACCCGGAGCGATTCTGCAGGGATGCAGATTACCCAGGTCATCTCCGGCGGAGCCGGCGATGCGGCGGGCCTGCGCCCGGACGACGTTCTGCTGGCATTGGGCGACGTGGCCATCACCGGCGAGCAGTCCTTCCCCGCATTCCGGGCCGCATACAGCGGCAAGGATGGCGAGGACCTCCCGATCCGGATCACCCGCGGCGGCGAGGCGATGACGCTGCCGGGCAAGGTGCGAGTCGTCGCCCGGACGGAGCTGCATGTCGAATTCGATCCGAACGCCTCACCCAAGGCGGCAAAGGTGCGGCA
>DAINRP010000246.1:0-1981 GCA_036741755.1 Gemmatimonadales bacterium
GGATCTCCCGGGTGCTCGGTCTCCCACTCGAGCGGATGCTTCGGCCCCGAGACCTGCTCGGCCGGATCCATCCCGCAGATCGGCACAAGGTCTTGGAGACCCTGCGCGAACCCTTCGCACGGAACGGCCCGGCACAGGTAGAGTGCCGCGTGGCCGGGCCTGACGGCGCGGAGCGCCACCTGATCGCGCAGATCGAACTGCGGCCCGAGGAGGGGACTCATTCGGCCCTCATCGTGGGCACGGTGCAGGACGTGACCTCGCGAGTCGAGACCGATCGGCAGATCCGTCAGCTGGCCTACTTCGACAGCTTGACGGGGCTCCCCAATCGGCTCTCCTTCGGCGAGCAGATGCGGCAGGTTCTTGCGGGCGCGCGGCGCCGCAAGCGTCCGGTGGCGGTGATGTTCCTCGACCTCGACAACTTCAAGCGGATCAACGACACCCTCGGCCATGGCGCCGGCGACAAGGTGCTGGCCTGGGTCGGGCAGCGGCTCCGGGAGGTCGGTCGCACCGAAGATCCGGTGGCGCGCGAGCCCGATGACCTGGGCAACTGCTCCCTCGCCCGCCAGGGTGGAGACGAGTTTCTGCTCGCCTTCGGCGAGCTGAACTCGCCAGAGGACGCCGGCGGCATTGCGCTGCGGATTCTCGAAGCCTTCCGCGAACCGATCCAGCTGGACGATACCGAAGTCTTCGTCTCCGCGAGCCTCGGAATCAGCCTGTATCCGGAGGATGGTGAGGATCTGGAGACGCTGCTCAAGCACGCCGATGTGGCGCTGTACCATGCCAAGGAGAAGGGCCGCAACACCTTCCAGTTCTATCGCACCACGATGAATGAGACTACGCTGGAGCGGTTCCAGCTGGAAGGACGAGTGCGGCGGGCGTTGCAGCGGGATGAGTTCTCGGTGGCGTACCAGCCGCTGGTGGACGCGCGCACCGGCACCATCATCGGGGCGGAGGCGCTGGCCCGCTGGCCAACCTCCGGAGACCCTCCGGTGGGGCCCGCGCAATTCATCCCCCTGCTCGAACAGATGGGACTCATCCGGCCGCTCAGCGAATGGGTGATGTACCAGGCAGGGTGTGCGCTCGCCGGCTGGCGGGCCGACGGCCTCGGGGCGCTCCGGCTGGCGCTCAATATCTCCGCCCAGCAGTTCGGCCAGCCCGAACTCGCTGCGTCCATCGAGCGGATCGTGCGCTCGGCGGGGGTGGGCCCCGAGGAGGTGGAGCTGGAATTGACGGAGTCGATCCTGCTGGCCCATGCCGGGACCGCGGTCGACATCCTGCGCGAACTCAAGGCGCGGGGCTTCCGGCTGGCGATCGACGACTTCGGCACCGGGTACTCCTCATTCGGCTACCTGAGGAACTTCCCGGTCGACACGCTGAAGATCGACCGGAGCTTCATCAACGATGTGACGACCGACCCGGGCGACGCGGCGATCGTGGAAGCGATGGTCGGCCTGGCCCGGAGTCTCGGCATCGAGCCGCTGGCCGAGGGCGTGGAGACCCTCGAGCAGAAGGCCTTCCTCGAACGCATCGGCTGCAACATGATGCAGGGCTACCTCTTCAGCCGGCCGGTCGGACCGGCGGAGTTCGCCGCGCTGCTGCCCTCGAAGGAGGTGGGCACCCTGCCCGTGACCGGCCGGCGATAGGCCGGCGTCCCACGCCGCCGCCCATCCCTGCAGTCGCGCGGCGCGGCTGAAGGGCGCGGCCCGGCCTATCGCGGCTCCCCATCCCCGGTAGATTCTCTCCCCAGCCCCATGACCAGAATCCCACCCGGCCTCTCAGCCGCCCTCGCCGACCGCTACCGCCTCGAGCGTGAGTTAGGCGCCGGCGGCATGGCCACCGTGTACCTCGCCCAGGACCTCAAGCACGATCGCAAGGTCGCGCTCAAGGTGCTCCGGCCGGAGCTCGCCGCTGTCATCGGGGCCGAACGCTTCCTCGCCGAGATCAAGACCACGGCCAACCTGCAGCATCCGCACATCCTGGC
>DAINRP010000246.1:2081-4618 GCA_036741755.1 Gemmatimonadales bacterium
GCGCAGGCCATCGTCGCCAAGGTGATGACCGAGCGGCCGGCCTCGATCCTCGCGCGGCGCGACCGGGTGCCGCCCGCCGTGGACGACGCGGTGCTCACCGCGCTCGAGAAGCTCCCCGCCGATCGCTGGGCTTCGGCGAAGGAATTCGCGGATGCGCTCGGCCGGCCCGCGGGAGCGACGTTCACCACCAAGGCAGGACGGGCCGCCGCGCCGCGCCCCCGGCCGCTCGCGCTGCTGCCGTGGGCAATCGCCGCCATCGCCGTGGCGGGCGCACTGTGGGGCTGGTCAGGCAGGTCATCCCCACCGGCCACCAGCTGGCAGTATGTCAGCTTCGGCGACTCGCTGAGGCCGGCCACCAATCAGCCCCCGCTGGCGCTGTCGCCCGACGGGGCGAATCTGATCATCAAGGAAGGAACCCTGAATGGGCGGCTCTGGCTGAAGCGCCGGGGCGAGCTGCACGCGGCTCCCATCCCCGGGACCGAGCGAGGGATGTTTCCGGCGTTCTCGCCCGACGGACAGTGGATTGCATTCGTCGCCGACTTTCACCTCAAGAAGATCCGCATCGACCAGGGAGCGGCGATCACGCTGGCCGATACCGCTGCCCAGCCGTTCGGCGGGATGACATGGCTGGATGACGGCTCGATTCTCTATGTCGGTCCGACGCTCAGCGAACTGTCGATCGTGCCTGGAGCTGGCGGCCCGAGCAGGAATGTTCTCAAGTCCCCGGCGCTCGCGGGCCTCGGGCTCGCGATTCCGAGACCGCTGCCGGGCTCCCGCGGCGTGCTCTTCACCGTTTGTACCTCCGGGTGCGTGACCGTCAGTGTGCACGTCCTCGATCTGCACACCGGACAGGAGCGACTCCTCCTCGACGATGTGGTGACGGCGTGGTATCTGCCGACCGGACAGCTCTTCTTCATTCGGCGTGACGGTGCAGGGCTGGTGGCGCCCTTCGACCTCGCGCGACTGCAGGTCACGGGCCCACCGGTCCCCGTGCTGGAGCGGGTCCGGATCTACGTCGGCCAGGCGCTCCTGACCTTGTCCCAGTCCGGGAGCCTGCTCTTTCTCGAGGGGGAGGGAGCGGGAGCCGACCTGGAGATGGTGCGGGTGAGCCGGGACGGGCGCGCCGTGCCGATCGACACCAGCTGGCACGGCGGCTTCAACTCGGCCGCGCTCTCCCCCGATGGAAGACGGCTGGCGATCGGCGTCGGGCTGACCAGCGGCACCCTTGGCATCTGGATCAAGCAACTGGACCGCGGACCGTTCACCCGCCTCACCTTTGGTGGCCAGGACCGCCGGCCGGCGTGGTCGCCTGACGGAACGTTCGTGGCGTTCATCCGGGACTCGCTCACCTCGAGCACCGTCTACGCCCGCGCGGTCGATGGCAGCACCGCAGAACGGCTGCTGGCGCGGCTCGACCGTCCGGTACAGGAGGTGCTCTGGAGTCCCGATGGCCGCTGGCTCGTGCTCAGGACCGACAACGGCGCGGCCGGCGCCGGTGACATCGTCGGTGTCCGCACCTCCGGGGACACGACGCCGGTTCCCCTCGTGGCGAGCAGCTTCACCGAACTGGAGCCCGCCGTCTCTCCCGACAGCCGCTGGCTTGCCTATACCTCGAACGAGTCCGGCACGAACGAGATCTACGTTCGTCCCTTTCCCGGCACCTCTGGCGGGCGCTGGCAGGTCTCGACCGGCGGTGGGACGGAGCCGCGCTGGTCTCGCGATGGGCGCGAACTGTACTTTCTCGACGCAGCCTCTCATCTCGTTGCCGCCGAGGTGCGCACCACGGCAGCCTTCGAGGTGACTGGCCTGCGCACGCTGTTCGATGTCTCCGGTTATCCAAGCACTGGCTTCCATCAGAGCTACGATGTGCTGCCCGAGGGCGCAGGATTCATCTTCGGCCGCTTCAAGCTCGGCAGCCAGGCGGTGGTCACGCCTCCGGTCGTGCAGGTGGACAACTGGTTCACCGATCTCAAGACGCGGACCGCACACTAATCAATGAGAGCCTCGATGAACGACGCCATCAGATTCATGGCGGCAGCTGCCCTGCTCGTTGCTCCGGGCGCCTGGCGGCAGACGGTGAATCCATCGAGTCCTGATGGGACGGCCGACAGCCTGCCGCGGGTGCATGAGAACGACAACCGCACCCCCGGTGGACGACTCCATGGCGACACGCTCGAGATCCATCTCGAGGTGGGCACTGCCATCTGGTACCCGGAGGCGGACAGCGGTTCGTCGATCAGGGTTTCCGCATTCAGTGAGGCGGGACGCGACCCCCAGATCCCCGGTCCGCTGATCCGGGTCCCGACCGGCACGGTCATCGTCGCGTCGGTACGGAACCGGCTCACCGATTCGAACATTGCGGTGCACGGGCTGCTCACCCATCCGGCGTCAAAGAACGACAGCCTGCTGCTCCGGCCGGGGGATTCGGCCAGCGTCACTTTCACGGCCGGCGAGCCGGGGACCTACCTCTACTACGCGGTGCCGGGGAAGCACTCGCTCGAACCCTTTGCGAATCAGGAGCGGGAGACGACCTCGGG
>DAINRP010000247.1:0-4550 GCA_036741755.1 Gemmatimonadales bacterium
GGCGCTCCGCGGACGGCTCGGCCGGGCTCGATGACGGGGCGACGAGGCGCCGCGAGTTCGCGCGTGATGCGCTCCTCCTCCGCCTGGTCCGCCTTCGCCTGGGCGAGATGCTGATAGGAGTCCGCAGCCGCCTGCAGCGCCTCCATGACCTCGGCCGGATGCTGCCGGATGAATTCGGCGAGAATTTCCGGATGCTGCTTGAGCGTGGCCCGCAACTGGTCGGGCGATGGGGTGCAGGCTGCCAGCAGCGAAGAGAGCGTGACCAGCAGCGCGGCGCGGAAGCGTGACACGCGAGCCTCGAGATGACGGGTAAGAAATCGGGGAGTCGAAATGTGGACCGTCATGCCGGTCGTGCCAAGGTCACGCCGGTGCGGTGCCGGACTTACGACCGCTCCCGGGCGGGACTATCGTTGGGCTGTCCACCACGTCAGTGCGGGCCAGCAGCACAGGACCTTCCATGCGGGATCTCCTAATGGAATACGACCAGCTCCACGCCTCCGGCCAGCGGGTCGGCCGCGCCGTGGTCACCAGCGTGTGGGGTTCGGCCCCCCGGGCCGAAGGTGCCTGCATGCTGGCCACCGCCGATGGTGCAATCGCCGGCTCGGTATCGGGTGGCTGCGTGGAGAGTGCCGCCGCGCAGGAGATCGCGACGGCCATCGCGAGCGGGGCTCCGAGGCTGGTCAGCTACGGCGTGACCCATGAGAAGGCGTGGGAGGTCGGCCTCGCGTGCGGCGGCACCATCAAGGTGTTCGTGGAGCCGGCGGTTTCCCGGACGGTGCTCGGCGCCGCCCGGAGCGAAGGCGGAGTAGTCGTAGCCACCGTGATCGAGGCCGATTCGGCCGAATGGCTCGGCGCCTCCGTCCTGTTCCGCGAAGACGGCCTGCCAGAGGCGGGGCATGACGACGCGTGGATTGCGGACGCCGTGGCGGGGGCCGCGCGTGCCGCTCTCCGCAAGGAGACCTGTACAACGGTGCAGGTCCCTGCCCCCCGTGGAGGCGTGGCCTCGGTGTTTCTGGAGGTGTATCCGCGGCGGCCGCGGCTGGTGATCTTCGGCGGAGTCCACATCGCGATGGCACTCGTGCCGCTTGCCAGGATACTGGGCTACCGGACGGTGGTCGCAGACGGGCGGCAATCATTCCTGACGCGGGAGCGCTTCCCTGACGCCGACGAATTGCTGCTCGCCTGGCCGGAGGAGGCGTTCAGCAAGGCCGGCCTCGACAGCGCGACGTTCGTCTGCGTCCTGTCACACGATCCCAAATTCGACGAGCCCGCGCTGGATATCGCGCTCCGCTCAGAGGCCCGTTACATCGGCGCGATCGGCTCGAAGCAGACCCAGGCCGCCCGGCGCGAGCGGCTGCGGGGTCAGGGCTTCTCCGAAGCGGACCTCCTCCGCCTGCACGGACCGATCGGCCTGGATCTGGGGGGCCGGTCGCCGGCGGAGACCGCACTGGCGATCCTGGCCGAGATGACGATGGCGCGCTACGGCGGCAGCGGACGGACCCTGACTCCGGCGTGACCTGCGCACATCAGTGAAATCTTCACCAGTCGTTGCGCGGCGAGGGATCTTGCGGCATTCTAGCCGGGTGTCAGCCAGCCTGCCTGCACGCCACCTCTTCGTGACCGGAGGCACCGGGTATCTCGGACGGCGCCTGATCCGGGCGCTGGCCGGGCGCGAGCATGTAGTGCGCGCTCTCGTCAGGCCGGGATCGGAGTCGAAGCTCCCTCCCCCGGCTCGCGCGGTGCGCGGGGATGCGCTGCACGGTCTCTCTTATGCCGCGCAGGTCGCTCCGGCGGATACCTTCGTGCACCTCGTCGGCGTCTCTCACCCGAGTCCCCGCAAGGCACAGGATTTTCTCAGGATCGACCTCGCGTCGACGGAGGCCGCTGTCGCCGCCGCGAGCACGGCGGGCGTGCAGCACTTCATTTATGTCAGCGTCGCGCACCCCGCGCCTACGATGCAGGCGTACGTCGCGGCGCGGATGCAGGGAGAACGGTTGCTCCGCGAGAGCGGACTGCCCGCCACGATCCTGCGGCCGTGGTATGTGCTCGGTCCGGGACATTGGTGGCCCGTCGTGCTGCTTCCGGCCTACTGGACGGCCGAACTCCTGCCCGGCCCACGGGAGACCGCCCGCCGGCTGGGCCTGGTCACCATCGGCCAGATGATCCGCGCGCTGGTGCACGCGATCGAGGAGCCGGTGGCGGGGCTCCGCATCCTCGACGTTCCTCACATTCGCCGGATCCCGTGATGCGCGTTGATCGGATCGCTCCGCTGCTCCCCGGCCTGCTCTTCGCTGTCTTCTCCACGCCTCTGGCCGCGCAGCGTGACAGGCTGAGCCTCCAGCCCGCGTTCCGGCTCATCGATCGATACGCCGAGCAGGTGATCCGGGGCGCCGGGACCCCGGGACTTTCGCTGGCGCTGGTCGACCGCACCGGAGTGCTCACGGTTCGCAGCTACGGCTATGCGGACGTCGCCCGGAAGACCCCTGTCACGCCGGCGACCCGGTTCGAGATCGGTTCGATCTCCAAGTCGTTCACCGCAATCGCGCTGCTGCAGCTCCGCGATGAAGGGCGCTTCGACCCGTCCACGCCGGTGCGGCGCTACCTTCCCTGGTTCACGCCGGCGTCCAGGTGGCGGCCGGTGACGGGCCACGACCTCCTCACCCATACCGCGGGTCTCCCCGCCGACCGCGACGACATCCCTTCCTCGCGCGCGCAGGCCTACGTCGCGCGTGAGCGCACCCTCGGCTCAGCACCGGGGAAGCGATGGGCCTATTCGAACATCGGCTTCCAGGTCATGGGCGTAGTGCTGGAGACTCTGGAACACCGGCGCTATCCGGAGATCATCCAGACCAGAATTCTCGAACCGCTCGGAATGGCCGGCACCGAAGCCGAGTTCACCCATGCAACGCGGCCCCGGCTGGCCGTCGGGTATCTGCCGCTCCATGACGATCGGCCGGCGCGCCCCGGCGATCCGCTGGTCGAAGGCACCTGGATCGAGTATGCCGCCGGCGATGGCTCCATCGTCGCCAATTCGACGGAACTCGGCGCCTACCTCACGATGCTGCTCAACCGCGGCCAGGGTCCTCGCGGCCGGGTCCTCTCCGACGCGGGATACTCCGCGCTGATGACGCCCTACGCCCTCACCGAGCGGGGCGGTGACCACTACGGATACGGGATGTTCCTCGGCACGCTCGACAGCCTGCCGGCCTTCTGGCACAGCGGCGGGATGATCGGCTATACCAGCTACCTGATCGGCATCCCCTCACTCGGCATCGGTGCGGTGGCCTTCGTGAACGGGCCGGGCAGTCCCGGGGATGTCGCGCGGTTCGCGCTCCAGGTACTTGCCGCTGAGTTGCGGGGCGATTCTCTCCCCGAACTCCCAGCGGCACGCCTACCCTGGCAGGTGACTGACCCGGCCCCGTACGCGGGCCGATTCGTGGCGCCAAGCGGCGACTCACTGGTGTTCGCGGCGAGTGGTGACTCGCTGCTCCTGGTACGGGGCGATCGCCGCGACCTCCTGCTTCGCCACGGCGAAGACAGCTTCCTCGGCCCCACGCCGGAATTCTCGCTGTATCCGATCCGGTTCAACCGCGGGCCGAAGGGCGTGACTGAGGTCTGGTATGGCGGCGAGTGGTTCGCCGGGGAGCGTTACAGAGGGCCACGACGCTTCGCGGAACCGAAGGAGTGGCGAGCGTACATCGGTCATTACCGGATCATGCAGCCGTGGGAGCCGAACTTCCGGGTGGTAATCCGCAAAGGCGCTCTGTGGTGGATCGGCCCTGAGGGCAACGAGGAACCGCTCACTCCGACGGGACCGGGCAGCTTCCGCGTAGGCGAGGCTGGCTCGCCGGAAACGCTGCGGTTCGACGAGATCGCGGACGGCCAGGCGCTGCGCGCGACGCTCTCCGGGATGGCGTACTACCGCTTCTTCACACCGTGACGGCGCGCACCGCACCCGAACCTGACAATAGATCCGATGGGTGCGGCCGCCTGGGCCGCGCCTCTACCCGTCACTTCAGCGATGGATCCATGCGCCTCCCTCTGATACTCGGCATTCTCGGCCTCGCAGCCTGCGGCGGGCCCACCTACGACGTCGTGATCCGCCACGGCACCGTCTACGACGGGCGCGGTGGGCCTGGCGTCGTGGCGGATGTCGCGATCCAGGGCGACAGCATCGCTGCGATCGGCGATCTATCAGCGGCCCGCGGCCGCAGCGATATCGAGGCGAAAGGCCTCGCCGTCGCCCCCGGCTTCATCAACATGCTGAGCTGGGCCAATGAGGCACTGCTGGTGGACGGCCGCTCCGAGAGCGACATCCGCCAGGGCGTGACTCTCGAAGTCTTCGGGGAGGGTGAGTCGATGGGACCGCTCACCGACAGCATGAAGCAGGAGGCGCAGAGCAACCAGGGCGACATCAAGTTCGACATCACCTGGACCACGCTCGCCGAGTACCTCGACACCCTCGCGGCCAGGGGGATCTCGACCAACGTCGCCAGCTTCGTGGGCGCGTCGACGGTCCGGCAGTACGTCCTGGGGCACGACCCCCGCGC
>DAINRP010000248.1:0-4549 GCA_036741755.1 Gemmatimonadales bacterium
CCAGACGGGGAGAATTGAATAGGTTCGGTCGGTCACATGTTCGGGCGCCAGCACGCCTCCCTGGGCCGCCGCGGGCCAGTCGCGCCAGTTTCTGCCTAACCGAGCCTGCGCGCCACGGAAGCGCGCGTAGCGGAGCAGCTCCTCATCGAGCTCGGCCGGATCGGGCGCCGGACGCCCGGCGAGCGCCGCCCGCACCTCCACCTCCGCCACACTCACATCCAGCGTGCTGGGCACGGCAACCGGGTGATGCGCCTCCCCCAGATCGAGAATGAGCTCCGACCAGAACAGGCGGCTCACCGGCGAGTAGGGGCTCGGTTCGGGCCATGGGGAGTTGAAGGTCGGCAGCAGCGGCAGCGCCGTCACCAGATCCCCGCCGCGGGCACGCACCCATTCACAGAGCGACTGGAGATCGCGCAGGTCGCCGACGGACCGGCTCCGGCGGGAGCGGAGCGCCGCGAGGTGGGTGCCGACACCCCAGCTGCGGTGGTGTCCGGGGCGCCGCCACGCGTGCACGGGAGTTGCGATCACCGTCGCGGCGTCCCGCCTGCCCGCAGCCTCGACTGTCAGGCGGTGATATCCGAGCGGCAACGGACCGGTCAGCCGGACCGTGCGGTCGACACACTCCACTCCCGCCTGCCCGCCCTGCTCGAGGTGCAATTCGGCGTGGATCGCGCCGCGGCCGGCGACATGCACCGGGGCGAAGGTTCCGTCCCATGCGACGACGACCGGCGGTATGCGGCCGGTACTCCGACCGGCGCGGACCGCCCGCAGGGCCTCGCTCGCATCACCGATCCTGGTGACGGGGGCGCCCACGGCGGCGCAGACGCGGATGAGCGTCTCGGGCCCGACGGTGACCTTGCGGCCGAGCCCATCAGTGTACCGGGTGGCGACCCCCATCGTGCGGGCAAGCGCGCGGACGGGGGTGAGCTCCTTGGTCGGTGCACTCATGGGGCGGGTCGGATGCGGATGGCCTGTCCGCCACCGGGCGCCAGCAGGACGCGTAGCCTGGTCCCCGAGTTCACCGGGCGACGGGTGATCGTTATGGGCAGCGGATTGGTCAGCCAGTCGGCCTTCGGGCCGTCAGCGTAGATCTCTGCGATGTAGCGCTTGCCCGGCATCAGGAACGAAAGCGGGACATCGAGCGTACGGGGCTCTTCGTCGGTGATGGCACCGATGAACCAGCTCTGGCCGCCGCGCTCGCGGCGGGCAACCGCCACGTAGTCACCGATGCGGGCATCGAGCACCCGCGTGGTGTCCCAGTCCACCGCAACATCCTTGACGAACTGGAAGGCCGGCTGGTGCTCATAATTCTCGGGCAGGTCCGCCGCCATCTGGAGCGGCGAGTAGAGCACCACGTAGAGCGCCAGCTGTTTGGCCAGAGTCGTGCGCACCCGCGGCTGGTCGGGGCGCTGCGCGGTCCCGGTGCTCCGGTCCCGCATGATATCGAAGATGCCGGGGGTGTAGTCCATCGGTCCGGCGATCAGGCGAGTGAAGAAGAGAATGGTCTCGTGTTCCGGCGGGTTGCCCCCGTCCCCGCTCCAGGCGTTGTACTCCTGGCCTCGTGACCCCTCACGTGTCATCATGTTCGGCCAGGTACGACGTTCTCCGGTATCGTGCAGCGGTTCGTGCACGTCCACCATGATGCCGTCGCGCGCGGCGGCTTCGATGACCCGGCGGTAGTGCCGCACCATGATCTGCGACCAGTGCGAGTGTCCCCCGGCGATCGTGTCGGTGACGTAGCCGGTCTTGATGGCGTCGAGACCCAGAGAGTGGTAGAGGGCGAACGCCGAATCGAGCTGCCGTTCGTAGTTCTGGATCCCGCCCGAGGTCTCGTTATGCACGATCAGCCGTACACCGCGCTGCTTCGCGTAGGCGGCGACGGCGGGCAGATCGTAGTCGGGATAGGCCTGGGTGAACGAAAAAGCGTCGCGGTTCTTGATCCAGTCGCCGTCCCAGCCGGTGTTCCACCCCTCGACCAGCACGCCACCGAAGCCGTTGGCCGCGGCGAAATCGATGTACCGCTTGGTATTCTCGGTCGTGGCCCCGTGCAGCGGACCGGAGCTCCAGGTCATCTTGCCGATATGCATGCCCCACCAGATGCCGACGTACTTCATCGGGTGGATCCAGTCGGTGCTGGCGAGCTTGTTCGGCGGGTTCAGGTTGAGGCCGAGCACTGAAGGCGACAGATCAGTGACGCGATCGGCGAGCTGGATAGTGCGCCATGGCGTCATGAACGGCGTCTTGCCCCGGACCGCGACCCCGTCACCCATGAGGGCCAGATCCGCCTGCAGGGTGCGACACTCGATGCACGACCCGCGCAGGTTCATGCGGGCGTAGTCCTCGAGGTCGGCCTCGTGGATCACCAGGTAGGTGTGACCGTCCTGGGTCTCCATGGTCAGCGGCGTCTGCACCCGCTGCAGCAGGCTCACCGGCCCCGAGGAGTACAGCATCTCGGACCGATCCATGCGCGACCGGTCGGACGGAATCGACCAGGCACGGGCGTTATCGGCGAGGGCGAACTCGGTCAGCTCATCGGTGATCTCGAACGCATCGAGGCCGGGCTGCCGGGGGAATTCGTAGCGGAAGCCGACGCCGTCATCGAAGGCGCGGAATCGAAGCGTGAAACGCCGAGCCGGGGCCGCGGTTTCCTCGACCGACACGGCCAGTTCGTTGTGGTAGTCGTGCACCCGTGCCACTTCACCCCAGGGCTGGGTCCACCATTCATCGTGCGACTGCCGGGTACTATCGGTGATGCGAAGCCCGTCGCGCAGGGCCGGGGTGCCGCGGAACTGGAATCCGAGCGTCGAAGGGAGCAGGAGCGGGCGGCCGTCGCGCGCCAGGCTGTAGGTCAACCGTCCCTCGGTGACCTGCACCGTGACGCTGGTGCGGCCGTCCGGGGACGCGACGCGAACCTGGCCCGGGAGCGGGGCGGCTGCGAGCGCGACCGCGGCTAGGCCGGCGAGGAGCAGGCCGGAATGGCGGCGCATGAAGAATCCCTGGTCTCTGGAATCGGGTGCGACGGTGACTGAACGCAGACCGTCGGGCCGGCGATGCAACCTGCCCTTGGAAATAAGGTACGGCGGCCGAGGCCCTTCGGCCAGCGGACCTTGCGCCAAGCGGCCATGACACCGAACATATGCGGGGCCCCGCGGCGGACCGGCTCGACCAGACCCGGGCGGAGCCCCCCGTCCCGAACCCTCCTTCCAGTCCATTTCCCGGGAACACCGACCGTGCATCAGATCCAGCTCGGCGCGATCGACTATGCGATCCTGATCGTCTATTTCGCGTTTGTGCTCGGCATCGGCTGGGTCCTGCGCCGATCCGTCAAGAGCAGCGAAGACTTCTTCCTCTCGGGACGCTCCATCCCGACCTGGATCGCCGGCCTGGCCTTCCTCTCGGCCAACCTCGGCGCGCAGGAAGTGATCGGCATGGCGGCTTCGGGCGCCAAGTACGGGATGATGACGAGCCACTTCTACTGGGTCGGCGCGATTCCCGCCATGGTCTTCGTCGGCGTCTTCATGATGCCGTTCTATTACGGCTCCCGCGCCCGCTCGGTGCCGGAGTATCTCCGGCTGCGGTTCGACGAGAAGACCCGGGGCCTCAATGCGATCACCTTTGCGACGATGACGGTGCTCTCCTCGGGCATCTCGATGTACGCTCTGGCTAAGCTGCTCGAACTGGTGCTCGGGTGGAATTTCCACACCAGCGTCATCCTCTCAGCCATCATCGTCCTGGTCTACATCTTTCTCGGCGGACTGACCTCGGCGATCTACAACGAGGTGCTGCAGTTCTTCCTCATCGTCCTGGGCTTCCTTCCCCTGGTGCTGCTCGGGCTGAAGGACGTCGGCGGATGGTCCGGCCTCAAGGAAAAGCTCGAACCTGTCGCCATCGGGGCCGGCTACGAGGCCGGCGCCTGGTCCCACTCCTGGACTCATCTCGGCTCGGCCAGCGCCAATCCGATGGGCGTGGAATGGTTCGGGATGCTCATGGGCCTGGGTTTCGTGCTGTCGTTCGGATACTGGTGCACAGACTTTCTGGTCATCCAGCGGGCCATGGCCGCCGAGTCGATGTCCGCCGCTCGGCGGACACCGCTGGTGGCCGCGATTCCCAAGATGCTCTTCCCCGCCCTGGTGATCCTCCCGGGGATGATCGCGATCGCGCTGCACAACTCCCGCGGCGGGCTGCTGCCGCTCGGCAGCGACGGGATGCCGAACTACAACCTCGCCGTGCCGGTGCTGCTCGCGCACTACCTGCCCTCGGGCCTGCTCGGCCTTGGGCTCACCGCGCTCATGGCCTCGTTCATGTCGGGCATGGCGGGCAACGTCACGGCGTTCAACGCCGTGTGGACCTACGACATCTACCAGTCGTACATCCGGCCCGGGCAGTCGGACAAGCACTATCTCCGGATGGGGCATGTGGCCACGGTGTTCGGCATCGTGCTCAGCGTCGCCGCGGCCTACGCCACGACGCGATTCAACAACATCATGGACATGCTCCAGCTGGTATTCGCGTTCGTGAACGCGCCGCTGTTCGCGACCTTCCTGCTGGG
>DAINRP010000249.1:0-4506 GCA_036741755.1 Gemmatimonadales bacterium
GCAGGCGCTGAACTTTCCGGGGTGCGATCACTCAGGAGTGTCCGGGTGGGGCGCCCTGGCACTGATTGAGGATCGGGGCATCAGGGTGCCGGGCGGTACCGCCGCAAATGCAGCTCTGGCTGTGCCTTCTCCGGCCTCTCCCGCACGATTATTCTCCCCTCCGTCGATTGCCCCCTGGAAACGCCTGCCCGAGGAGCCCGTGCCCGACTCCACCATCCGCCGAACGAAGATCGTCGCCACCCTTGGTCCGGCCTGGTCCCGGCCGGACCAGATGCACGCCCTCTTCGATGCCGGCGTCAACGTCGTCCGTGTCAACGCATCGCACGGCACGCCCGAGATTCGGCGGGAGTGGGTCAGGCTGATACAGCAGGTCCGGGCGGAGCGGAAGGACGCGATCGCGATCCTTCTTGATCTCCAGGGCCCCCGCATCCGGGTGGGTGCCCTCACTCAGCCGATCCGGCTGGTCCCCGGGCAGCAGGTGGTCTTCGCACCAGAGGCGGTGGTCACCCCGGGCGAGATCTCGACGACCTACGACGCGATTGCCCGCGATGTGCACCCGGGTGCCCGGATTCTGCTGGACGACGGGCTGATCGCGGTCCGTGTCAACGACATCCAAGGCGAACGGGTCATCGGGACGGTTGAATACGGCGGAGAGCTCAAGTCCAACAAGGGCATGAACCTTCCCGGTATCGACGTCAGCGCCCCGGCGCTCACTGAGAAGGACAAGGAGGACGTCATCGAGGGTATTGCTCTCGGTGTCGACTACATCGCATTGTCGTTCGTCCGTAAGTCCGCGGATCTCGACGGATTGCGCCGCCTGGTCCCCAAGAGCATCAAGCTCATCGCCAAGATCGAAAAGGACACTGCGCTCCGCGATCTCTGCGGCATTCTCGAGGCATCGGACGCCATCATGGTCGCCCGCGGCGACTTGGGCGTGGAGCTGCCGTTCGAAGAGGTGCCACTGGTGCAGAAGCGAATCATCCGGGAGGCCAACCTCCACGGCAAGCCCGTGATCACCGCGACGCAGATGTTGGAGTCGATGGTGCATGCACCGGTGCCCACCCGGGCAGAGGCCTCCGACGTGGCGAATGCGATTCTCGACGGCACCGACGCCGTCATGCTCTCCGCCGAAACCGCCGTGGGTACCTACCCGCTCGAGGCGGTGCGCGCGATGGACCGGATCGCGCGGGAGATGGAATCCCATCGACAGGGCCGGAGCCCGGCCTTCGATGCCGCGGTGGGTCGGCGGGCCGATGGGGACGACACCCGGCATCCCCGCCCGGGCTCCAACATTCCGGCCCGCACCGAGGATGCGATCGGCGTGGCAGTGTGCGCTGCGTCGGAGCTGCTGCACGTCCCCTTCATTTTGTGCTTTACGAGCAGCGGCTTCACGGCGCGCAAGGTGGCCACCTACCGCCCGACGGTGCCGATCGTGGCCGCGACCCCCGAAGTCGAGACCTACCGGCAGCTTTCGCTGGTATGGGGTGTGCTACCCATCCAGACGGCCCACTCCACCGACTACGACTCGCTGCTCAGTCAGGCGCGATCCCAGATCCTGAGCCGGGGACTGGCACGGCCGGGCGAGCGGGTCGTCGTCACCGCGGGCGTGCCGTTCGATGTGCCCGGGACGACCAATCTGCTCAAGATCGAGGCGTTGTAGCTGGCAGCGGCAGCGACATGAAACTCACCTTTCTCGGCACCGGCACCAGCTTCGGTGTCCCCCAGATCGGCTGCACCTGCGCCGTCTGCCAATCGACCGATCCGCGAGACCGGCGAACCCGCTCCGGCGCGATCATCGAAGCGGGCGGGAAGACCATTCTCCTCGACACTCCACCGGAACTGCGTCTGCAGCTGCTCGCGGCCCGGGTCGGACAGGTGGACGCTGTCCTCTACACCCACGAACACGCCGATCACGTCAACGGGATCGACGATCTCCGAATCTTCTCGGTGCGCCAGCGCGGGCCGTTGCCCTGTTACGGGCCGGCTGAGACACTCGACCGAATCCGGAGCGGTTTTCGCTATATCTTCGACCACGAGGTGCGCGCCTTCGAGGGCACCTCGAAGCCGCAACTGGCGATGCATCCCATCGAGCCGGGGGCGGTGATGTCGATCGCGGGGATTTCGGTGCTGCCGCTCGCGTTCGCTCATGGCTACCTGCGGGTGTTCGGCTACCGCTTCGGACCGATCGCCTACATCACCGATGTGAAGATGGTCCCGGAATCGGTGCGTTCGCAGCTTACCGACCTCAAGGTGCTGGTGCTCAACTCCCTCTGGTGGCGGCCGCACCCGACGCACCTCTCCATCGGCGAGGCGATCGAGACCGCGCAGGCGATTGGCGCTGAACGCACCTTCCTCACGCATCTAACCCACGAAACCGGGCACGCGGAGCTGCTGGCTCAGCTCCCGTCCGGTGTCGCACCGGCATACGACGGGCTCACGATCGAGGTCACGGAATGAAGCTTCACTACGGGCGAATGTTCAGCGACCGGCTGGATGGTGTTCACGGGTTGTCCCGCCCTCGACTGGTCGAACTGGCGCGCCAGTTCGGTGAGGTGCAGGCGGAGGTGCGGCGCCGGCGGGGACAGGGCGAATATGGCTTCTACAGGCTCGGAGACCAGGCCAGTGCCGTGCAGCAGATCCGGGGCTTTGCCGAAGGCGTGGGCCAGGCATTCGATCATGTGCTCGTCCTGGGGATCGGCGGCTCGGCCCTTGGCATGAAGGCCCTCCTGAACGCCCTCAAGCGCCCGGGCTGGAACGAGCTGGACGACGAAGGCCGCGACTTCTTCCCGCGGCTCACGGTGCTCGACAACGTGGATCCCACTTCCGTGGCGGAGGCCCTGCGGCGGATCGATCCGCGCCGGGCGCTGGTGAACGTCATCAGCAAGTCAGGGGGGACCGCCGAGACCATGGCCCAGTACCTCGTCATCCGGCAATGGCTGGAGCAGGCACTTGGTCCCGCGGCGACGCGGCATCTGGTCTTCACCACCGATCCCAAGCGCGGCGCGCTTCGCGAGATCGCGAGCCGGGAGGGGATCGCCGCTCTGGAGGTTCCGCCGGACGTGGGCGGCCGGTTCAGCGTACTTTCCCCTGTGGGCCTGCTGCCGGCCGCATTGGTGGGGATCGATATCGAGGGCTTGCTCGCCGGGGCCAGACAGGCCGTCGCCCGGGCCGAACCCGCCGATCTGCTGCAGAACCCCGCGGCGCTGTGGGCGGCGCTGCACTGGTCGGCCGACACCACCCTCGGGGCGCGTGTGCATGTGCTGATGCCGTACAGCGACCGCCTGCGGGAGTTTGCGGAGTGGTTCCGGCAGCTCTGGGCCGAGAGTCTCGGCAAGGCGCGGGACCGCCGGGGCCAGGAAGTCCACGTGGGCCCTACACCGCTCGGGGCAGTGGGACCCACCGATCAGCACAGCCAGGTCCAGCTCTTCATGGAGGGGCCGTACGACAAGGTCGTCACCTTCATGGAGGTCGATCGATTCGCCGAGGATGTGACCATCCCGGCGCTACCGAATCTGCCGCCGGACCTGGCCTATCTGCCCGGTCATACGCTGGCCGAGCTCTTGCGGGCAGAGTGTCAGGCGACGTCGGCCGCGCTGGCGCGAATGGGCAGGATGAACTGCTCGCTGCGCCTCCCGGAGCTGTCGGCGGCCGCGCTCGGTGAAGCCATTATGTTCTTCCAGCTCGCGACCGGGTACGCCGGCGTCTGGTACGGCGTGGATCCGTTCGATCAGCCCGGAGTGGAGCTGGGCAAGCAGTTGACCTATGCCGCCATGGGTCGCCCCGGGTTCACCGGCGAAGCGCTCGGTGTCCCGTCCGGCGACGTGGTCTAGTCCGTCTCACCCATTTCGCCCTCAGGTTCCCTATGGTCTCGTGTTTCGAGCGTCGTGCCGTTCTCATAGTCGCCTTGGCTGCCACCGGCATGCTGCTCCCCTCGCATGCAGCGGCGCAAGCCGTCCTTCGGCCCGGTGTGACGGCCAAAGGGGAGCTGAAATCCGGCGACCTCAAGCTGGACGATGATACCTACGCCGACCTCTGGCGATTCACCGGTACCCGGGGTCAGCAGGTCCGGATCACCATGCGGGCGCCGTCCTTCGATGCCTATCTCCAGCTCGGCTACTACAACGAGAAGGGGGAGTGGGCGAGTGTGGACTCGGACGACGACGGGGCAGGGGGCACGGACGCCAAGATCGAGCTCGTGCTGCCGCGAGACGCCGAATTTACCGTGCGCGCCAACACCCTCAAGGTGGGTGAGACCGGCGCCTACTCGCTCCTGCTGGAGAGCGGCGCCGCGAGCGCTCCGGCGCCGAGTGTGCCGCCGAGTGGCTCGTCGAACGCGGTGACCTCGACGTCCCCGGGGGCACGCATGCCGCTGGTGCTCGGCCAATGGCTCAGCGGGACTCTCGGAATGGGTGACGACACGCTCTCGGATGGCAGCTTCGCGGACATCTGGGTCTATCAGGGGCGCCGCGGGGAGACGCTTACGATGGTGCAGAAGTCGGACGCGGT
>DAINRP010000250.1:0-4465 GCA_036741755.1 Gemmatimonadales bacterium
GGTCCCCGAGGGGCCGTGCAAGGCCCGCCGGCGCGCCCTATCCGTTTGGGTATCAGCGCCTGGAGCCACGAATGAACTGGGAGACGCGCATCTTCAACTGGAGCGACAGTACCGATCCCCGGAATCGACGCGATGACTTTACCTCGCTGCTGACGACCGAACCGGCGCTCCGGACCCAGCTGCCGCGACTCGACCTCGAATGGTATCGGCCGACCATGCCCGGTGTCCCTCAGGAGCGCTGGGCGCTCGAGGCCAGCGCGGTCGTCGCCGTCCCGAACGCAAGCATGCTCTTGCGAACCATCAGCGATGACGGCGTGCGAGTCTGGGTCGATGACAGCCTGGTCATCGACCACTGGGATCCCCATGAGTCGGCTGTGGATGAGGTGCGCATTGCCCCGGGGCGGCATCAGTTGGGCGTTCAGTACTACCAGGTAGACGGCTGGACCGAGCTCCGGGTCGAAATCGTCAGACGGGACGGGGCTCCGGAATGATCGCGACAATCACCCACCGAGCTGCCCCACGGACCCGAGGGCCCGGAGGCGACCGGGAGCCGGCAGCGGCCACCTCTGGGGACATTGCGGTCCTCTACGAGCGCGCTGTAAGTTGGCTTCGTCAATTCCCTCCTCCGGAGTCTCAGATGCGATCGCTGGTCACTGTCGCGCTCCTTGCCTGCCTTGCGGTCCCGGTCGAGGCCCAGTCGCTCAGCAGCCAGATCAACGGGCTGTTCACTTTCGGCGACTGCGGCAAACCCCTCTGTCTCTCCGTGGGAAGCGGCCATGGCGACCACTTCATCAAATCAGTCCAGGCGGGATCCACGACGGTGATCGGCTTCGTGGAGAGCTCTGTGGGGAGATCGGTCGCCTCCACTCCGATCAGCGCCACCTCCAGCGGCACCACCTTCGCGATCATCGGCGGCCTTCCGGTACAATCCTCCACTTCGCCCGGTCCGATCTTCGGCGAGCGGGCGCAGACCCTCGGACGGGGACGGTTCTTCCTCGGGGCGTACGTCTCCCAGATCGCGTTTACCACCCTGAACGGCAGCCCGCTCGACAACATCGAATTCAACTTCGGACACCAGAACGTTTCCGACTCCACGTACGGCAACCCCGACTTCGAAAACGATCACATCGCCGTGCGGCTCCGGATGAACATGAACATCACGAGCACCTACCTCAACGCTACGTGGGGGATGCTCGACTTCATTGATGTGGGCATCGCGGTGCCATTTGTCAGATCCACGCTCGACGGCACCGGCACCGCGCAGATCATGCCCTTCGGCAACTCGACGGTGCACAATTTCGGCGGCGACCCCGCCAACCCCATTCTCCGGGCCACGACCCGGGTGTCGGGGTCCGCCTCCGGTATTGGTGACGTCGTCGGCCGCGTGAAGATCAACCTCGGTCAGGGGAAGAAGTTCGGAGCGGCGCTGCTGAGCGAAGTTCGATTCCCCACTGGCAATGAAAAGGACCTGCTGGGAGCGGGATTCACTTCAGTCCGGGCCATGGGGATCGCGTCGGCGCAGTTTGGCGACTTCGCACCCCACCTGAACGTCGGTTACCTGGCGCGAAGCTCGAACCAGGTGAACGACGCCTTTCTCGCGACTGTCGGCTTCGACCATTTGATGGCCCCATGGGCGACCATGGGCGCGGAACTGATCACCTCCTGGCAGATCGGCGCGCGCAAGCAGACGCTTCCCGGCGATCTGGTGTACACGTCACCGATCGCTCGGCGCATCCCGTCCACCAACGTTCCGAATCGCCGCGATGAACTGATGAATCTCTCGATGGGGATGAAGTTCCGGGTCCGCGGCGGTGCCATCATGGTATTGAACGCCATGGCACCGATGCGGAAGACCGGCATGCAGCCTGACTGGATCTGGACGGCGGGTCTCGAGGGATCCTTCTAGGATTGCCCCGCCACCCATGGAGGGATGGCGGGAGTCGGGCTGGAAAGTCTAGTTGAGCGGCGCGCCCGCTCGAATCCAGGCCCGGATGGTGTCGCGCATCGCCGAGGGAATGAGAGTCGTACTGCTGGGCATCCCCCCGGGGCAGGCCGCCGGCGCGGTGTGGTCCAGCTTCTGGATCAGCAGACTCGCCGCTTCCGCAATCACCCCACCGCCTGGTGCCACTTCCACAAGCTGCCCCGACTGGCAGGTCGTCGGTACGTTGAAGAGCAGATTGTAGGTAGGCGTCGCCGCGCCGCCCAGGCTGAGTCCACCGAGACCACCGCTCGCGGTATGGCAGAAGGTGCAACCTCCCGCGGCGGGTGCCGCCCACATGTGATGCACGTGGGTGGTGTAACTGAAGTAGGCGCCGGCCTGCAGCGCGACCGATGAGGCCGCCTGGCTCGTGACCAACAACTGGTTCTGGTAAAGGCCATTGGTCGGCACCGTACCGATGGCCTCGAGCGTCCACGATCCGACCGTCGCGTTGCCCGAAGCATCCGTCAGCACCGTCCCGCCCGTGACGCTCCCGCCCCCACTAAGCACCGAGAACGTTACCGACAGCCCGGCCACCGGGTTCCCGAAGGTGTCACTGACCTGCACCGACGGTGCGATCGCGACGGCTGAGCCGGCGGCGGCCGTCTGATTGTTGCCAGCGGTGATGGTGAGGACCCGGGAGGCGGGCGGTCCGGGGGCGACGACAAGCGTGACGGTGATTGTCTGCGGGCTGTTGGCCGCGACCGCAGAGCTGATCGGGACTGTCGCGGTGTAGGTGCCGGCCGTGAAGATCCCCGAGGTGAGCGGTGTCAGGGTCAGCGTGGCGGGCGCGATCGTCGAATTCAGCCCTGCCAGAAGCCAGTTCTGCTGCCCGCCGCTGTACTGAATGGTCCCGAGGGTGATGCCGGTGAGCGAGAGCCCGCCGCTGTTGCCTATTGCCACGGTCTGCGGCACCGGACTGGCCTGCCCCGCCTGGGCGTTGAAGGTCGCCGTCGTCGCCGCGAGGCCGATGGCCGGCTGGGTTCCCACTCGGACACGGGCCGAGCCTTGCATGCCATCCACCGTGGCGGTGATCGTGACGGTCCCGGCTGAAACGCCCACAAGGCCGCCGGTGTCGTCCACCGAAGCGATGGAGGGATCGGCGCTCACCCAGGTCACCGGGCGCCCTGGTCGGAAAGCGCCGGTCTGGTCGATCGGGAAGTCGTTGAGGGAACTGCTCGAGCCGATGACGAGGTCCGAACTGTCCGGCACGACGGTCACGGCGCGCACCCGGACATCCGGCAGGTCACTCAGCACCTCACGGCAGGCGAGCAGCACCATCACGGTGGCGGCAAGCAATCCGGCGAGGCGGCGTGCACCCATCATTGGCGACCTCAACGGATCTCGGTGATCACCCAACCGGTTCCCCGGCGGGCCAGCTGATACACATTGTCGGCGGGCAGTTCGTTCCGCTGGCCCGAGGCCTGGAACTGCCACTTGCCCGATACCACCACCGTGGCGACTTCGCCCGCCAGCTGCAGATCGGTCACTGTCAGGCGTACCTGCAGATTCTTCATGTTGGGAAGCGCCTGCTTGAGCTGCTGTTCCCGGAGCGACGGCATGCTGGGAAACACCTGGCGCACCCTGGCTACGTCGCGAGTCTCGAGCGCGCGCGCGTAGGCCTGAATCGTGGCCTCGGCCTGGGTGCGAAGATCGGCCTCACTCGGGCCCGCAGCGGCGGTCACGGTCACGGTCGCGGTCGCCACGCGTCCTCCCGAGACGGCGGTGATTGTCGCGGTCCCGGCCGTCCGCGCCGTGACTGTGCCATCAGAGTTCACCGTCGCGATCTGCGGTGCACCCGAACTCCATTGGGCCTTCTGGTCGGCACCATGGCCGCTGCCACCGAGCAGAGTCGCGCTCAGGGTTCCGGTCTTGCCCGCTTCGAGCGTCAGGTCCGCCGGCGTGATTGCAAGCGTCGTCGCCACCGCGGCCTGGACGGTGATCGCCATCGAGCCGCTCACCTGCTCCACCGTGGCGCTGACGAGCGCCCTGCCCGGCTGTCTCGCCATTACCTGACCGTCCGCGCTGACCGTCGCGACCTCCGGTGCACTCGATTTCCAGACGATCTGTCGCCCGGGAACACTGTGGCCGGCACCATCGATTGCATCGGCATCGAGCACCACGGACTCCCCGACCGTGAGACTGTTCGGTCCGGTCACCTGCACCGCCTGAAGTGGGACGAGCCGGGAGGTCGAGGGGGAGGCCCCGGGGGGAGGCACGTCGGTCCGCCCCGCCGGCCGCTGCGGCTTGGGGACCGGCGGCTTCTGGACCGCGGGCTTGGTCGGCACCGCGGCGGGCGCCACGGGCGCCGAGGAAGTGGAATCGACGGCGACCGCCGTGGATTCCACCAGGCCGGCGCCGGCAACGCCGTTCGAGTCCTGTTGGACGGGAATCGTCGGAGCTGGCTCGGGCAAGCCTGCCCCGGGCGCCTGGGCCACAGAGGGCGAAGCGGGCGAAACGGGGGCGCGGCGCTTCCATGGCTGGAGC
>DAINRP010000251.1:0-4462 GCA_036741755.1 Gemmatimonadales bacterium
ACGTCCATACCTTTTCCTGCGGCCTCTACCTGGTGCGCGGGGCAGACGGCCCGGCGCCGACGGCGACCTTCGTGCGGAACTTCGAGGGATTCGGCTGTGGTGTCCCGATCCTGACCGGCCACTTCTGGCTGCAGCCGGTGCCTGATGCGCATACGCTGGTGGCGCTCGAGATCACTGATCCCGAGCACCCCCGGGAGGTCTCCTCACTCGATGTCGGTGCCGACGAGCAGCCGCATTGGATCGCGATCGACGGCACCGGGCGGCGGGTGGTGCTGAACTCGGCGGGGGGCGGCACGGGGAACCGGCTCTACGTCATCAACTTCGATCCCGCCACCGGCCAGCTCTCGATGGACGAGCGATTCCGTGATGCCGGCAGTGACCGGGCCGGGATCAGTCTCTCGGCGAAGAGCTGGCCGCACGGATTCACCGGCACCGTGGTGCCGCACGGGACGGTGTTCTCGCGCTGAGGCGGCGGACGTCCATGAGTCGACCATGCACCCCTTGCCGTGAAACGGTCAGGCCGCAACAAGGCGGCTCCTGATGGGCTCGCTCCTGGCACCGATGGCCATCCTGACCGGCTATCCCTGGCTGGCTGCATCGGCTGCTGCTGTATCCGCGGTTGCTCCTTGCGGCCATCGCCGGTGCAGTCAGTCCCCTTCGCACGCGGCGGGCAGCGCGAGACCCACCATGACCCCGCCCATGGTCCGCATCCACTCGCAGCCGCACGCGCTCGGCTCGCTTCTTATCCTCGCCTGACTGTCGGCCGGCACTTCCTGGCATGCCGGCACACCGACACCTGAGCGTTTCATCGCCAGGGAGGTGCCGCAGCGGATCCGCCCAGGCCGCCAGAGGGTTGCTGCAGGCTGGCACGGTCCACGGTCGCCGGGTAGGTTCTGCACTATCTGAATCCCGCGCGCGTTGCGGCTGGCGTGCGGACCACAGGTGACAGGAGGAGTATCAGGTGACCGCTGAGATTCGCATCCTTGGGTCAGCCGAAGGCGCCATGCTCCGCCGAGTGGCGCCCGGCGTGTTCGATCAGGAGATCGATCCCGCACTCACCGAGGAGTTCCTCCACGATCCCCGGCACCATCTCGCGGTCGCGGTGGATGGTGGCACTATCGTGGGCTTTGCCTCGGGCGTGCACTACATCCACCCCGACAAGCCGGCGGAACTCTGGGTGAACGAGGTCGGCGTGGCGCCGTCGTACCGACGGCAGGGGCTCGCGCAGCAACTCCTCACCCGCCTGTTCGAACACGGCCACAGCCTGGGCTGCCGCGAGGGATGGGTGCTCACCAGCCCCGCGAACCTCGGCGCCATGCGGCTCTATCAGGCCGTCGGTGGCCGCCGGCTCAGCGATCCGCCGGCGATGTTCACCTTCAAGCTGCCGGGGAGCGGCTCGAAGTAACCGGCCTTTCCCGTCGTCGGCCGCGCAGCCCCTTCTCCGTGTCGCGCTCACCATACCTCAGCCGGCACCACGCGTCCTCACCTTCCCTGGGAAATCAGCCCATGACCTCCACGCCCTCATCGAGCCCGCGCCCGCCGCAGGACTCGGCCTATGTGGCCGCGCTGTGGGAGCACCCGACGCTGTGCGTCGCGATCTTCGGCGTCCAGCTCATCACTGGGGAAGGCCAGCGGCTCTACGACGATGCAGGCATCAGCAACGAGATGGCGGCCTCTCTCCAGTCGGCACCCGGTCACCTCTGCACCGTGCCCTGTCAGACCATGACGGTCCGGCTGCTGCTGCAGTATTGGGAAAGCGCCGAGGCGCTGCACGCCTGGTCGCGGGTCGCGCCGCACACGCGGTGGTGGAAGTGGCTGGTGGAGCATCGGGGGAAGGGCATCGGCTTCCACCACGAGATCTATACCGTCTCCGGGGCGGAGGCGATCTACGAGATGGGGACGCAGCCGATCGGACCGGCGACGTTCTGCAGCCTCGAAGCGGTGCGGAGCGGGGAGGGCCGCTCCCGCGAGCGACTCAAGCGCTTCAGTCAGGCGGCCGCCGACAGCCAGAAGCCGCAGGGCTGATCGGGCCTGCCCCCATGATGACCCCGCAGCTCGGCTGAGCATCACCAGCTCCTCCTCCTCATCCGCCGCACCTCGAGGCCCGTGCTGCTCTCCCTTTCGACGCTGATCTTGCTCCCGGCGCTGCTTGTGTCCTCGCCGGTATACCGTGGCCCCGCCCCGACGCCGGTGGATCTCAAGGCGGCCGCGGCACTGGTCGCGCGAGTGGTCCCCGGCCGCAGGGGCGACTTTCTGCTCGAGGCCATGCCTTCCGCTGAAGGGCGCGAGGTCTTCGAGGTGGAGAGCCGGGGCCGGCGGGTCGTCCTCCGGGGATCAACCGGCGTCGCGCTCGCCTCCGCCCTCGACTGGTACCTCGAGCACGTCGCCCGCACGACCGTGGGCATCCCGCTCCGCCCGATCCACCTCCCCACTCCCCTGCCAGTCGTTGCCTCGAAGTACCATGCCGAGACGCCGTACCGGCTCCGCTACTTCTTCAACTACTGCACCTTTTCCTACAGCATGGCGTGGTGGGACTGGGAGGAGTGGGAGAAGATGATCGACTGGATGGCGCTCAAGGGGATCAACCTGCCGCTCGCCGCCACCGGTCAGGAGGGAACCTGGCGCGCGGTGCTCCGCGATCTCGGATTCACCGATGCCCAGATCGGCGAGTTCCTGGTCGGGCCGGCGTACCTCCCGTGGGGATGGATGGGGAACATCGACGGCCTCGGCGGGCCGCTGCCGGGGAGCTGGATCGACAGCCACGTCGCGCTCGAGCGCCGCATCCTCGCGCGTGAACGGGCGCTCGGCATGACGCCGGTGCTGCAGGGATTCACCGGCCACGTCCCCGCGTCGATCACCAGCGTCTTCCCGAACGCGAAGATCCATCAGACCGGCGACTGGTCGGCAGGGTTTTCGGGGACCTGGTTTCTCGATCCACTCGACCCGCTCTTCCAGCGCATCGGCCGGCGCTTCATTGAACGCCAGGCCGAGCTGTTCGGCACCGACCACTACTATGCGGCCGACAGCTTCAACGAGATCGATCCGCCGTCGAACGACTCCACCTTCCTCGCCGGGATGGGCCGCGCGGTCTACCAGTCGATGCAGGCGGCTGACAGCGCCTCCATCTGGGTGCTGCAGGGGTGGTTTCTCTACTACCAGGCGAAGTTCTGGCAGGAACCGCAGGCGCGAGCCCTGCTGGGCGCCGTGCCTGACGACCGGATGGTCGTGCTCGATCTCTGGGGCGACCGTCATCCGGTCTGGAATCAGCGAAAGGCCTTCTACGGCAAGCCGTGGATCTGGAACGTGCTCTACAACTTCGGCGGCAAGGTATCGCTCAACGGCGACCTGCCGAAGATCGCCGCCAATCTGAATGACGTGCTGCAGAGCCCCGAGAAGGGCCGGCTCACCGGCCTCGGCATGATGATGGAAGGGCTCGGCAACAATCCGATCGTCCCCGATTTCGTGATGGACATGACCTGGCGCAGCACGGTCCCCGACCTCAGCCAGTGGACGGAGGACTATGTGGTGCGTCGCTACGGAGTCGCCAATGCATCCGCCCAGGCGGCGTGGCGGACACTGCTCGCGACTGCGTACCGCTCGCCGGCGCAGACCGGCACCTTCCTGGCCGAGCGGCCGGGGTTCTATAAGCCGAAGACCGCCTATCGGAGCGAGCCGCTGCCGCCGTACGACAACCGGCGGCTCGCCGTCGCGCTCGATTCGCTGCTTGTCGCGGCTCCCCAGCTCGGCGGGAGCGATGCCTATCGCTATGACGTGGTCAATCTGACCCGCCAGGTGCTCGGTCAGCTCGGGCTCCCGAAGGTGAATGCGGTCGAAGCCGCCTTCACGGCGCGAGATTCGGTGGCGCTGCTCAGTGCGGAGGCGGGCGTGCTCGCCCTCCTGCAGGATCTCGATGAGCTGGTCGGCACCCGGGAGGAGTTTCTGCTTGGTCGCTGGGTGGAATCGGCCAGACGCTGGGGCACGACCGACGCGGAGCGGGCGCTGTACGAGTGGAACGCCCGGAACCTCATCACCCTCTGGGGCCGCAAGTGCACCGAGGGGGAAAATGACGACCTGAACCTCTACGCCTTCAAGGAGTGGCAGGGGATGTTCAGCGGGTACTTCGCGCCCCGCTGGCGCGCTTTCTTCGAGCGGCTCAACCGGTCCCTCGCCGAGGGGACCACGTTCGACCGCGCGCCGTTCGCGGCCGAATCGTGCCGCTGGGAGCAGGGGTGGTCGGAGCGGCACGATGGCTTCCGCACGGCGGTGCAGGGGGACCCGATCCAGGTGGCCCGGCGGCTCTTCGAGCGGTATCGGGGGGAGATCGACGCGGGAGTGGATCCGGGTACCGGGCACTAGGCACTGAGCACTCGCACTCGGAATCCGGAGCCCGGAACCCGGAACCCCCTGGGGGCATGGAGGAATTGCCGATCCCGGGTAGATTCCCTCCCTTCGCCGGTCGTTC
>DAINRP010000252.1:0-4451 GCA_036741755.1 Gemmatimonadales bacterium
ACGACTGCCGCGCCGGGCGAGTCCGGCTGTCGGTCCATCCGCACGCCCCGCAGCACGACCAGCAGGATCAGACCGGCGACCACACCCGGCAGCACGCTCCAGCTCAGTACCTGCCGCACATCCACCGAGTGATTCAGCAGCCACCAGGCGATCAGCGAACCGGGGATCGAGCCGAAGTGATCGGCGGCGCGGTGAAAGCCGAAGGCGCGACCGCGCAGGGCCGGCGGCGTGACGTCCGCGATGAGCGCATCGCGCGCGGGGGTCCGCATCCCCTTGCCGACGCGATCGACCACTCGGAAGCCCACGACTTGCCACGCCGCCGAGGCGGCCGCCATGAAGGGCCGGATGAGGATGGCCGAGAAGTAACCGAGGATGATGAGCGGCTTCCGCCAGCCTGGTCGATCGGCGAGGTCACCGCTCACCCATTTGGTGGCGGCCGCCGTCAGATCGGCGGCGCCGTCGAGCGCGCCAAGGACGGTCGCGCTGCCGCCGAGGGTGCCGACGATGAACGCCGGCAACAGCGGATAGACCATCTCGCTCGAGAAATCGTTGAACAGCGAAACGAGGGAGAGACCTTTGACCGTGGCGGGGATCGACGAGGTGTCGCTCGGAACGGCTCCGGGACGCACCTCGGAGGGGTCACTCATCGATCCCGAGGCCCATCCCCCAGCGGATGAGCGAAACCGGCAGCCCGCCGTAGGCGAGCACGGTATCGTGGAACTGGCGGAGCGGAACGTCCGGCCCGACGCTCTCTCTCCACGCCTCCCGGAGGCGGAGGAACTCACGCCGGCCGACGGCGTAGCTGAGCTGATAGGTCGGTGCGGCGCAGTAGCGGCTCACCTCGGCCTCTGCCTTGGCGCGGTCCATCGCCACCCGGTCGACCAGGATGTCGACCGCCTGTTCAGGGGTCATCCCCCGGGTGTGGAGCCCGACGTCGAGCACGATGCGGATGGCGCGCCACAGCAGGTGCAGTCGCTGGAACAGCCGCTCCTCAACCGAGGCGTAGAAGCCCTGCTCCGCCATCAGCTCTTCACAGTAGAGGGCCCAGCCTTCAACAGTCACCGGCGTCCAGCTGACCCGGCGCACTTCGGAAACGGCATTGCGCGCGGTCAGCATCTGCATATGATGCCCGGGCCATGCTTCGTGGACCGCGGTCGCGGCGATCTCGTGGACGGAGTTGGTCGCAGTCGAGGGATCGTGGCTCTCGTTGGGCACGGTCACGTAGAAGGTGCCGACCCGCTGATCCCCGAACACGGCCGGTGGGCTGTAGGCGGCAAACGGCATCAGCGGTCGAAGAAACGCCGGCGTCTCGACGACCTCCAGACAGCCTTCCGGAATCGTGACCAGATCGCGGGCCTCGAGGAAATGCCGCGCCCGCTCGACGACGTCCTGAAACTCGGCGACGAGATCGCCGCCGGGGGCGGCCTGGGTGCGGAGCCGCTCCACGACAGTCCGCCAATGCACCGCCGGATCGATCTCCCGGGCCAGCTTCACCAGCTCGGCCTCGGTCTCATCAGCGAGGTGGAGGCCGTAGCGATAGAGTTCCGGCGCGGTCGACTGCAACGCATGCTCGTGGTGCAGCCGCCGGTTGAACTGCTCCTCGCCGATCGCAAACGACAGATCGTCGTGATGCGCGCGCAACTCGCTTCTGAGCGCCATCCCGAAGCGGGTCAGCGCCGCCTCGGCCTCTCCGAGGGCGTCGTCGATCGCAGCGGCATTTCCGGGGTCGGACTCCCGCGCGATCCTGGCAACGTCCACCAGCAGCCGGGGACCTGCGTCGGCGAGCTGGGTGGCGGTGTCGAGAAAGACCCGGGGCGGGTCCTGAATCGTCTCGCGGGCGGCCTTGAGGTATCCGGGGGTCGCCCGCAGACGGCCCAGCAGCGCCCGCGCCCGATCAGCCGGCAGCATATCGCGCCGGCGGAGCAGGGTGTGGAAGGCGCTGTACAGTTGGGAGAGCCAGAAGGTCGGATCGTGCACGTGCGGCCGCTCGTGCTCGAATCGGAAGATCGCCATCCGCACCTCATCGAGGAATGCGGTGCGGTCGATCTCCTCCTGCGGGTCGTCCACCTCGAGTTGCTCCACCGCCACCGCGATCGCCTTGAAGGCGACGAGGTGCTGCCGCATCGGCACCGCGGAGTAGTCCGCCAGCAGCTCGTCGTGCGTCGTCACCCCCGCGGCGCTTGCCGAGGAGGGATCGAAGTGCCAGCGAAGATCGAGGTACGAGCGGTAGAGGTCGGTGGTCGTCGTCATGGGGGCTCTGGGCCGGGGTGAAACGTGCGTGTGAGGCCGAGGCGGAGTCAAGGGATTGAACTCTGAAAGAACGTCGAAGATGATTCGCACATGAATTCCCCCCGCTCCCCTCTCGATCTCGATCACGCCACCATGCAGCGCCTCGGGCGCCAGGTGGCGGATCACGTGGCCGCGCACCTCGCCGGACTGCGTGACCAGCGGATCTTCAAGTATCTCCCCAGGGCCGAGGCGGAGCGGCTGATCGCCTCACCACCGCCCCTGCAGGGGCAGGCGTTCGAGTCGCTGCTCGGCTTCCTTGAAGAGCGGGTCTTTCCGCATCATACGCCGGAGCCGCACCCGGGATTTCTCGGCTACGTCCAGGGCTGTCCAACCTTTCCGGCCGTCCTCGGCGACTGGCTCGCGGCCGGCTACAACTTCTTCGGAGGGGCGTGGCGGGTCGCGAGCGGGCCGGCGATGCTCGAGCTGACTGTCCTGGAGTGGTTTCGGCAGTGGATCGGGATGCCCGAGGGCACGGGAGGTCTCCTCACCTCGGGCGGGTCCACCGCGAACCTGATGGCGATTGTGGCCGCCCGCCACGCGGCCGTGGGAGAAGCCGCGGAGCGGCTGCCGAAGCTGACGGTGTACTCCTCCGACCAGACCCACAGCTCCGTCACCCGCGCCGCGTGGATCGCCGGGGTGCCCCGCGCCAACATCCGGGCGCTGCCGGTCGATGCCGACTTCAGGCTCCGGGTCGATGCCCTCCGCCAGGCGCTCACCGCCGACCGTGCGGCCGGACTGATCCCGCTGGCCGTCGTGGCGAGCGCCGGCACGACCAATACCGGCGCCACCGACCCGCTGCCCGAGCTCGCGGCGCTCTGCCGCGCCGAAGATGTCTGGCTGCATGTCGATGGCGCGTACGGCGGGTTCGCCGCGCTGAGCGAACGGGGACGGGCCGAACTCGCCGGCATTGGGCTCGCGGACAGCGTCACGCTCGATCCGCACAAGTGGCTCTACATGCCGTTCGAGTGCGGGTCGCTGCTGGTGCGGGAGCCGCGCCGGCTCTTCGACGCGTTCCACATTCTGCCGGACTATCTGCGCGATCTGGACCAGTCCGGGGGCGAGGTGAACTTCGCGGACTACGGCGAACAGCTGACCCGGTACGCTCGATCGCTCAAGGTCTGGCTGGGGGTGAGCTACTTCGGAACGGCGCAGCTGGCGACGGCGATCGACGCCGGGATCGGGCGGGCGGAGCTCGCCGAGCGGCTTATCCGCTCGAGTCGGGACCTCGAAGTCCTCTCACCGGCTCGACTGGCGGTTTGCTGCTTTCGGGCCCATCCCGCCGGAGTCGAAGATTCCGCGGCACTCGACGCGCTCAATCAGGCGATCCTCGATCGCATTAACGCCAACGGGCGATTCTTCCTCTCCACCACGCGGCTGCGGGGTGTGCTGGCACTCCGGATCTGCTGTTGCGGATACCGGACGACGGAGGAGGACATCGGGGCGCTGGTCGCCGAAATCGAGCAAGCCATCGAAAACGGGTAGGGGTGGAGCGCCAGCTCCACCCCTACCCGGCCCCGCCAGGCCCTGGCGAATCCCTACGCCCCGCCGACGACCTCGCAGTCATCGCCGAGGGTCGTCGTTCCGTTGAATCCACTGACCGTCACCCGATCGCCGAGCATCGAGTGATGCAGGGTGGTGCGGGTGATCGTGCACTTCTGGCCGACGATGGTGTGGCTGAGGTTGCTGTTGACCACTTTGGTGCCCGCCTCGAGCGTCACGTTCGGCCCGATGACGCTCTTCTCGATCGTCACGCCATCCTGGATCAGGACCGGATCGTGGATGGTGACGCCGGGAAACTCGCGGCGCCGGGCATAGCCCTTCCGCAGCAGGATTTCGTTGGTCTCGAGCAGGGTGTCCAGCTTGCCGCAGTCGTACCAGCCACCCACTTCGGCGGTGAGGATCTTGCGCCCGTGCTCGATCATGTGCTGGAAGGCATCGGTGAGGTAGTACTCACCCTTGTTGGTGGGGCTGGCGAGCACCTGGTCGATTCCCCGCCAGAGGGCCTCGGTGTCCTTGATGTAGTAGAGACCGATGTTCGCGAGCTTGGAGATCGGCGTGGAGGGCTTCTCGACGATCTTCGTCATGTAGCCATCCTTGTCGGTGACGACCACGCCGAAGCGCTGGTAGTCCTCGACCTCCTTGGCCCAGATGATCCCGTCCGC
>DAINRP010000253.1:0-4428 GCA_036741755.1 Gemmatimonadales bacterium
GAGAGGGAGGGTGCGATGAAAATGTCAGGCGCTGCCGATACGACTCACCGACTCCGGATCGTGGCGCAGGACCCGAGCATCCGGATCGATGGCGAGGTGCTCATGGCGACCGTCCCGGTACCGGCGGAGCCGCTCGGTCGCGGCCCCTGGGGCTACCGGGTGCAGGTCATCGACTACGACGCCAGCTCCAGGACCCTGATCCGGCCGCTCGAGTACCAGTGGGATGAGCAGGGCCATCTGATCGACCCGTTCGCCAAGACCGATCCCGACCAGCTCATCGCGAACCCGCAGTTCCATCAGCAGAATGTCTACGCCATCGTGATGCGTACCCTGGCGCACTTCGAGCGGGTGCTGGGCCGGCGGCTGAGCTGGGGCTTCCGGCCGCACCAGATCAAGGTGGCGCCGCACGCCTTCGTGGACGCCAACGCCTACTACTCCGACCGCGAGGAGGGGCTGTTCTTCGGCTACTTCACCGGACCCGACGGTCCGGTCTACGCCTGCCTGTCGCACGATATCGTCGCGCACGAAACGGCCCACGCCCTGCTGGACGGCCTGCGGCACGAGTTCATCGAGCCGTCGTCCCCCGACCAGGCCGGCTTCCATGAGGGCTTCGCCGACCTGGTGGCGCTGCTCTCGGTCTTCCAGCACGAGGAGACCATCGCCCGCGTCCTCTCACTCACCCCCGGGTCAGGCAGCTCACCGCGTACGGTGCCGCGCAGCGTGCTCACCAGTGAGGCATTTGTCCGCAACACCCTCCTCGCACTGGGGGAGGAGTTCGGGTCGGCGCTGTACCGAATTCCGGGCCGAGCCCTGCGGAGTTCCTACACGACTGAGGCCAATCCCGGGGCCTACCGCGACTGGCAGGAGCCGCATCGGCGCGGGGAGATTCTGGTGGCAGCGATGCTGCAGGCGTTCGTGCGGGTATGGCAGGCGCGGCTCCAGCCGCTGGGGGTGGGTGGCACCGGTCCGCTGGATCGGGAGCGGGTGGTCGAGGAGGGAGCGGCCGCGGCGGAGCATCTGCTCAACATCGCGATCCGGGGGCTCGACTATACGCCGCCGGTGCACCTGGACTATGGCGATTACCTGAGCGCGATTCTGACCGTGGACGGGGAGGTGCAGCCCGACGACCGGCGTTACAAGTACCGCGAGCTGCTGCGCGACTCCTTCGCCGCGTGGGGCGTGCACCCCTCGGCCAAGGCGCCCGACCCGGACCGGCATGAGCTGCCACCGGCCGAAGCGGGGATGTGGTGCCGGATCGACGGGAACAGCCTGTCGTACCGCGGGCTGCATCACGAAGCGCTGCTGTACGACCGGGACGAGGTGTTCCGCTTCGTGTGGGAGAACGCCGACACCCTCATGGTCCAGAAGGAGGCGTACACCGAGGTCCTGTCGGTACGCCCCTGTCGCCGGCTGGCGCCCGATGGGGTGCCGCTGCGGGAGACGGTCGCCGAGTTCCGGCAGTTCGCCGAGCTGACGAAGACGGAGCAACGGATGCGCGGGCTGGAGCAGCTCGCAGAGGAGAAGGGCGACGACGAGGACGGCACCATCAAGCTCACCGGCGGAGGCACGCTGGTGTTCGACGATTTCGGGCGACTCAAATTCTACATCCGGAACTCGGTCCTCAATCTCCGCCGCCAGGCCGAGCGGCTCCGCTATGCGTACAGCTCCCCGCTCAGGCGGATTCCGCGGGGGCGCCGGTTCGCCGAGCTGCACCGGCTGCGGGCCCTCGACTCCTCGCTCCCGGCCTCCCGGGAAGAATGGTGAGGATCCCATGCCAGGCGAACGGCCGACCACCATCCGCATTCGCGCCTACGACGTAGGCTTCGGTGACTGCTTCCTGCTGAGCTTCCGTTACCCCAGCCGCGAGCGGCATGTCCTGATCGACTTCGGCAGCTTCCCCAAGCCGACGCGCGCGCGCGCCGGCAAGATGGTCGCGATCGCCGAGGACATCCGGGACAGCTGCAACGGCAAGCTGGATGCGGTGGTGGCGACGCACCGGCATGCCGATCACATCAGCGGCTTCGCCACCAGGGCGAATGGCGGTGGGTCGGGTGACATCATCCGCGCCTGCAAGCCGGCGGTCGTGGTGCAGCCGTGGACGGAGGATCCGGCGCTCGACCCGGAGAGCACCGGACCCCGCGGTCTCAGCATCGCGGATCGCCGGCATGTGGCCGCCCTGGGCGATATCGAGCGGTGCTTCGCGAGCATCCAGCAGCAGCTCGAGCAGCCTCTGCCGAGCTGGCGCAGTGTCAGGAAGGAGCTGGAGTTCCTGGGCGGGAACGGCATCCGGAACCGCAGTGCGGTGGAGAACCTCATGACGATGGCTCCACCGGGGGGCCAGCGGTACGTCTATGCGGGGTCAGCGAGTGGGCTCGGCAGGGCGCTCCCGGGGGTGAAGATCCGGGTGCTCGGTCCGCCCACCATCGCGCAGTCCAACGCGGTCGAGCAGCAACGCCGCCGGGACGATGCCGACTTCTGGCAGCTCATGGCCGCTTCGGCCCCGAAAATGGTTGGCGGGGGGCGGTCGCCGTTCCCGGCACGCTATCGGCTGTCGAGGCTCCCCGGGTACGCGCAGTGGCTGGTGAAGCGGGCCGACGCCAGCCTGCGCCAGCAGGTGCTGAGCCTGGTGCGGCGGATGGACGACGTGCTCAACAACACCAGCGTCATCCTGCTCTTCCAGGTCGGCCGCAAGAAGCTGCTCTTCCCCGGTGACGCGCAGATCGAGAACTGGTCGTTCTCGCTTTCCAAGGCGTCAGTCAGGCGGCTGCTCGCCGGCGTCGACGTCTACAAGGTCGGCCACCATGGGAGCCTCAATGCCACGCCCCGGGCGCACCTGTGGGAACACTTCTCCAAGAAGGGGCACGAGGCGACGAGCCTGAGGACCTTCCTTTCTACCGAGGCGGGGCATCACGGCAGCCGCCGGAATGACACCGAGGTGCCGCGGGACACGCTGGTGCAGGCGCTGATGACGGAGAGCCACCTCTTCACGACGGTGACGGCGACGATACCCGACGGCCACAAGGTGCCGTTCGTGGAGGACGAGATCCGGGTGTAGCCGGTCTAACCGACGCCAGCTTCGGGATAGGGGAAGTCGGCGGGACGGGGCCAGGCCCGGTTCAGGTGAGCCCGCAGGGCAGCGTCGGCGACGGCGTAGCCCCAGTTGATCAGCCGCATCTGAGTCGCCTCGTCCTTCGCGGCGAGGTCGGTCGGAAGCGCCGCCAGCAGTCGGGTCTGTTCGTAGGGACATGGCAGCGCATCGGCGCAGCGATGGACCCTGATGTCCTGCTCGATATCCCAGAATGCGCCGTAGCGCTCCTGCCGCTCGAATGCGGCGACCAGCAGTCGCTTCCGCAGGCTCCCCACCTGATGGTTCATCAGCCCGATCACTCGGCTCCCCAGTGAGACCCAGTTGCGGGCCACCTTGGGCGCCGACCCAAACGGGGCGCCGCCATTGCTCACCAGCAGGGTCCTGAATCGCTTGTAGGTGGTTTCGAGGCCGAGGTTATCGTAGACACCGCCGTCGACAAGGCGGGGGCGGGTGGTGAATGGGGGGCGCTGGAGGTTGTCCTCGCCAGGCGCTCCGCTCCCCGGCTCGTAGTCGGCCGGGTCGAACCGGAAGTCGGCCGGAGCGAGCATCGGCGGAAAGGCGGAGGAGGCGGCGACCGCCTCGGCGATCGACACCTTCTCGGTCCGAATCATCTTGCCGACCCGCCAATCGGCGACGTAGGGTCGGGAGAAGCGCCAGAGCGCCCCCGATTGCAGGTTGGACGCGTTGAGGACGAAGCGAGGAGACTCGGGGAGATCCCGCAGAGTTGCCCTGCCGTACAGGTGACGCGCGTATGCATTCGCCAGGTGGCGATTGACCGAGCCGGGCAGGATGATGCTGGCGAGCACCCGCGCAATTCCCGCCAGATCATATCCGGCGAGCGAGATCCGAGCGAGGCGGCGGATCGGGTCGACGATGGCCGACCGATAGATGGCGTCCCGTTGATCCGCGGCAGCCTGCGCCACTTCCTGCCAGTGCAGCGCGAGCTGGGCCGCGGCGATGGATCCGCCGGAGACACTCGAGATGCGCTGCAGGGCGCCGAGCTGGATGGGCTCGCCGGCGAAGCTGGTGGTGGTGTGGCGCTGAGCGGTGAGGATGTCGAGCTGGGCCAGGCGCCAGAGGGATCCGACGTGGAACAGCATCGCCCGGTAGCCGCCGCCGGAGAGGCTGATGGCGATGTTCTCCTCGAGCGGTTTGACCGCATCGCCCGGGATGGGAACAACTGGCTGGACCGATGCCTCGGGCATGGGGGCTCATCTCCGGTGCAGCTGAGGTCCGGGTTCCGAGTGCGTAGTGCTTAGTGCTTAGTGCTTAGTGCTTAGTGCTTAGTGCTTAGTGCTTAGTGCCTAGTGTGCCTCGTGCCCGGTTCCGTGACGCGATAC
>DAINRP010000254.1:0-4420 GCA_036741755.1 Gemmatimonadales bacterium
TGGCGATCATGGCGCGGCACTCGATGGAGGTGGTGCCGAGCCTGCAGGTGGTGCGCGCATCCATCCCAGACGAGGTCGAGGACGCGGTGATGCGGGCGCTGGAGAAGACGCCGGCCGACCGGTTCCAGACGATGCGCGACTTCGCCGACACGCTGTCGGAGGCGGAGGCCGAGGCGGCGATGATGCGGACCTCGGCGCGGCGCGCGGCGACGGCGTCTCGCCGGGTGCCGACGCGGGAGATGCGGACCCCCACGCCGCCGCCGCCCGATCCGCGCCGCAAGCGCCTGGTGATCGGAGGCGCCATCCTGGCCGCGTTGCTGGTCGCTGGCGGTGTGGCAGTGGGGATTCAGAAGTTCGGCAAGGGCGCAGCCGGGGGCGCCGCGCTGGCGGCCAACCCCGATGCCAGCCGGGTCGCGGTGCTCTACTTCAAGGACCTCGGCGGCAAGGACTCCCTCCGCTCGCTGGCCGATGGGCTCACCGAGGGGCTGATCCGCGAGCTCTCCAGCGTCCGGACGCTGGACGTCATCTCCCGGAACGGCGTCGCGCCCTACCGCGAGGGCACAGTGGCCCGGGACAGCATCGCACGGGCGCTCAAGGTGGGCACGATCATCGACGGCGACGTGGAGCAGACCGGCGACAAGATGCGGGTGACGGTCCGGCTGGTGGACGGGCCGAGCGGCGCCGAGGTGAAGCGGGCCAGCTTCGAGCGGCCCGCCGGCGACCTGATCGCGATCCGCGACTCGCTGACCGGCACCGCCGCGCAGGAGCTGCGCGAGCTGCTCGGCCCCGAGGTGAAGCTGCGGGAGCAGCGCGCGAGCACGAAGAACGTGAACGCGTGGCTACTGCTCCAGCGGGGCGAGCAGGCGCGAAAGCGCGCGGACTCGTTGCGAGTGCTGGGCGGCCAGGAGACAGCGGCGGTGGACGCCGCCTTCGAACAGGCCGACACGCTCTTCGCCCAGGCGCACACCGCCGATCCGGGCTGGGTGGACCCGCTCGTGGCCAGGGGCTCCGTGGCCCACTGGCGCTCGCGGATGGCGGTGCAGGACCCGACCAGGGCCGCACCGCTAATCGACCGGGGGATGGATTTCGCCAGCCAGGCACTGGTGCTGGACCCGCAGAGCGCGGACGCGCTGGAGCTGCGCGGAAGCCTGGAGTACTGGCGCTGGCTGCTGACCCTGGAGCCCGACAAGGACAAGGCCGCCGCCCTGCTCAAGTCCGCCCAGCAGGACCTCGAGCAGGCCGTGAAGCTCCAGCCGTCGCAGGCCAGCGCCTGGGGCGTGCTGAGCCATCTCTACAACCAGACCGGCTCGGGCGCCGACGTGGTGCTCGCGGCCCGGCGGGCCTACGAGGAGGATGCGTATCTCAGCAACGCCGACGTCATCATCTTCCGGCTGTTCTTCGGGAATTACGACCTGGGCCAGTTCACCGAGGCCGACCGGTGGTGCAGCGAGGGCCTCCGGCGCTTCCCGCAGAACTACCGCTTCACCCAGTGCCGACTGTACATGCTGACCACGAAGGCGCACGACCCCGACGTCCCGCAGGCGTGGCGGCTGCTCGATAGCCTGGTGGTGCTCACGCCACCCAGCGACCGCGAGTTTCAGCGGCTCGGGGGCCAGCTGATGGTGGCCGCGGTGCTCGCGCGCGCGGGGCTCAAGGACAGCGCGCGGCACATCATCTCGCGCTCGCGGGGTGCCGCGGACGTGGACCCCACGAACGATCTGGCGAACAGCGAAGCGTTCGTGTACACGCTGCTCGGCGACAAGCCGGCGGCGTTCAAGGCGCTGAAGCGCTACATCGCGGCCAATCCGCAACGCCGCGCGGGCCTGTCGGAGGACGCGGGGTGGTGGTACCGCGACCTGGTGCAGGAGCCGGAATGGCAGCAGCTGGCCGGCCAGTCCCGCTGAGCGGGCGGCCGGCTCCGGGAGCCGCTCCCGCAAGCACTCATTAGATCTGCAAGATATTCAATCACAACGCTTTACGATACAGGTGCGGTCGCAGCCACATAGCTGCGGGCCGTTTCTGCAGTTGACAACTCTGGTTGGTCCCGCTAGATCACCGACTTCCTTGCTTCCGTATTCCTGCGCTGGCTCTCACGCCCTGGGGTTTCTCCATGCGACGGTTCTCGGTCATTCTCGGCTTGATGACTGGTGCGTTGACGCTGTCGTGTTCGGGTGATGGTTCCAATCTCGCGCCGTCGGATGCGCCGCGAATCAACGCGGCGACGGCGGCGACCTGCGGAACGCTCAGCACCAGCCAGTACAACGCTATCATCACCCAGCTCGGCAAGCTCTATCCCACCACGAGCAAGACATACACAGGGCTCGTTGGCAAGGTCAACGACATCAAGACGAAGCTGTCCCAGGGGAAAGTGGCGGACGCGCAGCAGAAGGTCTTCGACATCCTCAAGGTGGTGTTCGCTGACTGGACCGCGGGCAAGCTCAAGGCCGGGGCCACCACGGCCGATGTCCAGCAGCTCATCAACCTGCTGTATGCCGCCACATGCATGAGCCCGGTGCCCACGCTGGCCTCCGGGGGCGGCGCGGGCGTCATCACGCCCGCCGGCGGAGGCACGGTCCTCACCAGTGACCTGCAGGCCGGAACCAGGTTTCCGGCTGGTGCCGTGGATGTGAATACGGTAGTCACGATCGCTCCGACCACCGACACCCTCAAGACGATGCTCGACAAGTATCCGCCCACCTACGATTTTACTGCGACACCCCATAACCCGGCGGACGCGTTCCTCAAGGACGTCCTGGTAGGCTTCTGCTTCGACCCGAGCGTGGCGCCGTCCGGTATCGTTGACCGTCTTCGCATCGCGCACAACATCGTGGACGAGTACGTCACCCCGGATCGTTTCGGCCAGATCGAGATCCTGAAGAAGACCGACGTCAGCAACCTCGGCCTCGCGTGCACGACGGTCGGCTCCGCCTCCTTCCTCAACGCATTGAAGAGCTACGCGGCCTCGCTGCTCCTCCCGGACCAGTTGCATGCCTCGAGTGCGCTGCTCACCACGACCAGTGGCGGCACGACGCGGAACTACAGCCCGTTCGCGATGGTGGACCCGCAGATCCAGCTGGGTAAGGTCACCGCCACCGATAACCAGACCGCGACGGCCGGAACCGCGGTGACGATCTCTGCGACTGCACAGACCCGGCTCGGCAGGAACGTGCCTGGCGTGCCGATTCTCTTCGCGACCTCTACCGGCACGTTCACCCCGACCCCGGACACCGTGCGCACCAACACCAGCGGCGTGGCGTCGGCGAGTTGGACGCTCGCTTCGGGGGCCAATACCGCCACGGCCACGGGCCTGAACGTTCCGTGCGATACGCTCGGCAGCTGCACCACGCAGGGCGAGAGCAGACGGCTCACGTACAACCCTGCGTCCGTCTCGTTCAGCGCTATCGGGACGGCGGCTAGCAAGACGATCGACTACGGGGCAACCGACTGGAAGTACATCAACATCGGGGCCAACGCGCCGTCGGAGAGCACGACCGACTACCCGGCCGGCAGCTGGTACACGCCTCTCTTCCCCGCCACCGCGTGGTCCACCGGCCGGGCACCGTTCGGGTCAATAGATCCATTGAGTACTTCGGGCTGCGGCATCTTTGGCACCGCGACTGTTCCACTCACAAACTGGCCGGCGGCGAGCGGCTCGCAGGCGGTCGCCTCCACCGGGAGCGGGCTATTGCTCCGGAACACGTTTACCGCGTCCCCGACCAGTTCGGTGGATGTCAGCGTTGCCATGGACAATGACATCCAGGTGTTCATCGATGGCAACGACATCACTGATGCGGAAGATGTGACATTCGATAGGAACACCAACTCAGAGGGCGGATCCTGGAGCTCTCTCGCCATCAACCAGTTCCAGGCTCACGGAGGTTGTGCCCAGCGGGGCGACGGCGTCTTCCATGTTCCCAGCGTGTACTTGGCGGAGGGGAACACGCACACGATCGCCGTCTACGCCCACGACTGGGGCGGTGCGGCGTACGTGGACGTGAAAGTCACGGAAATCTCGCAGATCAACTAGGCCAGGCAGCCCAAGGACGGGCGTACGCGATAGAGCAGAAGGGCGGCTCGCAAGAGCCGCCCTTCTGTTCTTTTGATCCCCGAGTGTCCCTGGCGGTCGATACCTATTCGGCTCTGACCCCCGCCTTCACCACCGCCCGGATGTCATCCGCCCACCCCGCCGCATCGTCCCGCGGCACGAACGACCAGCTCTCCGCCGAGCCCCCGCCCCCCGCGCTGATCCGCACCCGGTCCCCGTCCCGCCGCACCTGCACGAACCGCCGCGTGCGCGGATTGATCTCGAGGCCGAGCTTCTCGTTCTTGTGGATGATCACGCTCTGCTTGGTGACGATGATGGACGCCTTGCGGTCCTCCCACCCCGCGTCCCGCCGGCCGGCGTCGTGGGTGTAGCGGA
>DAINRP010000255.1:0-4414 GCA_036741755.1 Gemmatimonadales bacterium
CAGCTGGCCAAGGCGAAGCAGCAGGTCGCCTCCGCGATCGCCGACGAGAAGAAGCTGCAGGCCGACGCCGAAGCCATGAAGAAGCAGGCCGAGGACTGGGAGCGGCGCGCCATGCTCGCGGTGCAGGAGGGCCGTGATGATCTCGCCAAGCAGGCCCTCATGCGCTTCAACGAAGCGATGCAGGGGGCCCAGCAGCTGCACGAGACCTGGGTGAAGCACAAGGCCGAGACCGAGAGTCTCAAGGGCTCGCTGCGGCAGCTCAACGACAAGATCGAAGAGGCCAAGCGGAAGAAGAACATCCTCATCGCCCGGGCCCGCCGCGCGGAGGCGCAGCAGCGGATCCAGGAGACGATGTCGGGGATGTCCGACAAGTCGGCCTTCGAGTCGTTCGAGCGGATGACCGAGAAGATCGAGAACCAGGAGCGGAAGGCCATCGCGGCGGCCGAACTGCAGAACGAGTTCGAGGGTGACAACCTGCTGCAGCAGTTCCAGGCGCTCGAGTACAAGGGCGCACCGGATCAGCAGCTGCTCGAACTCAAGGCCAAGATGGGCATGCTCGGTCCTGGAGGAGGGGGTGCCAAGCAGATCGGCAAGGGCGGCGACACGGTCGATGCCGAGGTGGTCGACGACGACGATGGCAAGAAGTGACCCGTGACGGGTGAACCGGGCACGAGGGGGTGGGCTCCGCGATCGGGGCTCACCCCCTCCGCTTTAGCACTCGACTCGCTAGCTTGTCTGTCGCCCGGGACGCCGAGGGCATCGGCCGGCGGGGCTCGGCGCCCGGCGCCAGGCATATCGCCTCCAACTTCTCACATCTGACTCTTCGCGCACACCCCATGCACGGCTCCCGCTTCCTGATCCTCGCCGACGGTGAGTTCAATCCGCTGACGTCCAAGACGGCGAACTCGGTCATCCGGTACCTCCCCGAGCGCATCGTGGCCGTGGTCGATCGCGTCAATGCCGGCAAGACCGTGCAGGACGTGCTGGGCTTCGGCGGCTCGATTCCGGTCGTCGGGAGCATGGCCGAGGGGCTGGCCCGGAAGCCGGATGCCGTCCTGATCGGCATTGCCCCCGTGGGCGGCCGGCTGCCCGAGGAGTGGCGCCAGTGGCTGCTGGCGGCGATCGACGCCGGATGCCACCTGTGGAGCGGCCTGCACACCTTCCTGTCCGATGATCCGCTGCTCGCCGAGCGCGCCCGGCAGAAGGGGATCGACATCCATGACCTCCGCCGGCCGCCGGCGGATCTGCCGGTGTCGTCGGGCAAGGCCAAGGCCGTCGAGCCGTTCGTGATCCTCACGGTGGGGACCGACTGCAACGTCGGCAAGATGACGAGCCAGCTGCAGATCACGAAGCAACTCAATGCGCGGGGACTGCGCACCCGCTTCGTGGCGACCGGACAGACCGGAATCATGATCGAGGGCTGGGGGATCGCGGTCGACGCCGTCGTCGCCGATTTCATCGCAGGCGCCGCGGAATGGCTGGTCCTCGAAGGGAGCAAGGACGCCGACATCGTGCTCGTCGAAGGGCAGGGCAGCCTCAATCACCCGGGGTATTCCGGCGTGACCTGCGGACTGCTGCACGGCTCCTGCCCCGACGCGCTGATCCTCTGCCATCAGGCCACGCGGGAGTACATCGGCGACTATCGCAAGGCCTCCTGGCTCAAGATCCCGCCGCTCAGCCAGTACGTCCGGCTGTACGAGACGGTCGCCGGGTTCGTCCATCCCACCACGACGATTGGTATCTCGCTCAACACCTATGATATGAGTGAGGCTGATGCCCGAGCCGCGATCGAGGCGGCGGTCCGGGAGACAGGATTGCCCTGCACCGATCCGGTCCGGTTCGATCCGGCGCCGCTGGTGGATGCCGTGGTCCGGGCCCGCGAGGCCTATCGCATCGCGCGCCGCACCCGGCCCTCGGACTGAGGGACCGTACCCAGTGACCGATGCGCCCGCACTCACGATCGAGGCGCTCGCCAAACTGTATCCCGGCCCCCCCGAAGTCCGCGCGCTTCAGGGTGTCGATCTCGCCGTGCGCCCCGGAGAGATCTTCGCCCTGCTGGGCCCGAACGGGGCCGGGAAGACCACCACGGTCGGGGTCTGCACCACGCGGGTCCGGGCCACCAGTGGCCGGGTAACGCTCGACGGGCTCGATGTGGGTACCGATCCGGCGGCCGTCAAGCGACGCATCGGCGTCGTCACCCAATACAACACCCTCGACCGCGCCTGTACCGTCCGCGAAAACCTCTACTACCACTGCCGCTACTTCGGCATCGGCGGCACGGAGGCGGGGGCGCGCGCCGACGAACTGCTCGGGCAGTTCCGGCTCGCCGATCGGGCTGGCGCCATGGCGGTCACGCTCTCAGGCGGCCTCGCCCAGCGGGTACAGATCGCGCGCGCGATCGCGCACCGGCCACGCATGCTCTTCCTCGATGAGCCCACCGCCGGCCTCGATCCGCAGAGCCGGCTCGCGCTCTGGGAACTGATCGGGGAACTCCGGGCCAGCGGCCTGACGGTGCTCCTCACCACGCACTACATGGAAGAAGCCGACCGGCTGAGTGACCGCGTCGCGATCATCGATCACGGCAGGGTGCTGGTGACCGGCACCCCCTCGGAACTCAAGGAGCGGGTCGGCGCGGGGACGGTCGTGACGGTGGAACTCGAGCGCGCCGATGAGCCGCTCCGGCTCGCGATCGCGGCGCTCCCGTCGGTGCGCGAGGTGCAGCGGTCCGAGTCCGGACTCAGGATTCTCGCCGACACCCGCGAGGGACTCCTGCCTCGGCTGGTCGAGGCCACCGTCCCCTACGGGCTGCGCGACGTCTCGGTCTTCGAACCGACCCTCGAAACGGTCTTCATCCAGCTGACGGGACGCGACCTCCGTGACTGAGCCCGCCAATCCCACCGGCTACGCCGCGCCGCTGTGGGGCATGGTGCTGCGCGATCTGCGGGTGCTGCGCCGCAACTTCGTGCCGTTCATCACCAGGACCGTGATGAATCCGCTGCTCTTCGTCTTTGTCTTCACGTTCGTCCTGCCCACGATCGGCCAGTCCTTTCAGGGCGGCCCCGCAGGAACCAGCTACGCGACCATCGTCGTGCCGGGTCTGGTCGCCGTCGGCATGGTGTTTACCGGTATCTCCGCGGTGGCGTTGCCGCTTTCGATCGAGCTGGGCGGTACCCGGGAGATCGAAGACCGCGTGCTCGCGCCAGTGCCGGTGGAGCTCGTCGCCATCGAGAAGCTGGTGGTCGGGGCCGTGCAGGGGGTCATCGCGGGCCTCGTGGTCTTCCCCCTCGTATATGTCATCCCCGCCACTCCGGTGGCGGTGCATGTCGCGAGCTGGCCGCTCCTCATCGCGGTCGTGCTGCTCGCCAGCCTGACCGCGGGGGCGCTGGGCCTCGCCCTGGGGACGATCGTGCGGCCACAGCAGATCGGGCTGATGTTCGCTGTCGTGGTCGTGCCGATCACCTTTCTGGGGTGCGTCTACTATCCCTGGGCGCTGTTGCGCCCCATTCCGTGGCTGCAACTCATCGTGCTCGTCAATCCGCTGGTGTACATGAGCGAGGGGCTCCGGGCGGCCCTGACCCCCGATACCCCGCATATGCCACCGTGGGCTTTCCTCGGTGCCCTTGCCACCGCGACCATCACGCTGGGCGGGGTCGGGGTGCGGGCCTTCGTCAGGCGCACGCTGAGTTAGGACACTCGGCGTCCAACGCCGTCGTCCCCGGACCAGGGTCGACCGGTCTCGAATCGAGAGCTGATGCCACCGCAGTCGGACTCCACCAGCAGACCCGCGCGCTCGCTCCTCTCCTCGCTGGGCCCAGGCGTGATAGCCGGGGCTGCCGATGACGACCCGTCCGGCATCGCTACCTATACCATCGTGGGTGCCCGGTACGGCACATCACTGTTGTGGACTGCGCTGCTCACCTGGCCACTGATGGCCGCGGTACAGCTGATGTGCGCCCGTATCGGGATGGTCACCGGGATCGGGCTGATCGACCTGCTGCGCCGGCGATTTCCCCGGCCGCTGATCGTGATCTTTGCCGTCGCGCTGCTGGTTGCCAATACGATCAATGTGGGCGCGGATCTGTCCGGCATGGCTGACGCCGCCGAGCTGTTCACGGGCGTCAATTCCCACCTGTTCGTCGTGGTGTTCGGCGTCGCCACCGCCTGGGCTACCATCCGACTCCGCTACGGTCAGATCGCCCGGACGCTCAAGTGGCTCACGCTCGTGCTCCTTGCCTACGTGGTCACCGCGTTCATGGTCGGCCCGGACTGGGGGCGAGTCCTGCACGACACCTTCGTGCCAACCCTGCCCAAGGGCAGCGGGTACTGGGCGGCGCTCGTGGCCATCTTCGGTACCACGATCAGCCCCTACCTCTTCTTCTGGCAGGCATCGCAGGAAGTCGAGGAAGAGAAGGCG
>DAINRP010000256.1:0-4393 GCA_036741755.1 Gemmatimonadales bacterium
GAGTTCCCCACCGAGTAGATGCCGATGCAGCAGAAGACCAGGATGGCCGGGAACAGGAGCCGGTAGGGCACCTTGAGGAAGCGCACCCACAAGCCGATGAGCGGCAGGTTGATGACCAGCAGCATCAGGTTCCCCACCCACATGCTGGCGATCATCCCCCAGAACAGCGTCGGGCTCCGGCTCATCACCAGAGGCCCCGGCACGATGCCGTGGATGGTCATGGCCCCCACCATGAGCGCCATGACGGCGTTGGGCGGGATGCCCAGCGTGAGCAGCGGGATGAAGGAGGTCTGGGCCCCGGCGTTGTTGGCCGACTCGGGGCCGGCCACCCCCTCGATGGCGCCCCGGCCGAAGCGGCTCGGGTCCTTGGCCAGCCTCTTCTCCAGGGCGTAGGACGCGAACGGGCCGAGCACGGCGCCGTTCCCGGGCAGGATGCCCAGCACGCCCCCCACCACGGTGCCGCGCAGCACCGGCGCCAGCGACTGCTTCAGGTCCTGCCACGAGGGCCAGATGCGCCCGATGGGCCGCTCCACCACGTCGCGGGCCTCGACCTGGTCGAGGTTGCGCATCACCTCGGCGAAGCCGAAGAGCCCCATGGCCAGGACCGCGAAGTCGACGCCGTCGGCGAGGGCGGTGCTCCCCAGGGTCATGCGCTCGACCCCGGTCTCGAGGTCGGTGCCCACCGTGGAGAGCAGCACCCCGGCGAGCACCATGCCCACCGCCTTGAGGACCGAGCCGCGCGCCAGCACCACCGCGAAGGCCAGGCCGGCCGTCATGAGCGCGAAGTACTCGGCCGGGCCGAACACCTGGGCCAGCCGGGTGAGCGGCCTGGCCATGGCGGCGATGGCCAGCGTGGCCACGCAGCCGGCGAAGAACGAGCCCAGGGCGGAGATGCCTAGCGCCACGCCGGCGCGCCCCTGCCTCGCCATCTGGTGCCCGTCCATGGTGGTGACCACCGACGTCGCCTCGCCGGGGATGTTGATGAGGATGGCGGTGGTCGAGCCCCCGTACTGGGCGCCGTAATAGATGCCGGCCAGCATGATGAGGGCCCCGACCGGCTCCAGGCCGAAGGTCACCGGCAAGAGCATGGTGATGGTGGCGATGGGCCCGACCCCGGGGAGCACGCCCACCAGCGTGCCCACCAGGCAGCCCACGAAGGCCAGCGCCGCGTTCTGCAGCGAGAGGGCGGTGGAGAAGCCCAGCGCCAGGTTGGCGAGGAGGTCGGTCATCCGCCGGCGGTCACAAGACGATCACCCCGGGGACGTTCAGGACCGGGATGGGGAGCCGCAGCAGCACGCGGAAGAGCAGGATGCAGAAGGCGGTGATGGCCACGGCGAAGATGGCCAGCTCCCTGGGTCGGCTCTCCGGCGAGGCGGCGCCGCCGACCATGGCCACGAGCGGCCCCGCCAGGGCCAGGCCCACCGGGCGGATGGTGAGGGCGAAGCCGACCACACCCAGGGTCAGGAAGAGCGGCCCGCGCCAGGCCAAGCGCCCGAGCGGCTCGCCGGCGCGGAGCAGCGCCAGCGCGACCAGGAGCAGGCCCACCAGCCCCACCAGCGCGGCCACCGCCCGCGGCATCATCCCCGGCCCCATGGCCCGCAGCCGCCCCGCGTCGAGGCCGGCGCCGGCCCACAGGGCCAAGGCCGCCAGGGCCACCAGGCTCAGGCCGGCGGCGAGGTCCTGCGGCGCGCGGACCAGCCCGCGCCGTGCGGGTGCGTCTCCAAGCGCTTCGTCGGCCATCCGGACCTCCGGGGCACCTGCAAGCCCGTGGGATTGCTCGGTGGCCGGGGAGGCTAGCACGTCCCGTCTCTGGACTGGAGACCGCGCGCGCTCTCACCGCTCCACGTTGTACGCGATCTCCTTGATCGCGAACCGCCCGTAGGTCCACTCCCCGCTGGGCTCGATCCAGTTCGCTTCACCCTGCGCGCCGATCCGGATCCCGTCCACCTCACGGTACCCCGAGACCGGCGTCGACCAGGGGAAGCTGCGATCCCCTTTTGCATCCGACTGGTACCGGTCGTTCGACACGAACCCGACCAGGTCCCCCGCCGCATCGAACCGGATCGTTGCGGAGACGGCGTGGCCCGCATTGGAGAATGTCGCACGGACCGTGTGCTCACCAGTCGTCTCCCACGTGATCGGCAAGTCCAGGACCGCCGCCGGCGCCAGGATGACGACGTCGTTCAGCAAGGTGACGGTCTCGCTCTTCGTGATGATCGCGCCCTGGATGTCGACCACCGGAATCAAGCCAGCCACCCGCACCTGAAACGTCGCGCCGTCGCCGACATAACGGTGATAGGCGTCGAACGGGACCCCCGACCGCGATGCGCGCATGAAGAAGAGCCGCGCCGGGGGATCGAAGAACTCGTACTGCTCGGCAATCGCCTGCATCCACGGAGCCGTCGCGCTGCCTCGCATCTGGGCATCGAAGACGACGCGGAAATTGCGTACCCGGGGCCGGCCCACCGCGCCCATGCGCCGGAGATAGGTCTGCATCAGCGGAGGCAAGGACGCCAGATCGGCATCCGTGACGATCGGTGCGGTACGCATCGGCTTCGCGAGTGCGGCGCGGCTGTCGTGCGCGAATCGCGAGCGGAAGCTTCCCGGCCGCGCGTCCAGCGCCGCGATCACCAGCGGCACCAGGATGATCAAGTTCGCGACCGTGCCGAACTTCGCGTCGCTCCACGCCTGCGCGATCAGCCACTGCGACAGGAGCACGCCAGGCAGCGCGACGACCCACCACCCGCGCACTCCGCCGGCCACCAGCACCGCGGTCGCGGTCAGCAACACGGATGTGGCCAACCACGCGGCGCCGGTGAGCGGCGGTATCGGCTGCCGCAGCTGGCTCACCTCGGCCCAGCCGAATGCCTTCGCCGGCCCCAGCAGGTGAATCAGGCCGTGAAGACCGACGAGAATCGCGAACGCGATACGCACGATACCTCCGTCATTCCGGGAGAGTACTGGGATCGTCGCGCCCAAGACGTTCCACCCGCAGTCTAGATCCGATGACGGGTCTCGGGGAAGATCACGTTTGGCCGAGCGCTCCCACTCAAGCCCCCGGGGGCCCTAGCGCTGGGGACAGCCCTCGAACCGCATCGTCGGGAATCCGCTCGGCACCACGGCCGGAACGAGATCGCAAAGGCTCTTCTTGTCCGCCCGTTCGTCCAGGAGTCCCTCGCGGACGAAAGCGACCAGGGCGTTGAACTCGCGCGCGCCCAGATGGACGGGCGTCGCCAGGAGCGGATCGATCCGGGCCAGGACCGGCTCGATCGGGCCGAGGCGGAAGGTCAGGTCGCGGTCAACCCCCGCGCGAACCGGGTCGTAGCCTCTCGCCGATTCGAAGACGTCAAGGTGGTGCCGGATGGCATCCTCGAGACGCGTGAATGCCCCGTTGTGGAAGAAGGCGGGCTGCAACGCGACGTTGCGGATCGGAGACGTGCGGAACTCATACCGGTCCGCCGGGTTGCCGGTGACCTGCTCGAGCCCGAAATCCTCATCCCGTCCCGGCCCATCGAAGATCACGTTTCCCAGCCCCACGCCGAAGTACGGTGCGATCTGCGGGACGCCGACGACGTGCATCCTGAAGTCGCTGAACATCTCGTTGGACGGTCCCCCGACCGCGTGGCATGAGGAACACCGGCCCTTTCCGAAGAAGACCAAGGCCCCCTCCTTCTGCTGGACCGTCATCGCCCGGCGGTCGCCGCGGGCGAAGCGATCGATGGGAGCATCGGCGAAGATCAGCGTGAACTCGAACTCCGCGATCGCCCTTCCGAACATGGTGAAGTCGATGGGCGCTCCAGCGGCCACCTCCGGGAAGACCTCGGCGAACAGGGAACGGTACCTCGGGGTCGAGTTCAGCCGCAGGAGCACGGCCTGCCGGATCGGCTCGTTGCGGAAGCCGCTGGCGTCGGGCGGCGGAACGATCCCTCCCTTGCCGTCGTCGAACGGGTCGAATTCCGGACCGATCGTTCCGGAAGTGCCCGTGAAGCCCGCCACCTCGACGAGCTCGGTCGGGGGGATGTGCGCCTGCGCGACCAGCAGGTGCGTCACGAAGGGGTCGAACGGCGGGAACTTCGTCGAGCTCTCCGGCGCGGGGAAGACGAACCCGCGGGTGTTGTCGAAGGGATCGCCCGACGGTGCGGAGAACCTCCCGTTCCACATCAGATTCGGGTAGAAGGCGGCGTTGGCGGCAGCCGGCGAACGGCGCTGATTGCGCGGACCGGCACGGTTCGGTCCGACGCGGTTGTTGTTCTGCACGCCGATGGCGATCGATTGGCTGTCCCCGAACCCGTTCGCGGGCGAGTGGCAGCCGCCGCAGGTGTTGTCGTTGTGAAGGCCTCCGGACGTGTCGAACCAGAGCATTCTCCCGAGGTCCGCCAGCCTGGGATCGATC
>DAINRP010000257.1:0-4382 GCA_036741755.1 Gemmatimonadales bacterium
ACATTCGCGACGAGCCCCGAGAGCACCGGGCCGGAACTCGGGCTCGGCGTCGAAGGGTCGATCCGGGCCAGCGCCAGCAGCCGCCTCGAAACCGGGGGATAGACCAGAGCAGCCACGCCGGCGACCGCGGCGGCGCCGGCGACCCAGAGGCCCACCAGCAGCCCAGGCCGCTGAGCTTCGAGCGACGCCGCGCCGAACATCGCGGCGACGGCGGCTCCGGTCCCCACCGCGAGGGCCTGCAGGATGATGGCGGACGCCGTCGCAGCCCACGGCGCGACACCCGCGTCCCTGGCCATCAGGGCCATCCCGGCGATCGCCCACACTTTGCCGGGCACATACTTGCCCAGACTCGAAAGCACCCAGATCCGGGCCGCCTGCACCGGGCCGAGTCGCTGCCCCCAGCCGGCCAGCATCCGACGCCAGGCTTCGATCAGCATGATGTACATCGCCCAGACCAGCAGGACACTCGCGACCGCCGGTCCGGGCCGAAAGGTCCACGCAATCGGCTGTCCCTGCAGCTCGTGCCAGTTCCGCTGAAACGACCTCGCCACGAAGGCAAGGATTGCCACCGCGAGACCCCAGCGCGCCCACCTCACCACACGTTCAGAGGCCAAGGGCTTCACGATACCATCCAGCGCAGACCTCGGCGACGTGATCGGGACTCAACGCACTTCGCCACCGGGTGCCTTCCACCCGGGCATGCTCGCGGGCCGCGGGATCCGCCGCGAGGGAGACGATCGCCGCTGCAAAGGAGGCGGGATCAGGACGTGCCCACCGCCCGGCCCCGCCCGAAGTCACGACAGCCAGGACCCCACCACCATCTTCGCACGCCACCACCGGGACACCACACATCAGGCTCTCGGCCGCCGCAAGTCCAAACCCCTCGTTGCGCGCCGGAAAGAGCGCGAGATCCGCCGTGGCGAGCAACTCGGCGACTCGGGCCGGCGGCTGCGCGCCCAGAAACCGGACACGCGCCCCAAGACCGAGTTCGTCCCTCAGGGCTTCGAGACCCGGGCGCTGAGGGCCGTCCCCGATGATCGTGAGGGCGCCGAGCAACGGAGGCAGCAGCGCCAGCGCTCGAATCGCAAGGTCGATTCGCTTCTGCTCGGTGAGTCGGGCCACCGCCATCATCCCGCCCCCACCGGGGCTCCACGACTGATACCGGGAGATGTCCGCCGGCATCGGCTGTACGTGGCGGCCGGTCACGGTGCGGCCGGTCGCGTGCCAGATTGCTTCCGCCGCGCTCGCGGAGACCGCGGTCGCCACCCTCGCCCTTCGGAAGACCGGCCGGGCGAGCATCCGTGCGACACGCGATTTCCCTAGCAGCACGGCGTCGGTTCCGTGAACCGTGACCACCATCGGAGTCTCGGGTGGTGCCGCCAGCCCGGCCGGAATCCACCAGTGGGCGTGCACCAGGCGGGCACCTCGAGCAACTTCCTCGCGCGCGGCGCGACGGAGGGCGCGGCCCATCGACCAGGCGGCGAATGCCCCCGACGGGGTCTGCGCCGCTTCCGCCATGTTCCCCCGATAGGCCAGCGTCTCACCTTCGGCGGACGCATACCGCACCCGGCGAACCGCGATGCCGTCGATTTCGGCGCCACCGCACTCCCCGCGATCGCTCGGCGCCACCACGTGCACTTCCACTTCCCGGTGCTGCAACCCCGTCGCGAGCGTAGCCAGAAACGCCCCGGAGACATCGCCGCTGAAGCGGGGGAAGTTGTGCGTCAGGAAGACAACCCGGAGGGCCGGCACTCAACCGATCGAGGGCGGGCGCCCGGACTCGGGCGACGTGGACCGCGTACGGTCGGTCCACGGGAGCGCGGGAAGCTGGATCATGGGCGGCGGGCCGCGGCCTTCCTAGTCTTCGTCCCGGCGCGAGACAGCCGGACGACTGATCGCCCGGACCTCTTCCCGCAGTCCTGCAACCATCTCGCCGAGGAATCCGAACCCGAAGAGCACGATGCCCGAAATCACCATCGTCTCAATGAGATTGAGAAGGGGGCGGAAGCCGATGCCGTACCAGAATCGAAGCACGAAGGCGACGATGCCGCCGAGGAATCCGATGATGAACAGCATCGCCCCCGCCACACCGAAGAAGAGCATCGGCTTGCGGCCGAACCGGAGCTGGAACCAGACCGAGAGCAGGTCGAGCACGCCGACGGGGATGCGGCGCCAGGTGAACTTGGAAGTGCCCGCCCGCCGCGGGTAGAGCGGCACGGGACGGCTCGTCAGGCGGAACCCATCCGCGGCGGCGATGACGACCATGTAGCGGTGCCAGTCCGGCCGGAGCGGGACACCAAGCATCACCTCGCGCCGATAGGCCTTGACCGAGTTCAGATCGGTGACCCGCACCCCGAACAGGAGCTGGCAGAGGCCGTTGTAGATCCGGGACACGAAGGCCTTTTCGTACTTGCCCTGCTTGGTGCCGGTGACGATGTCCGCTTCTCCCCGGAGAATCGGCGTGACCAACGTGGGGATGTCCGCGGGGAGATACTGCAGGTCGGCCGGGTAGAAGACAAAGATGCCGCCGCGGGCTACCTCGCCGGCGGATCGGAGCGCGTCAGCGATGCCGCGCTGGCGGCGATGGGTCACCACCTGGAGAAAGGGATACTCACCCCGCAGACGCTGCAGCACCTCGGCGGAACCATCGCGCGACCCGTCATCGACCAGCACGACCTCGAAGCTGAAGCCGGCGGGTGTCAGGCTTTCGGCGCAGAGCCGCATGAATTCGGGCAGGTTCTCGGCCTCGTCCTTGGCGGGAACGAGGATGCTCACATCGAGGTCGCCCTGGCTCATACCCGCTTGCGCATCCGGGCCGGGAGGATCCCCAGCTGATCGCGGTATTTGGCCACGGTCCGGCGCGCGATCTTGATCCCCTGCTCCTGGAAGAGGTGCACGATCTGCTGGTCGGTGAGCGGATCGGCGGTGTTCTCCTCCGCCACCATCTTCTGGAGCTTCGCCCGAATCGAGCGGGCGCTGGCGTCTTCACCGGACGAGGTCGAAAGCGCGCTCGAGAAGAAGTACTTGAGCGGGAGCACCCCACGCGGCGTCTGTACGAACTTCTCGTTCGTCACCCGGCTGACGGTGGATTCGTGCATGTTGATCACCTCCGCCACTTCGCGGAGCGTGAGGGGCTTCAGGTATTCGACGCCCTTCTCGAAGAAGTCCCGCTGCCGGTCCACGATGAAATTCATGACCTTGAGCATGGTCTGGCGGCGCTGTTCGATCGCCTGGATCAGCCAGTTGGCGCTGTTCATCCGGGTCGCGATGAACTCGCGGTGCTCGGTCGTGAACTTCTTCTTGTCGCGGGCGATCTCCTGGTAGGAGCGCGAGAGCCGGAGCCGCGGTACGCCGGTGTCGTTCAGGAAGACACGGTAGAAGCCGTCGATCTTCTCCACGATCAGGTCGGGAATGACGTAGCCATCGCCGGTGACCGAGTACTTGAGCCCCGGCTTCGGATCCAGACGGGCCAGGAGGTCGGCCGCCGCCTGCACCGCTGGGGGCTCGGTCCCGAAGCGGCGCCCGAGATCGTTCCACCGGTGCCCGATCAGGTCGGTGAAGGCTTCCTTGACCAGGCGATAGGTCAGCGTGTCCATCTGCTTGCGCTCTTCGAGCTGAATCAGCAGACACTCCCGCAGGTCGCGGGCGCAGACACCCGGCGGGTCGAGGCGCTGCAGGATGCGCAGCATCTCCTCGACCTCGGTCATGGTGAAGTACGGAATTCCCTCGCGCGGGAGATGGGGGGCCGGCGGTGGAGGCGGGGCCTCGTCCGAACGCGAGCCGTGGGCCATGCCCATCATCTCCGTCCCGCCCTCCGGCTCGCCGATCAGCATGGTCGGGGTCGCCGGCGCGTCCTCATCGAACTGGATCTCGGGGAACTCGTCGTCCTGCGGTTCGGGCTCGGGGGCATTGCGGGCGGCGGCGCGGTCGGCGTGCTCTTCGAGGAGTCGATTGACCTGCACCAGGATTTCATCGAGGGGCGCGGCGAGGTAGCCATCGTCCTTGATGTTGCCCAGGAACTCCTCGACGAGGAGCTTCTGGCGCGGCGTGAGGTCGAGGAGCATCAACTGCTCCCTGAGATGATCCATCAGGTCGTGGGTCTCGACCGTGACGGGCTCGGTGTACTCCTTCTCCTCGAACTCCTCCCGTGCCCCGCCCTGGACCTCGAAGCCGTTGAGGAGGATCTCCTCCCAGTCGGTTTCGTTCTCTTCCTTGACCTTCTCCTTCTCCTCTTCCTTCGTCGGGGTCTGGTCGCCCTGGGTAACGTCCTCCTCCTCCGGCTCCACCATCTCGAGGAAAGGATTCATCAGCAGCTCCTGCTTCAGGTGCTGCTGCAGGTCCATCATGGGCATGTACAGCATGTCCATGGCCTGGTAGAGCCG
>DAINRP010000258.1:0-4369 GCA_036741755.1 Gemmatimonadales bacterium
CTCGGCGTCCTCTTCGAGCGCGGCCAGCAGGGGGATTCCGCGCAGGCCGCCTACGAGCGGGCCCTGCTTGATGACGTCACTTTCGCACCCGCCCACTGGAGGCTTGCCCACCTGCGCCTCGCCACCGGCGATACCACCCGGGCGCTGCAGGAACTGACCGACGCGGTGGCGCTCGATTCCACCGACGCGGTGTCGCTGTATGAGCTGGGGTCGCTGATCCTGGCGGCAGGGCACTCCGACTCCGCGGTCGTCCTGCTCAAGAAGTCGATCGCGGTGGAACCGTTCTTCCTGCAGCCGCACTTCCTCCTCGGCAGGATCTACGAGATGAGCGGCTTCAAGGAGGAAGCGATCGCGGAGTACATGACCTTTCTGCACATCGCTCCCCGCAGCATGCCCAACGAGATCGCCGCGGTCCGGCGGTGGATTGTCGCCCTGGGCGGTACTCCGCCGCCGTAACGCGGATTCGTCTGGCGAGCCCGCCCCATGCGGGCTAGGTTCAGCGCGACGATCCGACGCGCTACCCACCCGAGCAGGCGGCCTGACCTCCGCGGCCTATGCATATCGACACCCACCCCGCCCCGCGTCTCTCGCTCAGCGACGCGGTGGCCCTCGCCCGCCGACTCTACGGCCTCTCCACGACCGCCGAGCCGCTCGCGGGAGAGTACGATTCCAACTATCACCTGACCGCCGCCGACGGGCGGGAGTTTGTCCTCAAGGTGATGCACCCCTCGCGCGACCACGGTTTCGTCGAGATGCAGTGTCAGGCGCTCCGCGTTCTCGCCGAGCGGGCGCCGGCACTGACGTTTCCGAGGGTGATGCCCGGGCTCGACGGCTCGGTGATCGCCTCCATTCCCGACGCGGCTGGCGCGACCCGGCTGGTCTGGATGCTCAGCTACGTACCCGGGCGGCCGATGGCGACGGTCCGCCCGCACGGTCCCGCGCTGCTGACAAGCCTCGGTACACTGCTTGGGCACCTCGACGCCGCGCTGCTCGACTTCCGGCATCCGGGCACGGATCAGGTGCTCAAATGGGACCTGGCGCGCGCCGGCTGGGTGCGGGACTACCTCTCCCATGTGAAGGACCCGCGGCGCCGGGCACTGGTCGAGCGGTGCCTGGCACGGTACGACGCGGAGGTGCTTCCCGCACTCCCGACCCTGCGGCACAGCGTCATCCACAACGACGCCAATGACTACAACCTGCTCGCGGGCGGTCCGCGCGCCGAACTGCCGCTGGTCACCAGTCTGATCGACTTCGGCGACATGGTGAAGACGATCACCGTCGGGGAACTCGCCATCGCGGCGGCCTATGCCGCGCTGGACCAGTCCGATCCGCTCGCGGCGGCTGCGCTGGTGGCGCATGGCTACGACCAGGTGCTGCCGCTGACCGATCGGGAACTCGCACTGCTCCACCCGCTCGTGATGACACGGCTGATGGTGAGCGTGGTGAATTCCGCCTTTCGGCAGACGATCGTTCCGGACGACCCCTACGTCACGATCACCGAGCGGCCGGCATGGACAGCGCTGGAGCGGCTGGAGGCCATCACTCCATCGCTGGCGGAGTACAGCTTCCGGGCCGCTTGCGGCCGGGCGCCGGTACCCGCGACGGCGAAAGTCACCGCGTGGCTTGAAGAGCAGGCGGCCGGGGCGGCGTCCATTCTCGATGTGGACGTTCGCACGGCTCCGGTGCAGGTCTTTGATCTGAGCGTGGGCAGTCTGTTTCTCGGTGCCGATCCGGAGGCGCTCGAGGCGCGGCGGCTCAGTCGCGCTATTGCTGCGGCGATGGAGGAGTCGGGGGCCCTCGTGGGTATCGGCCGCTACGATGAGGTGCGGCCGATCTACAGTGCGCCGCAGTACGGGGCCGGTGACGATCCGCTGGCCGAGCGGCGCACGGTGCATCTCGGGATCGATCTCTTCGCGCCGGCAGGCGCCGCGGTGTACGCTCCGCTCGCGGGCACCATCGCAGTGCTCGCGAACAACGCCCGGCCCCAGGACTACGGCCCGCTGCTCGTGCTGCGTCACGAGACGGGGGAGGGAGTGCCGTTCTACTCGCTCTACGGGCACCTCAGCAGGAGGTCACTGGAGGGGCGGCGAGTGGGTGACCGGGTCGAGCACGGCGAGCAGATCGGTACCCTCGGCGCCATCGAGGAGAATGGCGGCTGGCCGCCGCACCTGCACTTTCAGCTGATCACTGACCTGGTGGGGCTCGGCGCCGACTTCCCCGGCGTGGCGCCGGCGAGCCAGCGGCGGCTGTGGACCTCGCTCTCACCCGATCCGAATCTGCTGCTGGGCATCCCCGCCCAGCGATTCCCCGGGGCGCCGCCGTCGCTGGAACAGACGCTGGCCGCCCGGAAGTCGCTGCTGGTCGGGAGCCTGAGCATCAGCTACCGCGAGCCGCTCAAGATCGTGCGCGGCTGGCGCCAGTATCTGTACGACAGCGACGGTCGCGCCTATCTGGATGTCTTCAACAACGTCCCGCTGGTCGGGCATACCCACCCGCGGGTGGTGCGCGCCATCCAGGCACAGGTCGCCCTCCTCAACACCAACACCCGCTACCTGCACGACAACATCAACGCCTACGCCAGCCGGCTGACGGGGCTGATGCCGGCGCCGCTCCGGGTGGCGTTCTTCCTCAATTCCGCGAGCGAGGCGAACGAAGTCGCGCTCCGTCTTGCCCGGGCGCACACCAGGCGCACGGGAATGATCGTGCTGGAGCATGCCTATCATGGCAACACCAACACTCTGGTGGACATCAGTCCCTACAAGTTCGACGGCAAGGGTGGCACCGGGCGGAAGCCGTGGGTCCATGTGGTTCCGATCCCGGACGACTACCGCGGCGCCTACCGCCGGTCGGACCCCGAGGCGGGCCGTCGCTACGCCGAGCCGGTCGCGGCGATCCTGGCCGCGGAGCGGGACATCGCGGCGTACATCGCCGAGACGCTACCGAGCGTCGGCGGGCAGGTGGTGCTGCCGCCGGGATACCTGCGGGAGGTGTACGCCCACGTCCGCGCGGCGGGAGCGGTCTGCATCGCCGACGAGGTGCAGGTCGGCTTCGGCCGGCTGGGCACCCACTTCTGGGGCTTCGAGACCCAGGGCGTGGTGCCGGACATCGTGGTACTCGGCAAGCCGATCGGCAACGGGTTCCCGCTCGGTGCGGTCGTGACCACGCGGGAGATCGCCGACTCGTTCACCAACGGGATGGAGTTCTTCAGCACCTTCGGCGGCAATCCCGTGGCCTGCGCCGCGGGGATCGCGGTGCTGGACGTCGTCGAGGACGAGGGGCTGCAGGCCAACGCGCGCGAGGTCGGTGGCAGAATGCTGGCCGACCTCGCGGGATTGATGGAGCGGTTCCCGCTCATCGGTGATGTGCGGGGCAGCGGGCTCTTCATCGGGGTGGAGCTGGTGCGGGATCGGATCACCCTCGAACCGGCGACGGCCGAGGCATCCTACGTGGTGAACCGGCTGCGCGAGCGGGGGATTCTCGCCGGCACCGACGGTCCCCACGAGAATGTGCTCAAGATCCGCCCGCCGCTGATCTTCTCACATGCCGACGCACGGCTGTTCGTCGAGACCCTCGCGGCCATCCTCGAGGAGGATGCCGTCGCCCGTTGAGCGACGCCGCGGTTCGAGCGACTTCCGGAGACTGCGACTACCATGGACCACGAGCACCACGTCACCGATGCATTCCCGCCCGCCGAAATCGCCCGCAAGGTCGAGAAGCTCGGTGTGGCCAAGGCGCAGACCAACGCCATCACGCTCGCCGTCCTCGCGGCACTCGCCGGCGCGTTCGTCTCCCTCGGCGCCCTGCTCTTCACGGTGACGGTGACCGGGTCGACGCTGGGCTTCGGCATGACCCGGCTGGTCGGGGGAGTGAGTTTCTGCCTCGGCCTGGTGCTCGTGGTAGTCGCGGGAGCGGAGCTGTTCACGGGCAACAACCTGCTCGCGATGGCGTGGGCCAGCGGGCTCATCAGTACCGCCGACGTCGTGCGCAACTGGGTGATCGTCTACCTGGGCAACGTGATCGGTTGCCTCGGCACCGTGGTCTTCGTGGCATGGACGAACGTCGGGGGGCTCGGCGGCGGTGCCGTGGGCGATATGGCGATCCAGATCGCCCGCAGCAAGGCGGGGCTTCCGGTCGGCGAGGCCCTGGCCCGCGGGCTGCTCTGCAACGCACTCGTCTGCCTCGCGGTGTGGCTCACGATGGGAGCCCGCAGCGTGACCGACAAGATCTTCGCCATTCTCTTCCCGATCACCGCCTTCGTCACCCTCGGAATGGAGCACTCGATCGCGAACTGGTTCTTCCTGCCATTCGGATACCTGCTGGACAAGGAAGGCACGATCCCGCTCGATGGCGCCATCAGGAACCTCGCCGC
>DAINRP010000259.1:0-4295 GCA_036741755.1 Gemmatimonadales bacterium
ACGTTGAAGCTGGCACTGCCGGACTTGCCGCCCGCCGATGCCGTGATGTCCACGTTGCCGGCGATGAGTGCCGTGGTCAGGAAACCATTGCTGTCCACCCGGGCGATGGCGGTGTTCGAACTGGTCCAGGTCAGGGGTACCCCGGTGAGGGTCTGACCGGTGGAGTCGGTGACCTGGGCCGCGAGCTGCACCGTCGCGCCCGCCGCGTCGAGGGTCTGGCCGGACGGAGAGAGGGTGATGGTGCCGATCGGTACCGCGGTCACGGTGACGATGACTTTCGCGCTCGCTATGCCTGAGGTGGCGGTGATCGTATCGACGCCGACCGACGCGCCGGTGATGGTGGCGGCGTTGCTGTTGGTCGGGTTGACCGTGACCGTGGCCTTGCTGTTGGAGGCGCTCCAGGCGACCGTCGCCGTCACCAGCTGTCCCACCGAGTCAAGCGGCGTCGCCGTCACCAGCTGCGTGCCGTTGATCGGCACCGTCACTGCGGGGGGCTGGATCGAGATGCTCGCCACGGTCCCCCCGCCGCCCCCGCCGCCGCCGCTCGTCACCACGATCGTGGCGCTGCCCGACTGGCCTTGGGCGGACGCCGTGATCGTCGCGCTGCCCGCGGCGACCGCGGTGACGAGTCCGGTCTGGCTGACGGTCGCAACGCCGGTAGCGTTGCTGCCCCAGGTGAAGGTGACCCCAGTGATGACGGTGCCGTTGGCGTCCCGTGCCGTCGCCGTCAGCTGCCCCGTGGTCGCCGCGACGAGCGTATCAAGCGCCGGGGTCACCGTGATGGTCGCGGAATTGTTGGTGTTGTTGGTTCGCTCGCCGGCCGTGCAGCCGAACAAGGTCGCTGCGGCTGCGCCGAGGACGAACAGGAGCCTGGACTTGGTCATGGCCATCTCTGGAGTTGAGGAGGTCGTCCTGCTGAACAGCCCAACGATCATGCATGTTCGAGTCGGCAGTAGTTGGCAAAGACTATGCCGTTTGTTGGCGCGCCTAAGTTATTCATTGATAGCCAATTAGGCCGCGTCATGTCAAGCAGTTTCCCAGCCCGCCCCGGCAGACCGGCAGGTCTGAGGCCGATTGCGGCAGTTCCGCCCAGCAAGAATTGCCGTGCCCTCAGCCATCGACCCCTTCCTCCTCGTCGCTCGCCCGGCGACATTCCCGCCCTTGGACGCGCACTGCGCCCTTGAACGCCTAGCAGAGGAAACGGTTGTGACCCTGATCTACCTGGATGGCCAGTGGCTCGACAAGGACAGTGCGAAGATCTCGGTTTTCGACCACGGCCTGCTCTACGGCGATGGTGTGTTCGAGGGCATGCGGGTCTATGGCGGCCGGACCTTCAAGCTCGCCGAGCATGTCGGCCGGCTCTATGACTCCGCCCAGGCGATCCTGCTGAAGGTGCCGTTGACCCCGGAGCAGATGGTCGCGGTGACCGAAGAAGGGGTGAAGCGCAGCGGCCTCCAGGAGGGCTACCTGCGGCATGTGGTCACCCGTGGCGTCGGCGATCTCGGTCTCGATCCCCGCAAGTGCCCGGTGGCCTCCGTGATCATCATCTTCGATACCATCGCCATCTGGCCGGCGGAACGGTACGAGGAAGGGCTCACGCTGGTGACCGCCGGAACGCCCATCAATCAGCGGGAGGCGCTCTCCCCGCGCGTGAAGTCGCTCAACTATCTCAACCACATTCTGGCCAAGGTGGAAGCGACGAACGCCGGCGCCGACGACGCCATCATGCTCGATGCCAGCGGCCATATCGCCGAGGCGACCGGCATGAACCTCTTCGTCCTCAAGAAGGGGGTCATCTATACCCCCGCCGTTCACGCGGGGCTGCTCAAGGGCGTGACTCGCGATGTCATCATCGAACTGGCGGAAGCTGCGGGATATCGTCTCGTGGAGACGTTGCTCAACCGCTACGATCTCTACACCGCGGACGAAGCCTTTCTGACCGGGACCGCCGCGGAGGTCGCGCCGATCCGGATGGTGGATGGACGGGTGATCGGGGCAGGGAAGGCCGGCCCGGTCACCCGGGATCTCCGCGGACGATTCCAGGAGCTGGTTCGCGCCTGACCGGCACTGCCTGGCGATTCCGGATCCGAGGGACCCAGCCCCGAGGCCGGGTCCCTCGTCGCTTGTGGCACCGCGCTCCGGAGCAGGACCCATGACCGACCAGTTCGACCTGATTGCGATCGGCGGCGGAACCGCCGGCCTCGTGTCCGCGGCAGGGGCCGCCTACCTGGGCGCCCGCGTGGCGCTGGTGGAACGGGAACGCCTCGGCGGCGACTGCTTGTGGACGGGCTGTGTGCCGAGCAAGGCGCTGATCGCCAGCGCCCGTGCGGCCCAGATCCGGCGCGACAGCGGGCGGCTCGGGATTCTCGGCAAAGCCAGGCCGGTCGAATTCGGCGATGTGATGGAATCGATGCGGGCCGCCCGCGAGGTCGTCAGCCATCACGACGACCCGGCGCGGTTCCGCGCCATGGGCGTGGAGGTGATCTCCGGCTCGGCGGAGTTCATTGCCGCCCACACGATCCGTGTCGGCGATCGGACGTTACGCGCCAAACGTATCGTCATCGCGACCGGCGCTCATCCCGTCCTCCCGCCGATCCCGGGTCTCGCCGAGGCGGGATGCCTGAACCATCAAACCGTCTTCGATCTCACTGCGGCGCCGGCCTCGATGGCCGTGATCGGCGCCGGCCCGATCGGTGTCGAGTTCGCCCAGCTCTTCCAGCGGCTCGGGGTGCCGGTGGTGGTGCTCGAGGTCGCCCCGCAGATACTCCCCCGGGAAGATCCGCAGGCGGCGGCTGTGGTCCGCCTGGTGCTGGAGCGCGAGGGCGTGACCGTCCACACCGGAATCCAGATTCTCCGGGTCGCGGGCGAGTCAGGTGGCGAGGTGGTGACCTGGCGTGGAGCGGACGATGTCGAGCAACGGGTGGTCGTGGGCGAAGTTCTGGTCGCGGCCGGACGCCTCCCGAACCTCGAGGGACTGGCACTGGAGCGGGTCGGGATCGCGTCCTCCCGAAGTGGCATCCTTGTGGACGCCAGGCTGCGGACCACCGTCCCGGGGATCTGGGCCGCGGGCGATGTGTCAGGCGGAATGCAGTTCACTCACGTCGCCGATTATCAGGCCAGGCTCGTGGTCCGCAACGCACTGACCCCGTTCCGGGCGAGCGCGGATTACCGGGCGGTCCCGTGGGTCACGTACACCGATCCGGAGATCGCGCGGGTCGGCAGGACCGAGGAAGAGGCGGCCGCCGCCGGGATCGAGGCGCGAGTCTGGAAGTATGACTTCGCGGACCTGGACCGGGCCATCACCGACCGGCGCCGCGAGGGCTTCGTGAAGCTTGTGGCTACACCGAGGGGACGCCTGCTCGGCGCGACCATTGTCGGCGCCGGGGCCGGAGAATTGATCGCTCCGGTCACCCTGGCCTTGCAGCAGCGCTTGCCGCTTTCGGCTCTGGCATCGTTCGTCTATCCCTACCCGACCATGAGCGAAGCGGTCCTCCGGGCCGCGAATCTCTCCCGCCGCGAGCAGCTCAATTCGTTCGGTGGTCGAGTGCTCAAGCGCATCGTGCGCCTGGGGCTATGAAGGCCCACTGGGCCAGGGCTGCCGCGCTCCTCCTGATGCTCGTCGGCGGGTATCTGATGGCCCGCGAAACCGGCCTGGAAGACATCCTGCGCGACCCGATTGCCCGCACTCGCGCACTCGCGACTCTGCGGGCAGCCGCTGGCGTCTGGTGGGTAGGTCCGGTCTTCAGTCTCGTCTATGCCGCCTCGGTGGCCGTCGCCCTGCCTGCCAGCGTCCTCACCCTGATCGCTGGTGCGGCATTCGGTGTACTCAGAGGGGTACTCTGGGTCAGCCTGGGTGCCAACCTGGGTGCATCTGCCGGGTTCTGGATTGCGCGACGACTCGGGCGTTCGGCACTGGAGGGAATACTGGGACCTCGGCTCGGGGCGTTCGACAGGCTGACTGGGGCCGCCGGATTCACTGGGGTCCTGACCCTTCGGCTCCTGCCGGTCGCACCCTTCAGCCTCCTGAACCTCGCCTTCGGGCTCACGACCATCCGCTGGGCCGACTACGCCCTTGCCACGGTGATCGGGATCATTCCTGGTACGGTGATCTACGTCTTCTTCGCTGACGCCCTGCTATCGGGATCCCTGTCGGCCGGTCACGAGGCCCGAGTCCGGGCGCTGGCGGCTGGGCTCCTTCTCGCCGCCTTCAGCCTTCTGACCCGCTGGATGCTCCGTCGCAGGACGCGGCACGCCTCTTGACAGGCATTGGACCGGGCCGCACATTCGCGCGCCCT
>DAINRP010000260.1:0-2069 GCA_036741755.1 Gemmatimonadales bacterium
CCCCATGGCTCCTCCGCCAGTCGATCCGTCGCTGCGGGCGAGCCGTTGGGTGGGCCCGACATTGCCCGTCCCCGCGATCCCCGTTGAACCGACTCCGGCCACCTCCGTCGGGGCGACCCGACGGGTTGCCCCGGTAGTGGTCGCCACGATTCCCGGGTAGTGCCGCAGGAGATCGTCGACCACCAGGAGCGGTTCGGCGCCATCGCGAATGAGCCGGTTGGTGCCGATTGACGTCGCGCTGGTGATGAGCCCCGGAACCGCCATGACGTCCTTCCCCTGTGCCAGCGCCGTTCCCACCGTGATCAGGGTCCCCGACCCCTCGGCCGCCTCGACCACGACGGTCACCTGCGCCAGAGCGCTGATCAGCCGGTTGCGCCGGGGGAATGATCCGACCCCCGGACGCTCGCCAGGGGGAAACTCGGTGAGCAGGAGCCCCTGGGCGCCGACCCGCTCATAGAGCCCGCGATTGGCGGCAGGATAGATCACGCCGAGCCCATTCCCCAGGATGCCGACCGTGCCGCCCGGCGCATCGAGTGCTGCGGCATGCGCGATGGCGTCCAGTCCGCGCGCCATGCCGCTCACCACGACCAGACCGGCTTGCGCAGCCGCCGTGGCGACCTCCCGACACACCTCCGCACCGTAGTCGGAGTGATCGCGGCTCCCCACGATGGCCACCGCCGGTCGCGGGAGCAGCGTCAGGTCTCCCGCCGCGAAGAGCACGGTCGGCGCATCGGGGATATGTCGGAGCACCTCGGGGTAATCGGCATCGCCCGGCAGGATGGCCGTGGCGCCCATCTGCTCGACCACTTCCAGTACTCGCGCCCCATCGGTGGGCGACGTGGCCCTCACAGCGGTCGCCGCGGCGGGGGAGATGCCGGGAATGGTGCGCAAAAACTCAAACGGCGCCGAAAGGGCGCCGAGTGGGGTCTGACAACGTTCGAGGAGGGCGGCGAGTCGCACGGCGCCGATCCCCGGAGTGAGCGCGAGCGCCACGTAGGCCGCTCGCTCTGCGGCTAACTCCATTCGTCGGGCTCCGGTGCGGCCGGTTCACCACTGTCGGCGTCGTCGTCGGGCCAGGCGATCTCCTCCTGCACCGCCTCATCGGCGCGCACCATCTGCACCGCCTTCCAGAGATACTCCTTCAGATCCTCGAGCCCGGCTCCGGACACCGACGAGAACGCCAGCGTGCCGACGGCGCCGGGCACTTCGAGCTGGGGAATCGGCGCGCCCTGCTCGAGCAGATCCCGCTTGGAGAGGAGCACCACATAGGGCTTCTCGAAGAGTGGCTCGCTGTAGGCGCGGATCTCGTGCCGAAGCCCGTCGAACACCGCCTGCGGGTCCTCGCTGTCGAGCGGCACCAGGAAGGCAAGCACCCGAGTACGCTCGACATGCCGCAGAAACCGGAGCCCGAGTCCCTTGCCCGCATGGGCACCCTCGATGATGCCGGGGATGTCGGCGACGACGAAGGTCCGATGCCCCGAAAGACCGACCACACCGAGGTTGGGCTCAAGGGTCGTGAACGGATAGTCGGCGATCTTGGGGCGCGCGGCGGAGATCACCGAGAGCAGGGTGCTCTTCCCGGCGTTGGGTTCGCCGACCAGCCCGACATCCGCAATGAGCTTGAGGACCAGTTCGATTTCGCGATCCTCGCCCTCTTCGCCCGGCTCCCATTCACGGGGAGCCTGGTGGGTAGGCGACGTGAAGCGCGAATTCCCCCGTCCGCCCCGCCCGCCCTTCGCGACCCGCACCGTATCGCCGGCATGCAGCACTTCGGCGATGAGCTCGCCGGTGGCCGCATCGCGGATCTCGGTGCCCGGTGGCACCGGGAGATAGAGGTCATCTCCCGTCGCCCCGGTCATGTTCTTCCCCTTCCCGTGCCGTCCGCGCTCCGCGACCCAGGTGGTTCGATATCGGAAGTCGAGCAGCGTCGAGAGATTGGAATCGACCTTCACATACACCGATCCACCGTTCCCGCCGTCGCCGCCGTCCGGCCCGCCCTTGGGCCGGAATTTGAATCGCGCGAACGACGCGGCACCGGACCCACCGGTGCCCGCGGTGACGCGGATGGT
>DAINRP010000260.1:2169-4272 GCA_036741755.1 Gemmatimonadales bacterium
ATTCTTCCGGTTCCCAGCCATCGCGTACCGTCTGCCACAGCTCCTTCACCTTCTTCCACTGGTCGTATGACAGCAGTGGATTCACCACCGACAGCACCCCATCCACCTCGCCGAACGTCGCGCCGGCGTGCAGGGCGCCGCGGAGATGCGAGTGCAATTGCCGAGGCACTTCCATCACCGCCGTCTGGGCCACGGTGCACAGCTCGCGGCGCAGCAGGTCGAGCCCGGGCCGAGACATGGTGCGACCATAGCCCTCAGTGATCATCCACAGGTCGAGCGCGGGATGCAGTTCCTTGACGTTCTCCCGCAGCCGCTTGTAGTTGGCGCCGTAGACGATGCCGCAGGTCTCTTCCCCGCGCGCCGTCCATTCTCCCACCTGGCTGTACTCGGCCTCGGCGTCACGTGCAGGCGCCGCCACCCGTCCGACCTTCCGCCAGATGGAGAAGGCAATCAGGGCGCGCGGATAGCCCACCATGAGCACCGATTGCAGCAGCAACTCCTCCACCCAGGGCACCGGCACCTGATTGGTGCGACACCCCCCCGCGCGATCGCGCAGCTCGGGTTCGTCACCCAGCGCGATCGCCGCGGCGAAGCGCGCCAGGTGCAGGGTCGGTGCATCGAGCTGGGCCTGCCTGGACATGACGCTAACTCCTGTTCCGAATCGTGCTGGTACCCCGCCAACGCTCGGCGGTTCTCAAAACTGCAACCCGCCCAGCGCCCTCGTGACGCCGGTGACGGTTCCGCGGGTGTTCAGCGTCGGAAGCTCCCCGTGCCGCGTCACCTCCACCGGCAGCCGGTCCGCATCGAAGCCGAGGTCGAAGCGCGCGCCGAGGGCGCGGAGCACCGCGAGCAGCACCGGCCCCGAACTGCGCATGTCGCCGTCGTGCACCTTGAGGGCGATGCCCAGTTCCGCCTGGGGCAGCGCGGCGCAGTAGATCCCGTCCGCACCGACCTTCGCGATCGCGAGCCCCGCGGTCGCCTGCCCCAGCTCGGTCTCCAACCGGCCCTGGCCGGCGATGAGTTCGGGAAAAGAGGCCATCGATTCCCTGAGCCGAACCGCGGCCGGTTCCTCCGACGCGGCGAACCGGGCATAGGCCAGTGCCATCGCGCGCAGGGGCAGGCCGAAGCAGACCACGGTGCAGCCATCGACTCCGAAATGCAGCGATCCCTCGGCACATCCGCTCCAGCGCATCACCTCCGCGACCACTCGCTGCTGCAGCGGGTGTTCGAGCCGCTCGTACCCGGTGAGCGGCCAGCCGTGGTGCAGCGCCATCGCCAGCATGCCGGCATGCTTGCCGGAGCAGTTGCTCCAGCGCGGCGTCATGACGATCCCCTGCCGCAACACCTGCTCCGCCACCGCAGGCGAGAGCGGCGGATGCGCACCGCAGGCGAGCGCCCGCTCGGTGAGCCCCAGCTTCTTGAGCATCGACTCGGCGAGCTCGAGGTGAGCGGGCTCACTCGAATGCGAGGCGCAGCCCAGCGCCAGTTCGCGGGGCGAAAAGCCGAAGCGGTCAGCCGCGCCGTCTGCCACCATCGGCATGGCCTGGAAGGGTTTGGCCGCCGAGCGCCAAAAAGTCGTCAGGTCGGGATCACCCGCCCTGGCGACCAGCCGCCCCTGGGCGTCCACCACTGCGACGGAGACCTGATGGACCGATTCGACCCAGTCCCCGCGCGTGGATTCGACCCGAAGTTCGGGAGTCATGGGGTGACATAATAGCAGGGAGGACCCTCGGATGAGGGCGGCCGAGTGTCCCGGGGGTGCGGGCGGGGGAGCGAGGGTACGCGGACGGGGCTGGGCGGCGGCTCACCCCCCCGGTTCAGGAGCCGGCCGGCAGCGGTCCCTCGGAGGCGAACTTTGCCTCCTCATACGCCCGCTGCACCGCCGGCGAGGCGTAGAAGCTGTTGAAGGCGTCCTCCCGGATCGGATCGCCACCGGCGAAGCGCTGGATGAACGGCGCGAAGTCGATCGCCTTCTGGGCATCCTCGAGCGAGGTGCCCTTCTCGACCGCGATGCGTGCCTGAACCCGAGTGAAGATGAGCAGCTCCCGCACCAGGTTCAGGTAGGCGTAGTCGTGCTGCACATCGCCGTGGCCCGGAACGATG
>DAINRP010000261.1:0-4263 GCA_036741755.1 Gemmatimonadales bacterium
AGCTGACCCTGCTCGATCGCGCCGCCCGCCCGGTCGGCTATGCCAGGAAGGTCGCGCAGGCCGCGACCCCGGCGTCGATGACCCTCCGTATTGGGGGGATCGTGCTGCTGCTGTTCATCGTGCTGCATCTGCTGCACCTCACCACGGGTCAGATCCACCCCGATTTCATCGAGGGCGACGTCTACCACAACCTCATCTCGGGGCTGTCGGTCCCGCTGGTGGCGGTGCTGTACATCGTGGCGATGGCAGCAGTCGGCCTGCACCTCTATCATGGCGCGTGGAGCAGTCTCCGTTCGCTGGGGGCGGCTCAGCCACGCGCCAATCCGCTGCACCGGCCGATCGCGCGGGTGATCGCCGTGGTCGTGTGGCTCGGTTTCACGGTCATCCCGGTGGCGGTCCTGCTGGGCGTGCTGCACTGAGGAATCAATCATGGAACTGAACTCGCGGATTCCTTCGGGGCCCCTCGCCGAGAAGTGGGACACGCACCGCTTCGAGATGAAGCTGGTGAATCCCGCCAACAAGCGGAAATACTCGGTCATCGTGGTCGGGTCCGGGCTCGCGGGCGGCGCCGCCGCTGCGACCCTCGGCGAACTCGGCTACAACGTGAAGTGCTTCTGCTTCCAGGATTCGCCGCGGCGGGCGCACTCGATCGCGGCGCAGGGCGGGATCAACGCAGCCAAGAACTACCAGAACGACGGCGACTCGATCTGGCGGCTGTTCTACGATACGGTCAAGGGCGGCGACTTCCGCGCCCGTGAGGCGAACGTGTACCGCCTGGCGCAGATCAGCGTGAACATCATCGACCAGTGCGTCGCGCAGGGCGTGCCCTTCGCGCGGGAATATGGTGGCCTCCTCGCCAACCGTTCCTTCGGAGGCGCGCAGGTCTCCCGCACCTTCTACGCCCGGGGCCAGACCGGCCAGCAGCTCCTGCTCGGCGCCTATCAGGCGCTGGAGCGGCAGATCGCGGCCGGCACCGTCGCGATGTTCCCCCGCACCGAGATGCTCGACGTGGTGCTGGTGGACGGCGTCGCCCGCGGCATCGTCGTCCGGGACCTGGTGACCGGCAAGATCGAGTCGCACGCCGCCGACGCGGTGATCCTGGCGACCGGCGGCTACGGCAACGTGTTCTACCTCTCGACCAACGCGAAGGGCTGCAACGTCACCGCCACCTACCGCGCCTACAAGCGCGGCGCGGCGTTCGGCAACCCCTGCTTCACCCAGATCCACCCAACCTGCATTCCGGTGAGCGGCGACTACCAGTCGAAGCTCACGCTGATGAGCGAGTCGTTGCGGAATGACGGCCGCATCTGGGTGCCCAAGGCCAAGGCCGACAAGCGCCCGCCGGCCCAGATTCCCGAGAGCGAGCGGGACTACTACCTCGAGCGCAAGTATCCGAGCTACGGCAACCTCTCGCCGCGCGACATCGCCAGCCGCGCCGCCAAGGAGGCGTGCGATGCCGGGCAAGGGGTGGGCCCGGGTGGCCTGGGCGTCTATCTCGATTTCGCCGATGCCATCAAGCGCGTCGGGGAGCAGAAGGTGCGCGAACGCTACGGCAACCTGTTCGAGATGTATGAGCGGATCACCGACGAGAACCCCTATCGCACGCCGATGCGAATCTTCCCAGCGGTGCACTACACGATGGGCGGCCTGTGGGTGGACTACAACCTGATGAGCACGATCCCGGGGCTGCATGTGCTCGGTGAGGCGAACTTCTCCGATCACGGCGCCAACCGGCTCGGCGCCAGCGCGCTGATGCAGGGGCTTGCCGATGGCTACTTCGTGATTCCCTATACCATCGGCAACTACCTCGCGTCGGCGACGCTGCCCAAGCTCGACACCAGCCATCCCGCGTTCCGGGCGGCGGAGGCCGAGACCACGGCGCGCACCAGCAGGCTGCTCGGCATCAAGGGCAAGCGCACCGTCGATTCCTTCCACCGGGAACTGGGCAAGCTCATGTGGGACAACTGCGGCATGGCGCGCACCGCCGAAGGGCTGCGCACCAACCTGCAGAAGATCCCGGCGCTGCGGAGCGAGTTCTGGGAGAATGTGAACGTGCCCGGCAGCGGCGCCGAGCTGAATCAGTCGCTGGAGAAGGCCGGCCGAGTGGCCGACTTCCTGGAGTTTGGCGAGCTGATGTGCCGGGACGCGCTGGAGCGCGAGGAGTCGTGCGGCGGGCATTTCCGGGTCGAGTACCAGACGCCGGACGGTGAAGCGCTCCGCAACGACGAGAAGTTCTGCTACGTTGCTGCCTGGGAGTACCAGGGCGACGACAAGGCACCGGTGGTCCACAAGGAACCGCTGGAGTTCGAGAACGTGCACCTGAGCACCCGGAGCTACAAGTGAACCTGACGCTCTACGTCTGGCGCCAGGCCGCAAGTGGTGCGGCAGGCAAGCTGGTCCGCTACGATGCGCCGGATGTCAGTCCCGACATGTCGTTCCTCGAGATGCTGGACGTCGTGAACGAGGGGCTCATCCTGAAGGGCGAGCAGCCCATCGCCTTCGACCACGACTGCCGCGAAGGGATCTGCGGCTCCTGCGGCATGATGATCAACGGCGTCGCGCACGGCCCGATGAAGGGCACCGCCACCTGCCAGCTCCACATGCGGAGCTTCAAGGACGGCGACACGATCTACATCGAGCCCTGGCGCGCGCGGGCCTTCCCGGTCGTGAAGGACCTCGTCGTCGATCGGAGCGCCTTCGACCGGATCATTGCCGCCGGAGGATTCGTGGGCGTTTCTACCGGCAGCGCCCAGGATGGCAACGCGCTCCCGGTCCCCAAGACCGATGCCGACGCCGCGATGGATGCGGCGCAGTGCATCGGCTGCGGCGCCTGCGTCGCGGCCTGCCCCAACGCTTCCGCCATGCTCTTCACCTCCGCCAAGGCGGGGCACCTCGGCATGCTGCCGCAGGGGCAGCCCGAGCGGAAGCGGAGGGCGCTCAGCATGGTGGAGACCATGGATGCCGAGGGCTTCGGTGGCTGTACCTGGCATGGCGAGTGTATGGAGGCCTGTCCGAAAGGTATCTCCATCGACTGGATCTCCCGGCTCTATCGTGACTACATCACCGCCAGTGTCACCCGGCGGGAAGAGAGCGCGGTCGAAGTCGCGATCTGATCAGCGGACTGTGCGGTCTCCTGCGGCCCGGTCGTCACCTGTCGGCCGGGCCGCTGGTATGTCCATCCCCCGAGACTCTTCCCACGTGACGCGCCCAATCATTGCACGATTTGTCGTCATTCCCGTTCTGCTCGTCCTGGCCCGCCCTGCGGCCGCGCAGCAGCCGCCATGGGCGTCGGTCATGGGGCAGGCGATCGGGGTCGTCACGAGTGTGGAGCGGGCGCCAGGGGGGAAGGGGATGACGGAGGCGCGCCTGACGCAGCCGATGATGATGCTCCATGCCGGCGCACTCAACGGCCATCTGCGATTCACCGGCACGCTCAACGTTGAGGGGCAGACTATCCCGAAGGGTGAACTGCTCCCCGGTGGCTGGGGCGAGGGGTACAACGACCGCCGGCATCCGCACACCTACGCCCACGAGCTGATGCTGTCCGGCGTCGATCTCCTCGGCGGGCTCGATGGCGGCGTCCGCGTTTCACTTAGTGCAGGGAAGGGGTTCGTCCCTTTCGGCTCCGACGATCCGATGAGCCGCCCGGTCTATCGGTATCCGGTCAATCACCACCTGTCGCAGCTCCTCGAGCGCGGCGTCGCAATCGCTGGGGTTCGGGCAGGCCCGCTGTCGCTCGAGGCTTCGCTGTTCAACGGGGACGAGCCGGAGCGACCGGGACAGTGGCCGCTGCTGTCACGCTTCGGGGATTCGTGGTCGGCGCGAGTGACGCTGTTTCCCATCGAGGGAGTGGAGGTCTCCGGCTCGCGGGCCAAGGTGCATTCGCCGGAGCACCGGCCTGGGGCGGGGACCGATGCATGGAAGTGGCACGCGGCAGTGCGACTCGATCGTCCCGCCGTCGGGGGCAGGGTGTATGCGCTGGGCGAGTGGGGACGGACCGAGGAGGCGAACGGGTTCTTTGTCTTCAAGACGCTGCTGCTGGAGGGATCGTACCGACGCGCCGGGCACCTCGGCTACTATCGCTTCGAGCGGTCCGACCGGCCCGAAGACCTGCGGGAACTCGATCCCTTCCGGTCGATCCGGCCGCACCTGGAGAACTCCATCCTCGGTACCACGCGCTTCACGCTGCACACGCTTGGTTACGGATATGAGATTGCGGTGGCCCACGGTGCGCTTGCACTGGAGCCATTCATCGAGGCTACC
>DAINRP010000262.1:0-4256 GCA_036741755.1 Gemmatimonadales bacterium
CGACCGTGCAACGAAATGGAACACCCGCCACCAGGTGCCGTATGGAGCCCGCCATCCGAGCGACCCGTCGGGCCGCGTCAGCACCCTGAGCGCTCGCCGCTCCGCATCGGGAAGGTGACGAACCTTTCTCGCCAGGTAAGCCGTCACGAGGCCGAGGTTCCGCAGCACCGCTTCGCCATCCGGAAAGACGTCCGGATTCAGGCGCTGCAGGAGATAGGCGTCCCCGGTCGTGGTGGCGGCCCGCCACGATGCGTTGATGTGACCGATCTCCATCGGGTGCAGACTCACGACCCGCAGACCGAACGCATCGAGAGCCGCCCAGGCCTCTGCTTCCGTTATGGCCACAGCGACTCCGGATAGAGACCCTGCTCCACGAGGGACCATAGCGCCGCGCCAACCCACGGCCGGTCCTCGGGGTAGGTCACCCCGCACCACCGATCTGGGGTTGGGAGCACCTCGACCGTGGCTTGCCCGCGGGCCACCGACACCTGGACGGCGTCGGGGAGGTAGGATTCGTCCCGTTCGCCGGGACCGGTCGCGAGGAACTCCTCGAAGGCCCGGGCAAGCACCGGGAGGATCGCGGGCGTGAATCCCCACAGGTTCATCGACACCAGGGCGTCTGCCGAAACGGATCTCGGGCTGAGGCCACCACCGGTCACGAAATTCCCGTCGGCGGTCCGGGTCAGTTCGCGAAGCTCGGTGATCCGGAAAAGGCGCCCGTCCGCGGCCTGTTCCAGCAGCGCCCGATTCACGCCGCCGGCGGGACTCGCCGTGGCACCGAGCCGGTATCCGACGACCGAGTGATGGTGACTATCGAGTGGAGACCGTCGCAGAAACTCGGCGACTGCCCGCAGCGACTGTCGGCCGTAGAAATCGTCGGCGTTCAGCACGGCGAATGGGCCCTGCAACTGGGGGGCGGCGGCAAGGACGGCCTGGGTGGTCCCCCATGGCCGCGTACGGCCGCCAGGCAATGCGATGCCGCCGGGCAGGGCGTCCAGCCGCTGGTGTGCGGTCGTGACCTGCAGGCGGGAGAGGTATCGGTCGCCGATCAACTCGGCGAATCCCGCCGCAATCTCGGGGCGAATGACGAAGACCGCTCGGGTGAACCCCGCGCGCCACGCATCATAGACCGAGTAGTCCATGAGCGTGGTGCCGCCCGGGCCGAGCGGGTCGAGTTGTTTGAGGCCGCCGTAACGGCTGCCCAGCCCCGCAGCGAGAACGACCAGCGTCAGCGGCGTGGTCACCGCCCCGGCGCGAACAGCACGGCGTTCGTGAGCAGCTTGGCCGGCCCGCGCCAGAAGCCGCGATAGACGGGATTCTCCGCGAAGAGCACGACGCTTCCGCTGCCGACCGTCTCCACCGCCGCCCAGACCGAGTTTCGCAGCAGCTTCTCGGTATTGTTCGGCCAGGTGAACCCGGCGAGGGTCAGATCGCTGCCGGTGAACACCACCGGATTGGCGCCCTTTTCGGACGGTTTGAGGAAGCTGCTGCTCTCGAGGAAGACCGGCAACTGATCGCGGGCGTACCCGTAGGTGAGCCAGTGGGTGCGGTCGAGTGTCGCACGGAAGATCGCTCCGGGCACCTGCTCCGGCGTGTTGCCCCCCGTGGCGCTCGGCGACACGAGCGGCGGGCCGGGACGCATCGCGTCGGTCAGCGATGTGTCCTTGACGGCGACGGAATCGCCCGCGAGTTCCTTCACGGTGGTAAGTGCGACTTCCTTCCGTCCCAGGAGCTCGGCCGCCCCGCCAAACCCGATCACCGCGCCGCCTGACTCGACCCAACTCCTGAGCTTGGTCGCGCCCGTCTCACCGAGCTCCTCCCACAGCCGCCCGGCAGACCCTGACGGGATGATGAGGACATTGTAGTCCCCCAGATTCGCGCTCCCGATGCTGGACAGATTGACGGGAGTCACCGGGATGCCGAGTTCGCGGTCGAAGTAGAACCACACCGACCCGAACGCCGTCTGTTCGATCCCTTCGCCGGCCGCCAGCAGAATGTGCGGCGCGCGGACGGCGACGACAGTCTCGCTCCCGATCCCGAACTGCCCGGAATCGGGAAACGCGGACCCGACGGCGCTCACCCGCGCCCCGGTCTCCCGGGCGAGGGCCACGATGCGCTCGTGGATCGCGGCAGGGTTTCGCTGCAGCCGGACAACGAACGTGCCCCGCGGGTAGCTCGCGCCGTCGGCGGTGACCGGGCGGGTCGCGACGCTCACCCGGAAGCCTTCGCGAAGCAGTCGCATCGCGAGTCTGGTGCCCGCCTCGGTCTCATCCCCGAAGAGGTACGCCGACTGGGCCCGGCTCGGGCCCGGTGGGACCGCCAGCGAATCCGTGGCACCAATCCGTTCCCCTGCGACGCGGGTGGTATCGTCGGTCCACCAGGCATCGAGCCCAAGTGCGAGGGGCAGTGACCAGGCAGTCACGTCGTAGAACTCGTAGCCTTCCTTGTTCTCCTCGGCGCCACGCCGCTGGTTCCGCTGGAACGCCGCGAACTGCCGGCGCACGAACGCCGAGTCCCAGGCCGCCCGGGGCTCCAGCATCGTGGTGGCCAGGCGGGCCTCGGGCTGCGCCAGATCGACGAGATAGGTCCCCGCCGGAAAGCTCCGCTTCGCCACGGCGGAACCGCCAAGATAGGATGTCGCCCGAAGCGGGGCGTAGGCCTGCGTCAGGCGGCTTACCTCGATTTCCTCACCGGCGAGCCGCCTGGCCAGCCACATCGCCCGGCCGGGATCGGCGGCGCTGAACAGCACCCGGCGCATCGGCCGCTTCTGCGCCTCACTCATGCCGGTGACATGAAACTCGTGGAAATCCCGCAGCCGTTCGGCGCGGTTCTTCGCCGCGTACTCCAGGGTAGCCATCGACGCGGTATAGTGATGCGCGATCGCCATCTCGAACGTCACATAGCTGCCATCGTCCTTCCGCTTCTTGAGCTCGGGACCGCCATCGGTCTCGAAGGTCATTCCGACCCCGCCGCGCATCGACGGCCACATGTCGATGTAGCCCGGGTAGAAGAAGTCGAAGACGTCCCGCACGTAGTACTGCCAGCCGAAACGATCGAAGGCCTGGCCGTTGCTCTTCCCGAACCGCTCGAACCACTCGTAGGTCTTGGCGGGGAGGTTCGCGTTGTGAGCATCTGCCACGGGAGGAAAGAAGTACTGCGAGGTCGTGCTGTGGAGGTCCGCGACCACCTGCGGGTGCCAGCGGACATAGACCGAGGCAATCGCCTTCGACTCATTCTGCGACTGCGCCAGCAGATCGCGGTTCATGTCGAAGCGATAGTGGTTGTACCGGCCCCAGATGGCCCAGGGCTCGGTCTGCTCCACCGCGAGGGGATCGTCGCTCCCGACGGCGATCGAATTGGACCAGGCCGCGAACCGCTCGTGGCCATCCGGGTTCTGCGACGGATTGATGAGGACCACGACGTTCTGGAGGACCTCCTGGGTCGCCGGCTCGTCTGAGGCGAGCAGTTGGTAGGCCGTCTGCATCGCCGCTTCGAAACCGGCCGGCTCGTTGCCGTGCACCGAGTGGGTGAGCAGGACGGTCACCGGTGTCCGCTCCGCGAGCGCCCGCGCCTGGTCGGCGCTGGTCTTCCGGGGGTCGGCCAGCAGGGCCAGGCTCGCGCGGATCTCGTCGAGACGCGCCAGGTTCGCCGGCGAGGAAATGATCAGCAGGCGCATGACCTTTCCTTCCGCCGTCCGGCCGATGACCTCCGTGCGGACCCGGTCGGGGGCCGCCTCGATCAGGCGATCCAGCACCTGCTGCTGCTGGTAGTACATGGTCTGCTGCGCGCCCACCGCGTAGCCGAGTATCGACTCGGGCCGGGGCACGGGCGGCCGGTAGGGCCCACGCGCGTAGAAATCGAATTCCTGGGCCCGGAGCAGCGTCGGAAGGAGCAGCAGCGTCGCGAGCAGGCGCATGGGCGAGACCCGGCTGGCAGAACGTGAGTGATTGGGCGGAGCAGAGATCTGGCCCGTGGCGACGGTGATCGCCAGGGTGTCAGGCCAGAGTATACCGCGCCCGGGCGCGGTCAGCTACCAGCCAGCTGGACCGGACGGAGCCCGCCGACCCCCCGCTGCCGATGCCACAGATCCCAGGTCTCCGCGACGACTGCGCCAATCAGGAAGACCAGTGCCGTGTAGTAGAGCCAGAGCACGAACAGGATGACCGCGCCGATGTTGGCGTCCGCCGAGAAGCGGTTCACCGCCGCCAGGTTGTGCAGGTACCAGGCGAAGGCCCGCTTGGCGAATTCGAAGAGCA
>DAINRP010000263.1:0-4208 GCA_036741755.1 Gemmatimonadales bacterium
TCCATCACGTCCAGCCCCTCCTCGAGCACCGCGTCCTCCACGGTGAGCGGCACCAGCACCCGGATGACATTGCCGAGCGTCCCGGCGGAGAGCAGGATGACGCCGCGCTTGAGCGCCTCCGCCTGCAGCTTCCCGGTCAGTTCCTTCGCCGGCTCCTTGGTGGCGCGGTCCTTCACCAGCTCGATCGCGATCATCGCGCCGAGACCGCGGACGTCACCCACCTCAGGGTATTTCGCGCGCCACTGCTCGAACCGGGCCCGGATCGCGTCGCCAACCCTGGCCCCCTTCTCGACCAGCTTCTCCTCCTGCATGGCGTCGATGATCGCGAGCGCGGCGGCGCAGGCCAGCGGATTGCCGCCGTAGGTGCCCCCGAGCCCGCCGGGCTGCGACGCGTCGAGGATCTCGGCGCGCCCAGTCACCGCCGCGAGCGGCAGCCCACCGGCGAGCGACTTCGCGGTGGTGATGATGTCCGGCACCAGTCCGTAGTGTTCGCACGCGAACATCTTCCCCGTGCGCCCGAAGCCGGTCTGGATCTCGTCGGCGATGAAGACGATGCCGTGGTCCTTGCAGAACTGCGCCAGCATGCTGAGATAGGCCGCCGGCACGGGGATGAACCCCCCCTCCCCGATCTCCAGCTCCATGATCACCGCCGCGACGCCCTTTGGATCGACGTGCGACGCGAGCAGATGCTCCAGATGGGAGCGGTCCGCCATGCAGCAGGTGCCGTTCTTCGGCCCCGCGTCACAGCGATAGCAGTACGGGAACGGAATGCGATAGATCTCGGGCATGAACGGCCCGAAACCGAGCTTGTACGGATTCACCTTCGAGGTGAGCGACAGCCCGAGATAGGTGCGCCCGTGGAAGCCGTGCTCGAAGCAGATCACCGCCTGCCTGCCAGTGGCCCGCCGCGCCGCCTTGATGGCGTTCTCCACCGCCTCGGCACCGCTGTTCACGAAAAAGGTGCGCTTCTCGTGGGTGCCCGGGGTGAGCGCGTTCATCTTCTCCGCCAGCTCGATATACGGCTCGTACATCGACACCGGGAAGCAGACGTGGGTGAAGTGATCGAGCTGATCCTTCACTGCCTGCACCACCTTCGGGTGGCGGTGGCCGGCGTTCACGACTCCGATGCCGCCGCCGAAGTCGATCAGCCGGTTGCCATCGGCGTCGGTGACCACCGCGTTATCGGCCTGCACGATCGCGATCGGGGTGGTGGCGGGGACGCCTTTGGGGACGGCCTTGGCGCGGCGCGCGCCGAGGGCCTGACTCTTCGGACCGGGAATCGAAGTCTTGAGATCAATGATGCGGGCCATCGGCGAGCTCCAGCAGGAGTGAAACGGAGGATCGCCGAGATTAGCCCGCAGTGTGGGAAAAGTCGAGGGCGCTCAGCCGACCGGCGGCTCGACCGGCTTCCGCCGCAGCTCGAGGCTGCCCGCCGGACGGGGGAGGAGCATCCGTCAGGGGTTCGCGGATTGCCAACTCGGCGCCCGGATGTAGGTTTGCCGCTTGGCAATGCCCCCTGTTCCCCTCTTGCGAGGTCTATACCCGATGCTTCCCGTCCGTAGCACTGTCCGCGCGGCTCTGCTCCTGTCTCTTGGAGCCATGACCCTCAGCGCCTGCGGTGGCGACAAGGCCGCCCCGGCCGCCAGCACCACCGCCACCAAGATTTCCATCCAGGCCACGAGCGATGCCCGGGCGGACGCGGCGACCTATCTCGCCCAGCTCTGCCCCAAGCCGATCGGCGGCGAGCTCAATTTCATGGTCTGGGAAGGGTACACCGATACCCTCTTCACCAAGCCCTTCGAGACCGCGTGCGGCGTGAAGGTCAATGCGACCTACATGGGCTCGAGCGACGACCTGGTCACCAAGCTGCGGGCCGGCGGCTCCGAGACGATCGATCTCGTCTCGCCGTCGTCCGACGCGGTCACCGCGATCATCGAGGCCGGGCTCGCCCAGCCGCTCGACCTCAAGCGCATCCCGAGCTACGGCGACCTGATGTCGAGCTTCCGCGACCTCAAGGTCGCGCGCAAGGACTCGACCGTCTTCGGGCTTCCGTGGGCCTTCGGTCCGAACCCGATGATCTATGACACCACCAAGCTCAAGCCGGCGCCGACCAGCTGGGCCCAGCTCTGGGACAAGAAGTACAAGGGCAAGCTTTCACTCCAGGACGACATCGCCACCCTCTACATGGTGGCCCAGGTCCTCGGCATGGACGATCCGGCCGACCCGAGCAAGCTCTACAACCTGTCGGACGAGGATCTCGCCAAGGTCAAGGCGAAGATGCTCGAGCTCAAGCCCAACGTGCGGAAGTACTGGGTCACCGCCGGCGACATGACCCAGCTCTTCCAGAGCGGCGAGATCGTCGCGGGCGAAGGCTGGCCGCTCATGACCAGCCAGCTTCGCGCCGCCAAGTTCCCCGCCGGCGAGATCATCCCCAGCGAGGGCACCACCGCCTGGGCCGACCACTGGGTGCTCACCAAGGGCGCCCGCAACCTCGACGCCGCCTACGCCTGGCTCGAGTATGCCGCGCAGCCGTTCACCCAGAAGCTGATGTCGGACGTCACCGCCTACAACGTCGCCAACCCGGCCGCGAAGGCGTACATGACCGCCGATGCCTCGGCCCTGCAGAAGGACATCGCCGACTACGGCAGCAAGGTGAACTTCTGGCAGTGGGGCTCCAAGCGCGACAAGTACCAGGAGATCTGGAACGAGGTCAAGGCGGGGAAGTGACCGCACCGCTCCTCGAGCTCAAGGCCGTCACGAAGCGCTTCGGCGACTTCGTGGCGGTCGATCACCTCGATCTTGCGGTGGCGCCGGGCGAATTCCTCACCCTGCTCGGCGCCAGCGGGTCCGGCAAGACGACGACACTCCGAATGATCGCCGGGTTCGAACACCCCACCAGCGGCGACATCCTCATGGGCGGGACCCCGATCACGGGGCTCCCGCCCTTCAAGCGCGACCTCAACACCGTCTTCCAGCAGTATGCGCTCTTCCCGCACATGAGCGTGCGCGACAACGTCGGCTACGGCCTCCGGATGCGCCGCGTCGCCAGGACCGAAGTCGCCGAACGGGTCACCCAGGCGCTCGAGATGGTGCAGCTGGGCCACCTCGGCGACCGGGCCCCCCGGCAGCTCTCCGGCGGACAGCAGCAGCGGGTCGCCCTCGCCCGCGCGCTGGTCAACCGCCCCCGCGTCCTGCTGCTCGACGAACCGCTCGGCGCGCTCGACCTCAAGCTCCGCAAGGAGATGCAGCTCGAGCTCAAGCACCTCAACCGCCAGCTCGGCATCACGTTCATCTACGTGACGCACGACCAGGAAGAGGCGCTCACGATGTCGGACCGGATCGTGCTGATGCGCAACGGCAAGATCGCCCAGCTCGATACCCCGCAGGCGATGTACGAACGGCCCGCCTCCCGCTATGTCGCGGACTTCATCGGCGAGACCAATCTGCTCACCGGCCCGGCCGTGGGGCTCGCGCCTGACACATGGCTCGCTATCCGACCGGAGTATGTCGAGCCAACTCGGGCCGCGATGAATCGCGTCCCCACAGCAGTTCCCGGTGGGGCCGCCATTCATGGCGGCCCTGAACTCAAAGTCACCGTCAAAGAATCCATCTTCACCGGCGCCGTCACCCGGGTGCACGCCACCCTCGCCGACGGCCAGTCGCTGGTGCTGCACTGGCCCGCGGGCGAGCCGCAGCCGGAGCCGGGCCGGAGCCTCACCGTCACCTGGCCCGCCGAGCGGGGCATCTGTGTCGCCGACTGAGGCGCCGGTCGCGAAGCGGCCGAGCCGCGTGGGCGCCTGGCTGGGCGCGGCGATCCCGATCGGCTGGGTTGGCGTCCTGCTCCTGCTCCCTTACCTCTTTCTGTTCGCGCACTCGTTCTTCCGGCTCAAGAACGGCCAACTCACCCACGAACTCACCCTCGAGAACTACGGCCGCCTCTTCGGCACCGGGCTGTACCCGCAGACGATCTTCTTCTCCGCCGGTATTGCCGCCCGGGTGACGCTGGCCTCGCTGCTGCTGGCGTATCCGCTCGCCTATCTGCTCGCCTTCAAGGTGAAGACCCACAAGAACCTGCTCTACATGGCGGTGATCATCCCGCTGTGGGTGAGCTACCTGGTGCGGGCCTACGCCTGGAAGATCATTCTGGGCCAGGAGGGGATCCTCAACGGCTTCCTCAAGGCGATCGGCGTGATCCACGAGCCGCTGAC
>DAINRP010000264.1:0-4208 GCA_036741755.1 Gemmatimonadales bacterium
TCCAGCGCGATCGCCCGGCGCGCGGCCGCCTCGGCCCGCGTCAGGGTCGAGTCACGGTTGAGCCCCGGCACGTCATACTCCTCGGGGATCGACAGCACGTAGCTGTCGGCCAGTCCGCTCCATGCCAGGGCGTAGTTCGAGTCGAGCGCAAGCGCCTTCTTGAATGCCACCGTGGCAGCGATCATCCCCTCCGTGGTCCGCCGGTTCCAGTGGTAGCGGCCCAGCAGGTAGGCATCGTAGGCCTCGGCGTTATGGGTGCCGCCACGGGTGCCGCCCGAATCGGATGTGGTCGCCAGCCGGAGCTGGAGCGCATTCACGACGGCCCTGGCGACCTCGTCCTGCACAGCAAAAATGTCGCCGGCCCCGCGGTCGAAGCTCTCCGACCAGAGGTGCAGTCCGTCGGCAGTCTTGATGAGCTGCGCCGTGACCCGGAGATGGTCTCCGGCCTTCTGGACACTCCCTTCCAGCACCGCCGCGACGCCGAGCTGGCGGCCGATCTCGCGCACATCCTCCGCCTTGTCGCGGAACGAGAAGGCCGAGGTGCGTGCCGCGACGCTCAACCCCGGCACATTGGTCAGGGCATTGATCAGCGTCTCGGAGATGCCATCGCCGAGATAGGTATTGGTGCGTTCGGGGCTCAAGTCGACGAAGGGGAGCACCGCGACCGATGTAGGGAGGGAAGCTTCGGCGCCCCGCCCACGACGCCAGAAAAGGAGTGCGGCCGCGATCGCGACCACGGCAACAGTGACGAGTATCGGCGTCCGGAATACGGGGGATGCACGGACTGCGGTGGACGGTCGGTGCACCGGCTGTGCCTGACTGCCGGGACGGAGCGCATCGGCGAACTGGGCGACGGGATTGAAGCGGTCGGCGGGATTCTTGGCGAGCGAGCGGGCCAGCGCGCCGGTAATCTCGGCCGGCACGGTCGGGCGCAGGTTGGTGATCGGCGGCGCATCCGTCACGATGTGCTGCCGGGTGATGCTCTCCGCCGTCGGCCCGGTGAATGGTGCCTGGCCACCGAGCATTTCGTAGAGCACGCAGCCGAGGGAATAGAGATCGCTCCGGCCGTCGAGATTCGGGTCGCCCGCCGCCTGCTCGGGGCTCATGTAGATCGGGGTGCCGACGGAGAGCCCGGTCTCCGTCAGCTTCTCGGCGCCGGCGCTGCTGACCGCGCGGGCGATGCCGAAGTCGGCCACCACGGCGTGGCCCCCTTCGAGGAGGATATTCTCCGGCTTGATATCGCGATGGATGATGCCGCGCTGATGGGCGTAGCCGAGGGCGTCGGCGACCTCCCGCGCGATGCCAAGCGCCTCGTCGATCGGGAGCTGTTTCTGGCGATCGAGCCGGGCGCGAAGCGATTCCCCCTCGACCAGCGGCATCACGTAGTAGAGGAAACCGCCCGCCTCCCCCGAGTCGTACAGCGGCAGGATGTGCGGGTGCCGCAGATTGGCCGTGGTCGCGATCTCGCGCAGGAACCGCTCCGGCCCCAGCGCAGCCGCGAGTTCCGGCCGCAGCACCTTGACCGCCACCTTGCGGCGGTGCTTGAGGTCCTCGGCGAGATACACCGTCGCCATCCCGCCCTGACCGAGCTCACGCTCGATTCGGTAGCGGTCGGCAAGCGCGGCACTCAACTGCTCGAGCGTCATGGTACCGATCTCGAGTGCCACTGCGCCGCACGTCGGGCGGCGGACACCCATGGGCTCATGGCGTGCCCCCGGTCCTGTTGCGCAGGTGGCGGAGCAGCGCGGGGAGATTCTGGATCACGACGATCCGGCTCCCGGGGTTCCGGCGGACCATCACGAAGGTGCGGCCATCCGGCGAGATGTCGAAGTTCGCATGCGGAGCCGTTCCGACCATGTCGGTTACGGAGAAGAGCGCGCGCACGGATGATATCGAGAGGCTGGGTGTCGTCCGGAGCGTCGCGGCCTCCAGAACACCCTGGCCCGCCCGGTTGCCCCGATAGAAGAGTTCACGGCCATCCGGCGCCCAGACGGGCTCCGTCCCGCCCTCCTGGGAGACCTGCAGTTGGTCCCCCTTACCGTCCATCGGCTGAAGGTAGACCTCGTATCGCCCCGACTGGTCCGACGCAAACGCGAGCCACTTCCCATCGGGCGAAGGTACCGCGTACGCCTCCAGGTAGGTGCTGGCGACCAGCGGCTCGATCGGCCCGCGGCCACCGTTGGCCACCCGGACGATGTCTCCACTCGAGATACCGTTCAGGTCGTTCCCGTCGGTGATCAGCGCGCTGCCGTCCCTTAGCCAGGTTCCGGTGTAGGTCAGCTGGTTGGAAGCGAGCAGCGATTCCGCGGGCTGGGTGCTGCCCGGGCGGGTGCGGTAGACGCCGAGGACGCCACTCCTGAACGAGGCATAGGTGAGGAACTTTCCGTCCGGGGTCCAGGTGGCGTCGTGGCCATCGCGCGCAAAGGTGGCACGGGAGATGGTGTGCTGATCCAGGTTATAGACCCAGACGTCGCGCCCCTCGGCCGAGGTGAGGTCGAACGAGATGCGGCGGCCATCGGGGGCGAAGTGCGGCGCGTGGACATTGGGCTGCTCCGCGAGCACCGTCTGCGCATTGCCGCTCCGGTCGATCAGGACGAGGGATCGCGGCGAGTCGGGGATATAGGCAAGTGTGCCGTTGTCCGCCACGGCAAACTGCGCGACCCCCGTCCCGCTCAGCGCCACGCCGGTCGCGACCTGCACGGCCGGGCCGAGAATCCGGTGCCGGCTGGCGTCGAAGGGGGCGGCGGTGATCGTGCCGTCCGGCAGCACACAGATCAATTCCCCGGCCACGCTGCGAAACTCCACGATCGGACGATCCACCAGCATCGTGGTCTCCCCCGACGTGAGGTCCAGCAGCAGCCCCGGTCCGCTGGACGACCCGCTCGGCGCGCGGGTCACCAGCGCCATCCGGCCATTCTCGAGCACCTGCTGGATGCGCAGTCCCAGGACCTTCTCGCGGGGCAGCGGTATCGGGATCAGCGAGTCGCCGGGCGTCAGCCGCACGATCCCCGAAGCATTGGCTTCGGTGGACCAGTAGGAGCCGTCCGGGCCCCAGTTACCACCGAGATTGTTGGGGGGGAGGGGGCTGGGCCGCGGGGTGCCCCCTTCGATCGGAAGACGGAACCCGCTATTCAGGGTGGTGCCGAGGACGGTGTGTCCATCAGGGGCGATAGCCACTCCCCCCAGGCCGGTCGAGCCGACGATCTCGATCGGGTCCGGCGCGTCCAGCCGCTGCAGGAAAAGGGTATTGGTGGTGCTTCCATTGGCGCCGGCGTAGACCACCGCGTCGCCGGCCGGAGTGATGGCGATCTGGCGGAAACGGGCCAGGCCACTCGCGCCGAGCGAGGGGGCCAAGATGGAGAGACGAGACGGAGGAAGTTCAGGAGTTTCGGAACGGCCGAGGCGGCGGCCGATGAAGAACGTCGCGAGCGAGAGGGCCGTCCCGGCGGCAAGGACGTAAACCGTCCCGCGATTGGGCGATTGGGCGATTGGGCGATTGGCACCTCTGGCCGCCCAACCGCCCAACCGCCCAACCGACCTCCCCTCGAGCGCCGCCGCGAACTCGGCCGCACTTCCAAACCGATCCGCCGGCAGCTTCTCGAGCGCGGTGAGCACCGCCGCCTCCACCTCCGGCGGCACCGTCCGCCGCTGGGTGGTGAGCGGCCGCGGCGCCTCGGTCATCACCCGCGCCACGATCGCCTGCGCGGTGCTGCCGGTGAAGGGCGGGTCGCCGGAGAGCATCTCGTAAGTGACGCAGCCGAGAGCATACACATCGGAACGCGCGGTGATCTCCCGCTCGCCCATCGCCTGCTCGGGCGACATGTAGTGCGGTGTACCGAGGCTCATGCCGGTCTCGGTCATCCGGTTGCCACCGGCGGAACTCACCGCGAGGGCGATCCCGAAATCGGCGACCAGCGCGCTGCCGTCGTGCAGCAGAATGTTCTCGGGCTTGATGTCGCGGTGGATGACGCCGTGGCGATGGGCATAATCGAGCGCGCCGGCGATTTCGGTGGCGAGGCGGACCGCATCGGCGATGGGGAGCTGCTTCTCCCGATTCAGCCGGTCGCGGAGCGATTCCCCCTCGACGAATGGCATCACGTAGTACGCGGTGCCGTTGACCTCGCCGCTGTCGATCAGGCCGAGGATGTGCGGATGCTGCAGCGTGGCGATGGTCTTGATCTCGCGCAGGAACCGCTCGGCGCCGATGA
>DAINRP010000265.1:0-4202 GCA_036741755.1 Gemmatimonadales bacterium
CCGAGACCCACCCCGTCTCGGGGTGGGTCTCTTCGTATCCGGCTCGGAGTGGCTCAGCTACGGTCCCCTCGCTGCGCACCGACGAGAACCAGTGCAGCACCCGTCAAGAGTATCAACCCGGGAACCCAGCCGGGAAGCGTGCGCTCATCGGCGGTGGTCACCTTCACGTCACCGACCTCGAGCAGCTTCTTGCGGGTGGTGAAGTGACCGCCGTTGTAGAGAAACATGCAGCCGATGGCGATGAAGACGATACCGAGCAGGACGAGGGGCCGCATAGTGCCTCCGGTTTGGTGCCGCAGAACCAAATCCGGGAACCGGTGGCGGGAGTATAGGCGGCGGAACGGCAGGGCGCTATTCCTCGTGATCGGTCGCCCCGCTCAGAGAAAGGAGCAGTTCGAGGGCGCGGATCCGGCTGACCGGATAGCCGACGGCCTCTTCCACCAGACGGTGAATCGGTGTGAAGTCCTCCAGCTCCGCCGCGCCGCCGACCAGATCGACGTAGCCGAGGTAGCGGACGCCCGCGTTGGCTCGGACCTCAGACGAGTGCCAATCGAGCGCGCGCCAGACATGGCTGTCCCAGATCGGGTAGAGCTCCGGATGGAAGAAGTGGAGCGCCTTGCTCGCGGCCACAGGGGAGCTGCCCAGGGTGGTACTCAGACACTCAAAGGTTCTGGAAGTGAGGTTCGCCTTGCGCCCGGCCCGCTCGAGGATCTCAGCGGCCGCGGCGATATCGGTGGGGCCGCCGAGCCGGAGGGTCCGGGGCATCCAGCTGTACACCAGGCCAGCCACGAGGACGACCGCCCCCTCATCGATGGGCTTGAGGGCCTGGGCGTGGCGGACGAACTCCCGATAGCTCCGCAGGTAGGCCCGGTTCGAGGGGGCCGTCACCTGCGGCAGGAGGTCGGGAACGGTGGGGAGGATGCGAGTCAGGAGAGTGTCGGGAGTCATCTCTCCAAGCTGTGAGGTGGGCGTCATATGAGCGTCATCTGGCGGGAAGCCGGTCTCCGGCGGAGCCAGAGAGGACGGTCGCGCCCCGAACTGCCGCACCGTACCTTGGCTTGGATCCCCGGAAGCGACCACGCTGCCCTCACCCTCACCACCTGCCCATGACCCTCCTGGCCCGGTGCCGCCGGTCGTTCATTTCATGGAAAGCGGCCGCCTCGCTCCTGCCGCTGGCCGCGGGCCTCCTGCTGCCGGCCGCCGGAGTGACCGCCCAGGCGGCCGCGCCGGCACCCGCCCCCTACGAGTACACCCGGACGCGCGGCTGGCTCCGCATGCCCGACGGCGTACGGCTCGCCGTCACCTACTGGCGTCCCGTTCCGCGCACGCCCGGTGAGCGTTTCCCGGTCCTCCTCGAATACCTCCCCTACCGCAAGGAAGACTCGTTCTACGAGCGGGACTTTCCGCTCTACGACTGGTTTGTCCGGCGCGGCTTCATCATGGCCAAGGTCGACATCCGGGGCACCGGATCCTCGGAGGGACACCTGCCTGACCGCGAGTACTCCGACATCGAAATGGAAGATGCCGACCGGATCATCGCGCAGCTGGCGGCGCTGCCGGGGAGCAACGGCGCCGTCGGCATCTGGGGAATCTCCTGGGGAGGCTTCAACGCGATTCAGATCGCCATGCGCCATCCCCCAGCCCTCAGGGCGATCATCGCGCTGATGGCGACCGACGATCTCTACCATGACGACATCCACTACATCGATGGCGTCCTCCACATCGACCAGTACGCCCTGCAGATCGATCACGAGAACGCACTCCCTGCCCCGCCTGACTATCCCGCCGACTCGGCCTATTTCCGCAACCGGTTCGAGGCGGAGCCGTGGATCTTCACCTATCTCCGGCACTCGAGCGACAGCGACTGGTGGCGGCGGAAGTCGCTGCGCTTCCATTACGGCGCGATCGCGATTCCCGCATTCCTGATCGGGGGGCAGCTCGACGGGTACCGCGATGCCGTCCCCCGAATGCTGGATAGCCTTCACGCACCGGTGAAAGCGCTGCTCGGCCCGTGGAATCACAGCTTTCCCGACAATGCGGTGCCCGGCCCGGGGTACGAGTGGCGGGAGCAGGCGGTGCGCTGGTGGAATCAGTGGCTCCGCGGGGAGGAGACCGGCATCATGGCCGAGCCTCGACTCACGGTGTTCGTCCGGGACGGGCATCCCCCCGATGCGGCGCTTGCGACGACACCGGGCGTGTATCGCTACGAAGACTGGCCGATCGCCCGCACCGAATGGCGCCGCTGGTATCCATCGGCCGACCGGGCACTGGGCCCGCATCTCCAAGACGAGGGAGCGCACGACGCCCTGCTCACCTACGTCCCCGGCAGCGGCACCGCGGTGCCGGTCTGGTGGAACGATCCAACCGGCAGCATGGCGCGGGACGACGGAGAAAGTCTGGTCTTCGACTCCGCACCACTCGACAGCACCGTCGAGATCATCGGGTTTCCCAGGGTCTCACTTCAGGTGTCCGCGCCCGTCGCGCGGGCGAACTGGACGGTGCGGCTCGAGGATGTGGCCCCCGGCGGGCAGGTCTCGCTCGTCACCGGCGCGCTGATTCAGTCGGCGCAGCGCGAGTCACGCCTGAACCCGGTACCGCTGACGCCGCATGAGGCCGTCAGCCTCTCGACCGAGCTGCACTTCACCACCTGGACCTTCCGGCCGGGGCACCGCATCCGGCTCGCCGTCTCCAATGCGCAGTTCCCGATGGCCTGGCCGACGCCCTATCCCATGACGACTCGGCTCTCCATCAACGACGCCCGCACCCTGCTGCAGCTGCCGGTCACACCCCCAGAGTCGTCACCACGACTGGCCCCGCTCTTCCCGGTCGGCCCGCGCGCCACGGCGCCCGACGCACGGACCATCAGCGCAGGCGGGGCGCCGGGCGCGATCGTCCGGCACGACGCCGAGCGCAATGTCACGATGGTCGATTTCCTGACGCACTACGAGTATACGATCGGCAAGCGCCGGATCGACACGGTGGAGAAGGAGCACTACGAGGTTGCTGACGCCGATCCGGCGCGGGCCCGATTCGTCGGCAATGAGTACCACGAGATCACCCTGCCGACCGGGCGCCGAGTCAGGCTGCAGACGCTGATGGAGATCGAGTCCGACGAGACCTTGCTGCACGTCAGGGTGACCCGGACCATCCGGGAGAACGGGAGGCGGCTGCGGACGAAGCTCTGGCAGGAGGCGATCCCGAGAGGGATCCACTGACGCGGTCGCCGGGCCGCAGCCCGGCTCGGCTACGGGATCGCCGAATCGGCGCCGGTCGCCCGCCGCCTGAGCGGCGCGATGAGGCCCGCCACCAGTAGCCCAGCGGAAAGCGCGGTCGCCGCGAGAATCATGGTGAAGGCGGTCTGCACACCGGAGATGACGTCGCGATCGAGCAGGTTGCTGAGGCTCTTGAAGCCGATGCTCCCCGGCACCAGCATGAGAATGCCGGGCACCAGCACCACCTGCTGCGGCCGGTCCTTGAGCCGGCCCCAGAACGCACCGCCGACACCGGCGAGAAGTGCTGCGAGGAACAGCCCCAGCTCCGGCCCCATCTGCCGCGCGAAGACGCGCCCGGCGAGATAGGTCACCGCCCCGGCCGCGACGATCCAGAAGGTGTCCGACGGCTCCGCCTTGAGGATGATCACGAAGCTGAGACCGGCGGCGAGCACGGCGGCCACGCTGGTCCATGGGGGGAGCGGCACCGGCGCCAGACTCGTCACACTGCCGAAGAGCGCGCCCGCAAGCCGGTCGCCCAGGGCGACGCCGAAGACCAGACTCAACAGGGTCACGACCGCCCCGAAGAGCCGCGCCGTGCCGGAGGCGAGGTGGCGCTGCGCCAGTTCGCGGATGGCATTGGTGAGCAGCAGTCCGGGGAGCAGCACGATGATCCCCGCGAGCGTGGCATTGTACACCGCGAAGGGGTGTACCAGTGCGGCCAGGCTGGTTGCGCAGAAGGCCGCGACGAAGGCGGCGAGCGGTTCGTAGACCCGGGCGAGCCCCGGCACCCGCTCCGCCGCCGATTCGAGGGCGCCGGTGAAGAGGCCGAGCACGCCGCCGGCGGCGATCTCCGCGACACCGCCACCGAGAAAGCGGGCGATGCCGGCAGAGGCGAGGCCGAAGGCCGCGATCGTGAGTGCCGGGCCGTAGGGCGACGGGGCACTCGCGATCGCGTCGACGCGGACGAGCGCCTCTCTAGATGAAAGGGTT
>DAINRP010000266.1:0-4201 GCA_036741755.1 Gemmatimonadales bacterium
GCGCCCGGATCTCGCTCTGCAGCGAGGTGATCGTCGCCTGCCGCGCAGTGGCCTGCTCCATCGCCTGCGCGAGCTGCTGCTCGGCGCCGCGCCACTCGGCCAGCTTCGCCTCGAAGCCGGTGATCCGCTCCTGCGCGCTGTTGAGCACGCCGATCCGCGATTCGAGCTCGCGGGAGAGCGAGTCGCAGCTCGACAGCCGCTGATCGGCGTTGGCGAGGGAGGCGTCTACCTCCCGCGCGCGATCGGCGAGGGTCTGCGCGGCGACCGCCGCCTCCTGGCGCAGTGTGGCCGCGCGATCGAGATGCTCGGTCGCCTTGGCCAGCGCATGCTGCCGCTGGTCGATCTCGCGGGACAGCTCCTGCATCCGGTTGGCGAGGGTCTCCAGGCTTTTCGCGCGCTCCTCGACCCCGTGCACCGTCCCCTGCACCGCGCGGACCCGTTCCTCCATCTCCCGCACCTCGGCGCCGAGACTGACGAGCTGATTGCCGGCGCGACCGACTTCATCGAGCCGTGGCACCAGGGTGCCGAGATGATCCTCCGCCGCCTCCAGCCGCTCGGCCAGGCCGCGGGCGCGTGCCTCGATCGAAGCGCCCATTCCCGCCGCTTCCGTCAGGCGGCGCTGTACCTCGTCCACCACTCCCTTGCGGCTCTCCACCAGGGTGATCTGTCCGGTGAGCTGCTCCAGCTCCTGGCGCAGCGAATCCACCGTGGCGCGCATCCGGTCGAGACCGGCGACGTCGGTGCGCAGTGCCGCGACGCTTCGGTCGGTCTCGCCGAGCCAGGTACGGGTCTGGTCGAGATTGCCGCGGGTCTGGGCCAGCTCGGTGCGGGCGCCGCGGAGCTGTTCGAGTGCCTCATGGATCGCCTCTTCGGTGGCGCCGAGTCCGGCGAGATCGCGGACCGTGCGCTCGAGCAGCGGACGCGACTCCTCCAAGCGGCAGGTGCGCTCGGTGAGCCCGCCGATGCCTTCTTCGAGCCGTTCGAGATCGACGAGCCCGGCACGCACCCGGTGGCCGAGCTCGGCGACCCGGGCGAGTTCACCGGTCAGGCTGGTGACCTGGGTGGACAGGGTATCGGCCTTGGAGGCGGCGGTGGTGATCGCTTCGGCGCCGGCGGCGAGGATCGAGAAGCGCGACTCCCACTCCGAGAGGTTGCGGCGGAGGTCGCCGATGCGCTGGCCCATCCCTTCGACGCTCCGGCTCTCGAGCGCCAGCCGTTCGGTGCTCTGGTCGAGGCCTTCCCGCAGAGTGATGAGGCTCCGTTCGGCCGCGACCTGTCCGCTCTCGATCCGCTCCAGCCGTTCGGTGACGCTGCGGCTCCGATCGGCGAGCGTCATCTGCGCCTCCTGCAACGCCTCGAGTTCGCCACGGAGGGCCGCGACGGTGCGCACCGCTTCGGTGGAGCGCTCGGCGCCCTGGTCTACCCGCTGCATGAGGGCGGTGAGGTGCTCCAGCTTGGCGGTGGCGCGATCGACTTCGTCCCGCTGCTGCTCCAGCAGGGCCACCTTCTGGCTGAGCTGATCGGCCATCGCCTTGGCACCAACGAGCTGGCGCTTGGTCTGGGCGACGGCTTCGGCGACGGGCGCCATGTCGCCGACGAGCTGCTCCAGCCCGGCGATGCGATGTTCGGTCTCGGTGACGGTCCGGGTGATCCGCTGCCATTCGCCGTCGAACGACTCGATGCGCCCCGCCGCGGTCCGGTAGCTGTTGAGGGTCGCGTCGTGCTGGTCGCGCAGCCGGGCGAAGTCGGCACGGAACCCCTCGTTCAGCGACTGCAGGCCTTCCATTTCGCTCTTGAGCTGACTGAACGGCCCCTTGAGGGAGAGGAAGCCGGAGAGTTCATCCTTGAGCCGCGACGTGGCCGACACCGTCTCGGTCAGCAGGGTCACATCCACCCGCGCCTGCTCGATTCCGGTGGCGGTCTCCGCCATCTGGGTCTCGAGCCGGGTGTGCGTCCCCGTGAGGCCGGCGAGCTGACTCTCCGCCGCGCCGAGCCGGGCGGCGAGGTGTTCGATGCCGGAGAGCTGGCGCTCGAGGGTATTCACCCGTTCACCGAGTGTACCGAGACGCTGCAACTGGCCGATGGAGCGGTCCGCGTGCTGGACCAACTGTTCGAGACTGCCACGCTGGGATTCGAGACGGGTCACGAGCTGCTGCAGCTCGGCGAGATCCTCTGCGGAACCACTCCGGCGCAGGTTGCTCAGGAAGGCGGCCATGACGGTGTGTCCTCGATGCAGGCGTTGCCCGGGGTCTGGATGGGTCGGCGGTCGCCGACGGGGCTATCACTGTAGCAGGTAGCGCGAGTCTGGCAGGTGTCCCAAGTCACAGGGTGGGGTGTGACGTTTGAGTGTTGCATCGATGAAGCGGGAAATTCATGTATCCCGCCCCGAAAATGGTCCCCCAGGGTGACCCATGATACCTTGCGCCGGTGTGAATTCCTTCAGGGATGGCGGGACGACGATGCGGCACGACTACGGCGTGGTGGACGGCGGTCTGGCGACCGAACTCGAGCGGGCCGGCGCCGATCTCTCCGGCGGGCTCTGGTCGGCGCGGTTACTGGCGGATCGACCCGAATTGATACGGCAGGTGCACCGGGCCTATTACGAGGCCGGGGCCAATGTCGCCATCACGGCGAGCTACCAGGCGAGCTACGCCGGCTTCGCCACGATCGGGCTGGACAAGGCGGGGACCGACCGGCTGCTCCGGCGCTCGGTGGACCTCGCCGTCGAGGCTCGGCGGGAAGCCGCGGCGGGGCATGCCCACCCGATGTGGGTCGCGGCGTCGGTGGGGCCTTATGGTGCCACGCTGGCCGACGGCTCGGAGTACCACGGCAACTACGGGCTCAGCGTCGAGGAGCTGGGTGACTTCCATCGCGAGCGGCTCGCGGTGCTGGCCGGCGCGGGGGCGGACCTGCTCGCCTGTGAGACGATCCCGTCGCTTGATGAGGCGAGGGCATTGGTGGAGGTGCTGCATGGGGTGCCGTCGGCGCGGGCGTGGGTGAGCTTCACCTCCCGCGACGACCGGCACACGGCGCATGGGGAGCCGCTGGTGGATTGCGCCCGCATGCTGGACGATGAGCCACAGGTCCTCGCGCTCGGCGTCAACTGCGTGCGGCCGGAGGCGACGGCCTCGCTCATCCGCGAGCTGCGCAAAGGCAGCGGCAAGCCGATCGTCGTCTATCCCAATTCGGGCGAGGTGTGGGACGGCGCGGCGCAGTGCTGGCGCGGATCGGCGACGGCGGCGCCGCTGGCGGAGCTGGTGCGGGAATGGATGGCGGCGGGGGCGTCGTTGATCGGGGGGTGTTGTAGAACAACCCCCGAGACGATCAGGGAGATTCGAGAAATGGTGCTTAGTGCTTAGTGCATAGTGCTTAGTGCTTGGTGCTTGGTTCCGAGTTCCGAGTTCCGAGTACTGAGTTCCGGGTTCCGGGTTCCGAGAGTTTGTCGTTGCGAGAGGCGCGCAGCGCGACGAAGCAGTCTCCCGACCTTCGTCCGATCGGAGGGCTATGGAGCAGAGTTCCGACCCCGCCAACGGCTACGACACCCTCGCCGCCGAGTTCGGCCGACGCCGCAGCGGCTCAACCATCGGTGCGGCGACCGTTCGCCGATGGGCCGAAGGGCTTCCGTCAGGCGCCGAAGTCCTCGATGTCGCCTGTGGCACGGGGATTCCGGTCTCTCGCTCCCTTGTCGAGGCGGGCTGCCGTCTGCATGCGATTGATGCTTCGCCGAGAATGATCGGCCTCTTCGTTGAGAACTTTCCCGGGGTTCCCGCCCTGGCTGAGCCGATCGAGACCAGCCGCTGTTTCGATCGGCGTTTCGACGGCGTCGTGGCGTGGGGACTCCTCTTTCTCCTGCCGGCCGAGAGGCAGCCGACGGTCATTGCCCGACTGGGATCGGTCCTCCGTCCCGGTGGCCGGCTCCTCTTTACCGCGCCCTGGCAGCCGGGAGAGTGGACCGACGTGCTGACGCGGCGGCCGTCGTATTCGCTGGGACGCGAGGGCTATCATGCGGCGCTCGCGGCGGCCGGCCTGCGTCTGATCGGGGAGCATGATGATGAGGGAGACAATCACTACTATGACGCGGTAAGTAGTGCTTAGTGCTTAGTGCTTAGTGCTTAGTGCTTGGTTCCGGGTTCCGGGTTCCGAGTTCCGAGTTCCGAGTGTTGCAGGATGTTCTCCGAGCCGCCGCATCTCCGCGTGAACC
>DAINRP010000267.1:0-4198 GCA_036741755.1 Gemmatimonadales bacterium
GACGGCGAGGGCGGTGACGAGCGCGATCAGCGGCACCAGCCAGCGGTGCCGGTCACGCAGCGGGCGGATCATGCGCCGCGCCTCCGGACCAGGCGCAGCAGCAGCAGCGGCCAGAGCAGCGCAGCGCCCGGGACGACCAGTCCGCGGAAGCCCGGCGTGCCGTGGGCCGCGACCTCATCGAGCCGGTTCACCCACCGCGCTGCGAAGGGCACGGCGAAGCAGACCCCGATGAGGAGGTAGGCGCCGGCGGCGCGGACCAGCCAGGTGGCGACGAGAATGGAGAGCATGGGTCCGATCGGGGAACGCGGGCCGCTCCTTCAAGGTTCCTGCATTCGCGGCTGGAGGGAAGGGCGCCCTCCCGGCCCTCGGCTTCCATAGTAGGCTTCCGACCGCTAGGTTTTCCCACCCCGGCGCCGTAGCCAAGTGGTAAGGCAGAGGTCTGCAAAACCTCCATCACCGGTTCGACTCCGGTCGGCGCCTCTGCTGGATATGCATCACCCGAAGCCGCAAGCGATTGCGGCTTCGGGCTTTCCGGGGCGGGGGTATCGCCCGGCCATCCTTGCCTCCTCTCCCCATGGCGGACACCTTACCCGGGAATCCCCGCACCCTTGGAACTCGGAACCCGGAACTGAGCACTAAGCACTAAGCACCAGACACCAGACACCAGGCACCGATCTCTGTCCCCCCGCCCCCGCCCCGACTCCGGCGAGATCGCGCTGCCCGCGAGCGATCAGCCCTACTGGTTCCGCGCCGGCCATCCGCTGGCGGGGCATCAGTCGCATCCGGAACTGCCGGCCGAAGCGGAGCTCGTGATCATCGGTGCGGGGCTCACCGGTGCTTCCGCGGCGTATCACGCTGCCCGCGCGAAGTCGCCCAGGGCTCGTCGCATCGTTGTCCTCGATCAGGGCGACCCGGCCGGCGAGGCGAGCGGTCGCAACGGCGGCAACTTCGAGCTGATTCCCGAGAACTCCGTCGGTCTCTACGAGGGACTCTCGCGCGAACGGCTCGCCTTTCTGCAGCGCGTCTACCCGCAGCTCCCGATCGAGGTACTCCGGGCCGAAAGCGAGCGCCAATCATCGCTGGTGCTCGGCATCGCGCTCCGCAATCGTGACCTGCTCAAGGGGATCATTCTCCGGGAACGGATCGAGTGCGACTTCTCGCCCCGCGGCTGGCTGCACCTCGCGAGCAATGAGGAGGAGGAGCAGGGTATCTGCGAGGAAGTCTCGCTCGCGGCTCAGCACGGCCAGCGGATCGAGCTCTGGTCCCGGCGGAAGATTCGCGAGGAACTCGGCATCGAGCACGACTATCTCGGCCGTTTCATTCCGGGCGACGGCACCTATCACCCGTTCAAGTACGTCTGCGGCGTGCTCAAGGCGGCGCTCGCTTCGGGGGTAGAGCTGTACACGCGCACTCGCGTACAGGCGGTCGTCTCCGAGTCGGCCGACCGTCACCGGGTGGACACGGAACGCGGCACCATCATCGCCTCACGAGTGATCGTCGCGACCAGCGCCTTCACCTCGTACCTCTTCCCCGAACTCCGCGCGATACGCCCCTATCAGAGCCAGGTCCAGCTCACCGAAGGGGCGCCCGACCGCGCCCGGGGCCGAGTGATCACCTGCGAGGATGGGCCGGTCTTCTTCAATCAGCCGCGGGGCGATGCCCGGAACGGGAAGGCGCCGGTCCTCATGGGTGGCGGCGACGATCGCCCGATGAAGAACCCCTCGTCGCGCCGCCGCTCCCCCAAGGTGCATCGCCAGCTTCTGGCACTCAGGGATCGCTACTTCCCCGAGCTCAAGGGGAGGACGCCGGCGACCGAGTGGGTCGGTCCGCTTGCCTTTACGCCGGATCAGCTTCCGGCGATCGGCTTCCTCCGTCCGGGCGTCATCATCGCAATGGGCTGCAACGGCTATGGCGGCAGCTACACCACCGCGGTCGGACTCGCGGCGGTGGAGATGGCGCTCACCGCGCGCGCTCCCGAGTGGGTGCCGGAGGATGTCTTCTCGCCTCGGCGCCTGCTCACGCCGGAGCCGATCTTCATGACCGAGCGGGACAGCCTCTGGCGGATCGCGGCCTCGCTCTGTCGTCAGCTCAAGGCGGTCAATCAGCGCATCGCCGAGGCGCTCACGCTCCGCTCCGAGCCGCTCGATCCGGTCTCGGTGCGCGAGTCGCGGATGATGACCGCCATCGCCGAGAGCGAATCGGCCGCGGACATCGCGCCGGAATCGCTCACGGCCTTTCCCGCCTTCCGGGACTTCACGCCGGAAGAGCTGACCGCGCTGCTCGCGGTGATGCGCCGCTGGCGGCTCAGGAAGGGGACGCTGCTCTTCGCGGAGGGAAGTCCGGGCGGATCCTGCTTCGTGGTGGTGAGCGGCGTCGTGGAGGTGAGCATCGCCGTGAACGGCAAGCACCAGCTTCTGGCGCGGCTCCATCCGGGGAGCGTCTTCGGGCAGGTGAGCCTGATCGATGGCGAGCCGCGTTCGGCGTCGTGCACCATCGGTCGTGATGCGGTGCTGGTGGAGCTGGAAGGGCCTGCGTGCGAGCAGTTCCTGGAGCGGCGCTCGCCGCTCGCGCTCAAGCTGCTCGCACTGCTCAACGAGGGGATCATCTCGGCGCTCCGCGGCGCCGACCGGCGGCTGATGCGGCTCGAGTCGGAGGAGGGGACCGGGTCAGCTACGGTGGGGTAGCGTCTCCTGCGTGGCCTCCTCGGCGACGGGGGACGGGCGTTCCACTACCTCCGAACGAGGACCAGTACGACACCCAGGAGCACCCCCGCGACGGGCGCGACCGCGATTCTGAGCGCGAGGCGTTCGGCGGTCTGTCCAGCGCATTGGCCGACGCATCAGGTCGAGGCCAGAGCAAGAGCCGCCTGCAGATCAGCCCAGAGATCCTCGCAGTGCTCGATCCCGACGCTGAGACGCAGCAGCGAGGGCGGCAGCTGTTCCTGACCAGGCACCTTGGCGCGTCGCTCAATCGTCGACTCGACCGCGCCGAGGCTCGTGGCATGCCGAATGAGGCGGACGTTCTGACACACGGCATCCGCCGCCGCGGCCCCGCCGACAATATCGAACGAGATGATCGTGCCGAATCCCTTCAAGTTGCGGCGCGCGACGGCGTGTGTCGGATGCGAGGGCAGTCCCGGATAGCGCACGCACTGGACGGATGCAACCGTGGTCAGGCGCTCAGCGAGACTCGCCGCGTTCGCCTGCGCCCGATCGAGACGAAGCGCCAGCGTTCGCGCCCCGCGAACGGCGAGGAAGGTCTCGAGCGTCCCTGGGGTGGCTCCCGCGAGTTCGCGGCGCTTGCGAAGTGCCCGATACAGCAGCTCGTCACGCGTGCTGGCGACCCCCGCGAGGAGATCGGAATGTCCCCCGATGAACTTGGTGGCCGACTGGATCGACACGGTCGCCCCGCAATCCAGTGGGCGCTGGTTGAGCGGCGTGGCGAAGGTGTTGTCGATCGCGAGGATGGCGCCGGCTTTTCGCACTGCTGCGCAGATCGCTGACACATCGGAGACCGTAAGGAGCGGATTCGACGGCGATTCAATCCAGATGAGGTCGGCGTATGCGCAGGCGGCAATCCATCGCGCCGTATCATCGCCCGCTACGCGTTCGACCGACCAGCGCCCAGCGTTTCGCCCTGCCTCCGCCAGCCCGGCGACGCCCTGATAGCAGTCGTCCGGAAGCACCACGCGGGCGCCAGTCGGCAGCTGATCGAAGACGGCGGCGATCGCCGCCATGCCGGACGCGAACGCGACCGCACGCCCCCCTTCAAGCCCGCCCACGACTTCCTCGAGCGCCTCCCACGTGGGCGTGCCGTCATCGCGCGCGTATTCCAGTCGATCACCAAGAAGGAACGTGGAGGCGGGGACGAGTGGCACATTGAGCGGCGCGCCGCTCTGCGATGGGCGACCGGCCGCGACGAGCCACGATTCCGGGTGAAGCCCTTCGGGGGATATCGGCACGAATCAGTACTCCTTGGCGATGCGAAGCATCGACGACCCTGCGGAACGCTGCCTGACATCTGCGCACAAGCTGCGAGGCGCATGGTCCCGGAAGCCCAGGCGCTGGCCGCCACGTGGCGGCACCATCGCCCCGCGCGGGGTCGCGGTGCTCCCTACTCCGCGCGTTCGGCAGGCCGTCGCTTCAGCTCCGAGAACCAGTTGAGCACCAGTTCGATGTGGGTGATGGCCGGGACCGGA
>DAINRP010000268.1:0-4191 GCA_036741755.1 Gemmatimonadales bacterium
GGATAGCCGCCGTACGACTTGAATCGGGGCAGCCGGTGCATCGCCTCCGCCGCGATGATTGCGCTCATCGCCTTTCGGGGAGTGTAGACCAGATTCAGGTAGTGGGTCTGCCAGCCGAGGTTCCGTGAGGCGGTCCCCAGCATGTCATAGGCGAACATGGCCGCGAACTGGGTCCCGACCGCGCGAAAGGTCCGCACCATGGCCGGGTACATCGTGCCGGTGCGCAGATCAGGGCTGTCGAACTCGTACACAATCCGCGGGAGACGGACCAGCTCCGGCCGCAGCATGTCTGGGAAGCTGTCCACCGCACGAAGGTAGTTGCCCTGCAGCTCATGACCGGAGTTGAGGCCGGAGGGATACCAGCCGAAGGTCACTCCCTGCGCCTTCGAGCGTCGGATCGCTTCACCGATCGCGAAGTCCTGGCTCACGTTGTAGAAAACCAGCTTGCGGCAGCCGGTGCTGCGCACCGCGTCTGTCAGGGTGTTGATGTACGCAATCGAGCCGGCCAGGTCTTCCGGGTGATGCCAGGGCTCGTTGACCAGTTCGATGAACAGAATTGCCGGTTCGTCCTTGAGTGCGACGCCGGTATAGGGATTCACATGGTTCAGGATCTGGCGCAGGTAATTCACCTGCGCAGCGATCGCCGCCTTGTCCCTCCCCATCGCCCCCTTGCCGAAGTGCCGCCCGAACCCCGGCGCGGTCGTGTCGCCGAGCGCGTCGGGCCAGTTCGAGCCGTAGAGCTGAATGGGGCTGAACAGCATGTAGACGCCCCGCTCCCGCGCCCGGGCCACGAGGTAGTCCAGCAGGTCCAGATGCTCGCTGGCGATCAGGTTGCCGACGCTGTCGGAGGACTCCCAGTCTCCCCAGAAGGTCAGCCGCATGCCGTCCCAGCCCATCCGGGCGAACTGCGCCACGTCCTCGTCGATCATCCGCTTGCGATCGCCATTCACGTAGCCGGCAGCGCGGTAGTCCGACGCTGTCGTGATCACGTAGTTCGCGCCGAAGAGGGTGACCTCCTTGCGGTCGTCGCTCCAGCGGATCACGCCTGCCTTGTCGAGGTAGACGGCGCGTGTAGCCGACAGCGAGTCGGCCCCGCGCTGCGCCATTGCATGGGGAGCAGCGGTGGCCGAGGTCAGCACCAGGAAACTCGTCACTCGAAGGATCCCCCGCATGAGCCGCTCTCCCGGATCGCTCATGGCGCCCGTACCGCCGGCACCGCCGCGAGCGGAGGACTGCGAACGCCCTGGAGGGTGAGGCTGGCTGCTGGGAGCCCCTCGACACTCGCCGTGAGGCGAATCGCCCCCGGTGTACCAGCCCGCACGATCACCAGCCCCCGACCGTTGAAGACCCGGCGGCGGTCGGCGCGATAGGGCTCGAGATCGCGAAGGTCTGCGTTGTCGACCAGCAGAATGCTGCCGCCGGTGATCGTATAGCGCACCAGGTCGTCCGCGGTGGGAACCACGGTGCCGGCCGAGTCCAGGATCTCCACCTGGGCATGCGCCACATTGCCTGGAGCGGTGGTGACGGTGTCGCGGTCCACCGTGAGGCGAATGGCGCTCGGCGGCCCCGCGGTACGCACGCTGGCAACGCAGGCCCCTTCGCCATTCCGAAGCCTCCCGAGGGCTCGGAGCTCTCCGGGTTCGTAGGGCACATCCCAGCTCAGGTGCAGATCATTCGTCGTGGCCTTCACCACCGGCTGGGCGTAGCTGTTCCACCCGCCCGAGGTGCCCTGCGCCGGGAACTCCAGCCGCTTCTCCCCGAGCGATCGGCCGTTGAGGAAGAGTTCCACGCTGCTGCAGTTGGTATACGCCAGCACCGGAATGACCTGTCCTTCGCGTCCCGGCCAGTTCCAGTGCGGGAAGAGATGCAGCACCGGCCGATTAGTCCACAGACTCTGGTAGAAATAGTAGGCATCTTTGGGATAGCCGGTGATATCCATCGCCCCGGAGGCGAAGCCCTTGAACGGCCAGGTGCTCTCGCCGAGGTAGTCGATGCCGGTCCACATGAAATCGCCCACGAAGTAGTCGTGCAGGGTCACCCACTTCCACAGCCGCTCGGTCTGCATCATCCCGCTGTTGTAGTTGGGCCGGACCACGGCCGGGTCGTCCCCGAGCGAGTAGCGCTCATCGATGGACTGGAACAGGGTGCCACTCTCCGTACCGACCATCTTCCAGTCGGGATGCTCGTGCCGGTCCGGCTCGGCGAAGAGCTCGCGGCGCTCGTGCCATCGGTCCACGTAGTTGTAGCCGACGATGTCCTCCGCATTCAGGAACGCAAGTGTGGCCGGGCGGCCCTCGGCGGCGATGTTGTCGTTGCCGGTCGTGACCGGCCGGGTCGGGTCCTCGCGATGGAAGATGCCGACGAGCCGGGTGAGCACCGCCGCCCCGTCCGGCGCCCCCTGCTCGCCGATCTCGTTGCCGGCACTCCAGAGCACGATCGAGGGATGATTGCGGTCGCGGTGCACGAAGTCGGTGACATCTCGCTCCGACCACTCGGCGAAGTAGTTGTGGTATCCCTCCGGCACCTTGCCGATGGTCCATTCGTCGAACGCCTCGGCCATGACGAGCAACCCGAGCCGATCGCAGAGATCGAGGAATTCGGGCGCGGGAGGATTGTGCGAAGTGCGAATGGCATTCACCCCCATCGCTTTGAGCAGCCGCAGCCGGCGCTCCCAGACCGACTCGGGGACGGCAGCGCCGAGGCCACCCGCCTCGTGATGCAGGTTCATGCCCCGCATCTTGACCTTCCGGCCGTTCAGCAGGAAGCCACGGTCCTTGTCGTAGGCGATGCTGCGGATGCCGAACGTCGTCGTGACGCGGTCGGCGGTGCGCACGTCGTCGAGCAGTTCCGTGCGCACCGTGTAGAGGCTTGGCGACTCCACCGACCAGAGCCGAGGCGACGCGACCGGCAATGACTGCTCGAGCTCGACTCGCGCACCGGGTTGGAGGGTGAACGGGGTCGCCGCGCGGGCAAGCTCCTGGCCTGCACTGTCCACCACTACCGAGCGGAGGACGCCACTCCGCACCGTGGTGCGATCGTTCTCCACTCGGGTCCGCACCACAACCTCCGCCGCGGCGGAGTCGGCGCGCGGGGTGGTCACCGAGGTGCCCCAATGGCCCACGTGAAGCGAATCGACCACCGTCAGCCAGACGTGGCGATAGATGCCGCTGCCGGTGTACCAGCGCGAGTTGGGCTGACGGGAGTTGTCCACCCGTACGGCGACGACATTGATGCCGGAGACGAGATGCGGAGTGATGTCGTAGGCGAAGCTGATGTAGCCGTAGGGTCGGCGACCGAGATGGAAACCGTTGATCCAGACGTCGCTGTTCATGTAGACGCCGTCGAACTCGAGCCATGCCTCGCGTCCGCGAGCGCCGGGTGGCAGCCGGAACGCCTTGCGATACCAGCCGGTCCCGCCTGGGAAGTAGCCTACGCCTCCACCTCCCACCGCGTCCTGCTTCGGCGTCCCCTCGATGCTCCAGTCATGCGGCAGGTCGAGCGTGCGCCACTGCCGGTCGTCGAACCGGGGCCGATCGGCACCCGCGGGATCACCGAGTGTGAAGCGCCACCCGGGGTCCATCGAGAGACGCTGCCGCTGCGCCGCGGAGGGGCTCGCCAAGGCCGTGAACATGGCGAAGGCCAGGAGAAGCACCGGTGTGGAGCGGGTCATGCGAGGCTCCAGGATCTGCGACGGTGCGTTCAACGCCCCGGCCGCCGGAGGACCACCGCGCCATAGGCGGGGAGCAGAACCGTCCGGCCGGCGAGGACGCGCTGCGACAGCAGATCGCGGGCGCGATTGGCGTTGAATCCGGAGACCGCGACCCGCACCTGGCGCGGTCTTGCATTCACCAGCACCAGGAGTTCCCCGCGGCGGTAGGCGATCACATCGTCAGGCGCGCTGGTCTCGACCCCGCGGAGTTCGCCGGTGAGGAGCGCGGGCTCGGAGAGCGCGAGCTGGATAATCTTCCTGTAGAACGCGCGCGCCTGAACGGCGTGGGGCTGGTTCCAGTCCACGGTGTCGCGCACGAAGAGACCGAGCTTCTGCGGGCTCTCCACCTCCTGCCCGTTGTACAGCAGCGGCCGGCCCGGGAGCAGCGCCATCGCGACAAAGGCCGCGCGCGCGCCAGCGGCGCCGCCGAAGATCGCCACCGGAGGATTGTCCCAGGCGGTCTCGTCGTGGTTGGTCGTGAA
>DAINRP010000269.1:0-4156 GCA_036741755.1 Gemmatimonadales bacterium
CCAGGGGAGAGGTGGAGAATCGACACTATTGGTTGTGTGGATAGTGCAGTTATGATGCCACCCGCGCAAGCGGCCTGACGAGCGGAGAAATGTGGCGCTAAGTCAACGGATGCGGTGGGGTGTCCCCCTCACCCTGGTGGCCCTCGGAACGATCGCCTGGTTCACGCTCCGACCCTCGCCCGAGGATGCGGAGGCTGCCGCGCGGTCGCCATTCACCTGCCTCTTCCCGTGCGGGGATCAGTCGCTGCGCGACGCGATCCTCAACGTGGCCCTTTTCGTCCCGCTCGGTTTCGCGCTGCGGCTGTGGCTCCCGGCTGAACGGGCCTGGCTGCTCACGCTGCTGACCACCTGCGCCATCGAGTTCACCCAGTTCAGCTGGTTGCTCGGCCGGGACGCGAGCCTCCGGGACATCCTCACCAACTCCCTCGGCGGTGCCATCGGGGTCGCCCTGGTCAGCCACTGGCGGCCGCTGCTGCTGCCCGATCGTCGGGAGAGCCGCAGACTCGCGGCCGTGGGTGGTGGACTCTGGCTGGTGATCGTGACCGCCACGGCGTGGCTGGTCCGGCCCTCCCTGCCCGCCAGTACCTATTGGGGGCAGTGGGCGCCGGAGCTGGGCCAGTTCGGCACCTGGCGCGGCACCCTGCTCGACGCGCGCGTCCAGGGATCCCGGATGGCAACCGGGCGGATGAGCAACTCGGCGCCGGTGCGCGCCCAGCTGCTGTCGGATTCGGTGCTGGTCGAGGCGCGCATCGTGACCGGCCCCGCCCCGGAGCAGGTCGCCCCGATCGCCAGCATGTTCGACAGCGAGCAGCGGGAGATCTTCGTGCTGGGCCAGCGCGGCCACGACCTGGTCTTCCGCATCCGCACCGGCATCCGCGCGATCGAGATGGGCTCACCGATGGTGACACTCAACGGCGTGCTGGGTGCGCCGGGAGACACCCTGCACGTCTTCGGGGGAGTAATGCGCGGGCACTGGGTACTCGCCGCCGAGGACCGCGATGCGCGACGAGAGCTCCGGCTGCCGTTCAGCGCGGGGGTCCTCTGGACGGGACTGATGCCGTTCGGGCTCTATCTCGACGCGCACCTGCTCTGGCTCAACGGCCTCTGGCTGGGAGGACTCCTGTTTCCGGTGGGCTACTGGCTCCGCCGGACCGGTGCCGCACCGCGAACGATGCTCGCGGTCGCTCTCAGCGCCGGACTCGCGCTGGGAGCCGTCTCGCTCCTGGCAGGGCTGGCCCTCCCGCAGCTCGCTGAGTGGGGCGGCACCTTCCTCGGGATGCCGGCCGGCTGGCTGGTGGCCCGCGCTACGGCCGGCCGGTAACCCGACCCGCCCTCGGGCAGCCGGGGCAACCTTAGATTACCGCATGCCTCTACCGTATCGCCGCCGGATTCAGTACGCGCTGATCGCGCTCGGCACCGTGCCGACCGCGGTCGCGGTGATCGGCTGGGCGCTCTCGGTGCGCCCCGCCGCCACGCCCGCCGCGAAGACCCGGGAGGCCATCGAGTCGGTCGGCCGGACCGGTCGCACGTTGGTCCAGACCATCGATTCGACCCGGCTCACCCCCTCGGAGCGACGGGCCCTCACGACGCATGCAAAGGCGCTCAACGAGGCGCTCTCGAAGATCCAGCGGCAGGAGACCCTCGCCCCGTACTACTCGGCCGCCCTGGCCGGCACCATCCTCGCGCTCGGCGCCCTGGTCCTCTACGCCTCGGTCCGGGTCGGCGCCTATCTCTCCCGCCAGTTGACGAAGCCCATCGACGAACTGGTCGGCTGGACCGGGCTCATTCAGCGGGAAGATCCGCTGCCGCCGGACCGCTACGAGGGCGGAGCGCCGGAACTCGCGGTCCTGCGGCGGGCGCTTCGCGAGATGGCCAGCGGCCTGGCCGAGGCGCGGAACCGGCAGCTCGAGGCGGAGCGGCTGCGGGCCTTCCGCGAGGTGGCGCGCCGGGTGGCGCACGAGATCAAGAACCCGCTGACGCCGATCCGCTTCGCCGTGAGTTCGCTGAGCCGCAGCGCGCACCCCGAGCAGCGGGAGTCGCTGGAGGTGTTGCAGGCGGAATCGAGCCGGCTGGAGCAGCTGGCGCACGAATTCACCGAGATGGGACGGTTGCCCGAGGGCCCCGCGGCGGAGGTGGATCTCGGCGAACTGGTCGCGGAGCTGACGCGAACGGCGCTGCCGCCGGGCGTCTCGACCACGCTCGAACTGGACTCCGCCACGCCGAGAATCTCGGGGCATTATGAGCCGCTGCGCCGGGCGTTCAGCAACCTGCTCCGGAATGCGGTCGAAGCGGGTGGGGGCCAGGCCGGGCTGGTGGTGCGATGCCGTCCGCTCGGCGAGAACGGCGCCGAGGTGCGGATCATCGATCATGGGCCCGGAGTCGCTCCGGAGCTGCAGGGACGGCTGTTCGATCCGTACGTCACCGCGGGCAAGGAGGGGGGGACGGGACTGGGCCTGGCGCTGGTGCGCCAGACCATCGAGGCCCATGGCGGCCGGGTGCGGCACGAAGAGACGCCGGGCGGGGGCGCAACCTTCGTCGTGACGTTACCGCGCGTGCGCCGGCCCGGGTAATATCCATCCATGTCGCATCACATCCTGCTCATCGACGACGAAGCCAACATCCGGCGCATGCTCGCCGCGCTGCTGCGCGCGGAGGGCTTCACGGTCGAGGAAGCCGCGAACGGGCACGCGGGGCTGCTGGTGCTGGAGCGGCTGGAGCCTGACGCGATCTTCCTCGATCTGATGATGCCGCCGGGGCCGGACGGGCTGGAGACCCTGACGCAGATCCGGGCCCGGGGGATCGACGCGCCGGTCATCATGATGAGCGGCAAGGCGATGCTCGCCGACGCGGTGCGGGCGACCCAGCTGGGCGCCTTCCAGTTCCTGGAGAAGCCGCTGAGCCCCGAGGCGGTGCTGGTCACCCTGCGGTCCGCGGTCGAACTGGGGCGGACTCGACACGAGAACCGGGCGCTCCGTCAGGCACTGGAGACCCGGGAGGAGATGGTCGGCGTGAGCGCGCCGATTCAGCATATCCGGCAGCTGATCGCGCAGGTGGCCCCGACGGATGCGCGGGTGCTGATCACCGGCGAATCGGGCAGCGGCAAGGAGCTGGTCGCCGAGGCCATCCACCGCGGCAGCCGCCGTGCACGCGACCCGTTCGTCACGGTGAACTGCGCCGCGATTCCGCGCGAGCTGGTCGAATCCGAGATGTTCGGCCACGAGCGGGGCGCCTTCACCGGCGCGGCGGAGCGCCGGCTGGGCCGGTTCGAACTGGCCGACGGGGGCACACTGTTTCTGGACGAGATCGGCGACCTCAACCTCGAGGCGCAGGCCAAGCTGCTGCGCACGCTCGAGACCGGGGTGCTGCAGCGGCTGGGCGCCGAGCAGCCCACGCAGGTCAACGTGCGGGTGATCGCGGCTACCAATCGGCGGCTCGATCAGGCGGTCGCCGCCGGGAGCTTCCGGGAGGACCTGTTCTTCCGGCTCAACATCTTTCCGATTCACATTCCCCCGCTGCGCGAACGGCTCGACGACCTTCCGCTGCTGGTCTCGCATCTCGCGCAGCGGGTCCGCCCGGGCAAGCCGCAGCAGTACTCGGCGGAGGCGATGGGGCTGCTCCGCGGGTATCCGTGGCCCGGCAACATCCGCGAACTCGCCAACCTGATCGAGCGGCTGGCCATTCTGGGTGGCGAGACCATCGGCCCGGACGACGTGCGGATGGTGCTCCCGGAGGGGCGGGCGGGCGGGGGCGCTGCCCGGCGGCTCGGCGGCGTGCAGCCCGGAGGAGAGGGCGTCCCGCTGACGGAGGCCCTCGACGACTACGAGCGGGAGCTGATCGGCACCGCGCTGCGCACCGCCGACGGCAACGTGGCGGAGGCGGCGCGGCTGCTGGTGACCGATCGGGCGAACCTGTACCGGCGGATGAAGCGGCTCGGGCTGGTCGCCAGGGGGGAGACCATTGCCTAACGGGGCGCGGGGAAGAGGCAAGCGAGACGCCGGAATGGGAAGACGGCGCGGCCCGCGCCATTCCGCTCCCCTGTGGCTTCTTTCTCTGGCCGCCCTGCTGTTCCTGCTCGCCCCCGCGCTTCGGGCGCAGGACAGTGTGATGGTCATCAACCCCGACGAGCCCGGGGCGGACTCGGCGTCGCTGGGGCTGC
>DAINRP010000270.1:0-4113 GCA_036741755.1 Gemmatimonadales bacterium
CGGGCGTGTGGCGGCGCACTGGTGCCGGTGGTGACGGGCCAGTCGCACGCATTCGAGGGACTGGTGATCGGCAGCCGGTTCTACATCCGGACCAATCGGGAGGCGCCGAACTACCGTCTCTATGTCACCGACCCCGCAGCGCCGGCGCCCGAGCATTGGCGGGAGATCGTTCCGACTCGGGCGGACGCGGTCCTCGACGGCTTTCTTGTCACCCGAGAGTCGCTGGCGCTGTCCTATCTGGAGTCGGCGAGCTCCCGGCTCCGGCTGGCCAGCCTCGACGGTGAGCATCCGCGCGAGATTCCGCTCCCCGCGCTCGGCAGCCTCTTCGGGTGGGGGGCCGAGCCGGATGGGGACGAACTGTTCTACGGCTTTTCCTCCTATACCGTCCCGCCGAGCATCTATCGGATCGATTTGCGCACGGGCGCCGAAGAACTCTGGCAGCGCGTCGAGGCGGATATCGCGCCGGAGCGATTCGAAGTGCACCAGGTGCGCTACCCGACCCGGGACGGCACCTCGATCACGATGTTTCTCGTGCATCAGAAGGGGCTGGTCCGCAACGGTGAGAACCCCACCTACCTCACCGGCTACGGCGGCTTCAACATCAGCATGACGCCGTCATTTTCGCGGTCGGTGCTGGCGTGGCTGGAGCAGGGCGGCGTGGTCGCGATTCCGAACCTTCGCGGCGGCGGCGAGTACGGCGAGGCCTGGCACGCCGGCGGGATGCTCGCGACGAAGCAGAACACCTTCGACGACTTCATCGCGGCCGCCGAGTATCTGATTCGGGAGCGCTACACCTCTCCGGCGCGACTCGCGATCGCCGGGGGCTCCAATGGCGGCCTGCTCATGGGGGCGGTGCTGACCCAGCGCCCCGATCTGTTCCGCGCGGTGGTGATTCAGGTACCGCTCCTCGACATGCTGCGCTACCATCGGTTCCTGATTGCCCGGTTGTGGATCCCCGAGTATGGATCCCCCGAGGATCCGGAGCAGTTCCGCTGGTTGCGGGCGTACTCGCCCTATCATCATGTGAAGCCGGGTGCGCCCTACCCGGCGGTGCTCCTGGCCACGGCGGAGAGCGATACCCGAGTGGATCCACTCCACGCGCGGAAGATGGCCGCACGGCTCCAGGCCGAGTCCTCGTCGGAACAGCCGATTCTGCTCCGGCTCGAGGGCAAGGCGGGCCATGGTGCGGGGAAGCCGGTGTCCAAGGTGCTGGAGGAGCTGGTGGACACCTGGTCCTTCGTGGTGACGGAGGTGGGTGTCACCTGGCGCTGACGGCCGGGTTGAGTTCTATCGGGAGAGCCGCGGGTGCAGTAACTTCGTCCGCGCTCTCCCCTCGGATGGTCCGATGGCCCGCGATTCCTGGCCGCACAGGAGCTTCCCTCGATGACCACTGCCACTGCCCCGACTCCCATTGACATGTCGCACCCCAGCCGCTGGCTGGCGGTGCTCCGCATGCTGGTGGGTTTCTGGTTCCTGAAGGCGCTCACTACCAAGCTGGACTTCGTGCTGCTGGGAGGGTTCGTCCCCTTCCTCGGCGTCGAACCGCGGTGGATCGAGATCATGCCCAACATCCTCGCCAAGCAGATCGCGGACAATCCGATCATCTGGTACCGCAGCTTCCTCGAGCAGACGGTGGTCCCCAACAGCGTGCTGTTCGCGCAGCTCACCGCCTGGGGCGAGGTGCTGGTGGGGCTGTCCCTCGTGACCGGCTGCTTTGCGGGGCTAGGGGCCCTCGGCGGGCTCTGGCTCAGCGTGAACTACGGCCTCGCCTCCGCGCACCTCTCCTCCGCCTCGCTCGGCTTCCACTACATGCTGGTCATTGTGATGGCGACGCTCTTCCTGGCGCGATCGGGGCGGGCATGGGGACTCGATGCGTGGATCGCCTGGCGCTGGCCCGGCTCCCTGCTGGCCAAACGGCCGATCGCCTAGGCGACCGGCCGTCGTGCACGAGCCGAGAGCGGCGGTGAACGGGTTCGCCCCTACGGCTTCGGCCCGATGGCAATCCCCCAGGGAATCGAGCCCGCCGGGACCGTCTTCAGGACCTTGAGCGTCGCCGCGTCGATCACGCTGACGTCGTTCCCCGGTCCGTTGGCGGTGTAGAGCTTCTTCCCATCCGCCGTGAGCCCGATGCCCCAGGGCCGCATTCCCACTTCCCCGCTGGTCACGACCGAGTCGTTGGACGGGTCGATGATCGACACCGTCTTGCCGCGGCCGTTGCTCACGTAGATCCGTTTGCCGTCCGGCGTGACCAGAATCCCCATCGGGCGCGCGCTCTCGGGCAGGGTGATCTGCCGGAGCGTCTTCTTCCCGGCGATATCGACCACGGCGATCGTGCTGCTGATTTCATTGGTCACATAGGCGCGCGAGCCATCCGGGAGAAAGGCGATGCCGCGGGGGCGCTTGCCCAGGATGTCGATGTTGGCGAATGCCTTGCCGCTCGCGATGTCGATACCGGTGATGTTATGGTCCGTCTCACCGGTGATCCAGGCGCTCTTGCCGTCGGGCGCCAGCGTCACGCCCTCCGGCTCCTTGCCCACCTTGATGTTGGCGATCGGCTTGCCTGACGCAATATCCACGATCGTCGCGGAGTCGGCGTCCTCGTTCGAGACGAAGAGCCGGGAGCCGTCGGGGCTCACGTCGAATGTCTCGGGGTCGAGGCCGGCGGGAAGGATCTTCACGGTCTTCCGTGTCGCGACGTCCACTACCGCGACGCCGTCCTTGCTGCGATCGCTCTGCAGCTTCGCGCACTCGGCGTCCGGCATCGTCGGGGGGCACTTGGGCGAGCCGCTGAGGGCCACGTAGACCGTCCGGCCGTCCGGGCTGACCTTCACGCCGCGAGGTCGGGTGCCCACTTCGATGGTCGCCACCACACTGTCGGTCGTGGCATCGATGACGGTGAGGTTCCGCGAGTCCTCGTTGGACACGTAGACCAGTTCGCCGGTGCCCCCACCGCCGCTCGTCGTCGGGGCGGCGTCGCTGGACTGGGGGCCCTTCTGTTCGGCCCGGCCGCACCCGGCCAGGGTGAGGGTGGCGATCAGGAGCGGGGCCGCGGTGGAGTGTTTCATGAAAGACCAGACCTTGGGGTCGAAGGAGTTAAGAAGTTATTGTCGCTGGGCGGGTCTGCCGGCGGCGTACTTTCCGTCGGCACGCCCCTTCGCGTACTTGTAGATCCACTGAATCTTGTCCATCTCCAGACCCAGCGCGCACCACGCGGGCATGCCCTTGTCGAGGCGCCCCGCGCAGACCACGGTCATGAAGGCGGCCTCGTCCGGAACCGTGCCGCCCTCTTTCAGGGAGACCACGAGAGATGGCGCGAAGGACGTGCCGACCGCGTATTCACCGTGACAGCGCGAGCAGTTGAGTTCGTACTGCTTCCAGCCCTGATAGGTGTCGGTCTCCAGGGTGTCGCGAGGCGCTGGATGATAGGGATCCGGCGCCGGGGCGGCCGCCGTGGTCTCTGGAGTGGCAACCGGCGCGGGAGCGGGTTTGGTCGTGGGTTTCGGCGTGGGTGACACCGGCTTGGGCGCGGGCACGGCGGGCGCTGGCGCGCTGGGACGGGGGGTTGTCGCCACGGCAGTGGAATCGGGCCTGGCTGGCGTGGCCACAGGGCTTGGCGCGTTAGTGTCGATGGTCGTCGCGGACGGCGTCGTGGCAGGCAGGCTGTCAGCGGTGGCAGCCCGGTCGGCCTTGGGGCCGCATCCGGTCAGCAGGGCCAGTCCCAGACCGGCCAGCATCAGCTTGTGCATTCGGTGTACCTCACGGGTCGAAGATTGCCTTGCTCCGGTTGCGTGCGTCGGCAAGCCCCCGGATTGAAGCCACGCCGGTGGCGCCGGTAAACACGGCACCATCCAGATCGGCGAATTTGAGGTTTACATTCGTCACATCGGCCTGGCTGAAGTCGGTCTGCACCAGATCGGCGTTGCCGAGGTCGGCGTCGACGAGCCGAGCGCCGACGAGGCGGGCATAGGAGAAGTCCGCCTTGTAGAGATTGGCGCCACTCAGGTCAGCACCGGAAAGGTCCGCGAGCACGAACTGGGCGCGCATGACCCCCATGGACTGATTGCCCGGGTCCGCGCCGATGTTGGCCCCGGCCAGGTTCGCTCCGGCGAGATT
>DAINRP010000271.1:0-4072 GCA_036741755.1 Gemmatimonadales bacterium
GCGCATCGCGAAGTCCATCTCCCCGTGGCCGAACAACTCCGCCACCTACTTCGCGGAAGTGCAGAACCGGGTCAAGAAGTTCGTGTCAGGCGGGCAGCTCGGCATCTTCACCAACGGCTACTGGGGCCACCCCGCCTACAAGCTGCCACCCGAGGTGAACCTGCTCGCGGTGGCGCACTACCTGGAGGCGCTCGACTGGCAGCGCGACGTGATCCGGCTCCACACGATCTTCGGCGGCAAGAACCCGCACCCGAACTTCCTGGTGGGCGGCATGGCGTCGGCGATCAACCTCGACGACACCGGTACCATCAACTCGGTGCGACTCTCCGAGATCCACGGGATGATCGCCCGGGCCCAGCGCTTCGTGGAGGAGGTCTACTGGCCCGACCTGGTGGCCATCGCCGGCTTCTACAAGGAATGGGGGGCGATCGGCGGCGGGGTCCCCAACTTCATGAGCTACGGGGAATTCCCCGAGGGCGACATCACCGACATCGGCAAGCTGTACCTGCCCCGCGGCATCATCCTCGACAAGGATCTCAGCAAGGTTCACCCGTTCGACCCCGGGAAGATCCAGGAGTACATCAACAGCTCGTGGTACGAGTACAAGGACGGCGATGCGGCGGGGCTCCACCCCTGGGAGGGGGAGACCAAGCCGAAGTACACCGGCCCGCCGACGCCGTGGACCTACCTGCAGGGCCAGTCGAAGTACACCTGGATGAAGGCGCCGCGGTACGACGGGCTGCCGATGCAGGTCGGGCCGCTGTCCCGCATGCTGGTCGGCTTCGCCAGCGGCCACGAGGAGATTCAGGGGCTGGTCAAGCAGGTCCTCGACACCCTGAAGGTCGGCCCCGGCGCCCTCTTCTCCACCCTCGGCCGCACCGCGGCGCGCGGCATGGAGACCCTGCTCCTTGCCAGGCGGATGAACTACTGGTTCGATCAGCTCGTCGGCCGGATCCGCCAGGGCGACACCCAGACCTTCAATAAGGAGAAGTGGGACCCCTCCACCTGGCCGAAGGGCGAGGCCAAGGGCTTCGGCTGGCTGGATGCCCCGCGCGGCGGCCTGGGCCACTGGGTGCGGATCGCGAATGGAAAGATCACCAAGTACCAGTGCGTCGTGCCGAGCACCTGGAACTGCTCGCCCCGGGACCTCAAGGGACAGATGGGACCGTACGAGGCGGCGCTGGTCGACAATCACCCGCTGGTGCGGCCCGACCAGCCCATCGAGATCCTGCGCACCATCCATTCCTTCGACCCGTGCATGGCCTGCGGCGTCCACGTGCTCGACGCACAGGGGAACCTCGTGACGGAGGTGAAAGTCCAATGAACAACGTCACGCCGCGCCCGGTCTACGACAACCCGCGCGGGTTCTTCAGCCTGGCACGGAAGATCCCGCCCCCCAGTGGGGAATATCACTGGGTCTACCTGTGGGAGTGGCCGATCCGGGCCATGCACTGGGCCACGGTACTCTGCCTGATCGCCCTGGTGGTCACCGGACTGTACATCGGGATGCCGTACTTCATTATCGGCAGCGATTCCGCGCCGCACTTCCTCATGGGATGGGTGCGCTTCGTCCACTTCGCCGCCGCCGCGATCCTGGTGACCGTGGCCCTGCTGCGCACCTACTGGCTCTTCGTCGGCAACCGGTTCAGCCGGCTGCCATCGCTGTTCCCGCTCCGGCCCCGAGACTGGAGCAACATGTGGAAACAGGTGAAGTTCTACCTGATGATCCAGCCCGAGAAGGCGCCGCACTACCTCGGCCACAACCCGCTGCAGCAGCTCAGCTATACCGGCATCTACTTCGTGGCCATCACCATGATCGTCACCGGGTTCGCGATGTACGGGCAGTCGAATCCCGGCGGCCTGATCTACAGCGCGACCAACTGGATCGGCATCCTGTTCGGCGGCATGCCGGTGGTGCGGTTCATCCACCACGTGCTGACGTGGGCGTTCCTGATCTTCATCCCGATCCACGTCTACCTCTCCATCCGCGCCGACCATCTGGAGCGCACCGGCGTGATCTCGTCGATCATCAGCGGTGGCCGTTTCGTGCCGGCAGACGAGAAGTACATCGATGGCGAAGACCTCTAGTCCCGATCCCGCCGGCACCGTGGTGCTGGGCCTCGGCAACCCGCTCATGGGTGACGACGGCCTCGGCCTCGCGGTGCTGGAGCGGCTGGTGGAGGAGTGGGACTTCTCCCCGCCGGTGCAGCTGGTGGACGGCGGCACCTGGGGGATGAACCTCCTGCCGCTCATCGAGGACGCGGAACAGTTGATCCTGCTCGACGCCATCCGGACCGGCGCTGCTCCAGGAACCGTCATCGAGCTCGAGCGGGCGGAGCTGCCACGCTACCTGGCGCACAAGCTGTCGCCGCACCAGATCGATCTGAAGGAAGTGCTCGCGCTGGCGGAGTTGCGCGGCACCCTGCCCGCTACCGTGGCGGCGATCGGCGCGGAGCCGGCGGCCGTCGAACTGATGTACCACCTCTCCCCAGTGCTCGAGCAGCGGGTCGAGGATATCGCGCTCGCCGTCGTCAACCGGCTGGCCCACTGGGGCCACCACTGCCAGCGGCGGGCGGCGGCAGTCGATGCATGAGATGAGCATTGCGCTCGAGGTGGCCCGGCTGGTCGAAGAGCAGATGAGCAGCCATCCCGGTCGCCTGCTCCGCGTCGGGATCGAGATCGGCGACGACGCCGGCGTCGAGCCTGACAATCTGGCCTTCTGTCTCGAGGCGGTCCTGGCCTACCCCCCCTTCTCCGGCGCGACGCCGGTGCTCGCGCGGGTCGCCGGCGATGTGCTGCGACTCGACTTTCTGGAGGTGGACGATGACCGTCCGGACGATTGAAGTACGGGAACGGATCATGGCGAGGAACGACGAGCTGGCCGCCGAGGTCCGGCGCCGGCTCGACGCGGCGGGGGTGACCGCCTTCAACATGGTGTCGTCTCCCGGCTCCGGAAAGACGCTGCTGCTCGAGCGGACCCTGGAAGCACTCGGCGAGGAACTCGATATCGCCGTCGTCACGGGCGACGTGCAGACCCAGAACGACGCGGACCGGCTGGCCCGCCGGACCAGCCGGCTGGTGCAGGCGGTGGTGACCGGCGGCGCCTGCCACCTTGACGCGAGCCAGGTGATGGCCGCGCTCGACGCGATCGACCTGGCCCAGACTCGGCTCTTCTTCGTCGAGAACGTCGGCAATCTGGTCTGCCCCGCGAGCTGGGACCTGGGCGAGCTGGCGAAGATCGTGGTCTTCTCGGTAACAGAAGGGGAGGACAAGCCGCTCAAGTATCCCAAGATGTTCCGGATGGCGAAGTACGCCGTGCTGAACAAGATCGACCTCCTGCCCCACCTCGACTTCGATCTCGAGCAGGCGATGTCCTACGCCCTGCAGGTGAATCCCGGACTCCACTTCTTCCTCACCTCTGCACGCACCGGCCAGGGGCTCGACGACTGGTTTCATTTCCTCCGCCAGCAAGTCAGGGCCGCCGTCCCCGCATGACCACCGCCCAGCCCGTGGCCCAGGCCGCCTGTCGCGTCCGGGTCCGCGGACTGGTGCAGGGCGTGGGCTTCCGGCCCTTCGTCCATCGCCTCGCGCTGCGGCATCATCTGGGCGGCTGGGTCCGCAACGCCTCCGGAGAGGTGCGGCTTGCCCTCGAGGGCGATGCGGCCGATATCGAGACCTTTCTCACCGATCTTCACCTCGATGTCCCGCCATTGGCGCAGATCGACGAGGTCCATGTCGAAAGCGCGGCGCCGGAGGGGCTGGACCGGTTCGTGATCGAAGCCAGCGCGGAGGAGCCGGACAGCCGGCTTCCGGTGCCCCCCGACGTGGCGATCTGCCCGGTGTGCGAGGAGGAGCTGAACGATCGGACCAACCGCCGCTACCGCTACCCGTTCATCACCTGCACTGACTGCGGCCCGCGCTACACGATCATCGAGCGGCTGCCCTACGACCGTGAGCGCACCACCATGCGGGCGTTCACCCAGTGCCCCTCATGCGCGGCGGAGTACCGCACGCCGGGGGACCGGCGGCATCACTCCGAAACCAACAGCTGCCCGGCGTGCGGCCCGCGGCT
>DAINRP010000272.1:0-2236 GCA_036741755.1 Gemmatimonadales bacterium
GGCGAGCACCACCATCGACCATCCCAGCACCCAGATGACTCCGGCGAGAGCAGTGCCGAACTGAAGATTGAATGTCCAGGCGAGCCGGATGACCGTCAGCTCGAGGAAGACGAGCCAGAGGCCGCGGGTGAGCAGGAACCGGGAGAGGGCACGGCGGTCGTTCAGCTGCTTGCCGTAGAGGTACGCGCTCGTGCCCGCGAGGAAGACGAAGGCGGGGGCGCAGAAGTGGGTGATCCAGCGGGTGAAGAAGATACCCGGCGTGGGTCCGCCGGGCGGGAGACCGGAGTAGACGCGGACATGGTCGATCGCCATGAGCACCATGACGGCGCCACGCACGATATCCACCGAGGCGACACGACGTGAGGGCATCGGATAGCTCCGGGCGACTAGCCGATTGGGCGATTGGGCGGTTGGGCGGTTGGCGCCTAACCGCCCTTCCGCCTTGCGGCCGACTACCCCTCGACAACCGTACGGCTCTGCTCGCGCATGAACTGCTGCACGTACCAGGGACCGCAGCCGCCCTTGCCGCTCGACCCGCTCCCCTTCCATCCGGTGAACGGCTGCGCACCGGGCCAGGCCCCGGTCGTCGCGCCGCTCTTCTTGTTCACGTAGCAGACGCCGGCCTCCACCTCATCGAAGAAGCGCTCGATCTCCTCCTGCTTCTTCGTGAAGATGCCTGCCGTCAGGCCGTATTCCGCCTTGTTGGTCTCGGCGATCGCCTGCTCGAGGCTCTCGACAGGGGCCACGGCTAGGAACGGCGCGAACAGCTCCTCCATGAACAGACTACTCGACAGCGGCAGCTCGGCGATCGTCGGGGCGAGGAAGTGTCCCTTGTCAAATACTTCGCCGCGGAGCCGCTGGCCCCCGAGCACGACAGTCCCCTCGCGCCCCGCCTGAGCCACCGCCTTCTCCCAGCGCTGCACCGCCTTCTCGTTGATCACCGGTCCATACCAGACATCGCGCTGGGTGACGTCACCCATGGTGATGCCCTTGGTCTTCTCGATCAGTTTTGCCATGAACGGCTTGGCGACGGTCTTATGGACGTAGACGCGGCTGGTGGCGCTGCATTTCTGGTTCTGCAGTCCGAAGGTGGAGCGCATCACCCCTTCCGCGGCCGCATCGAGATCAGCGCTGTCCATCACGATCGTCGCGTTCTTTCCGCCCAGTTCCATCAGGCACGGCTTCACCCAGTTCTGGGAGAGGCCGTGGAAGATCCGCATGCCGATGCCCTTCGACCCGGTGAAGACCACGCCATCGGTCAGCGGGTGCTGCCAGAACGCATCACCGATGTCGCGGCCGTGACCCGAGACAAAGTTGAACACGCCCGAGGGCACGCCGGCGTCCCGGTACACTTCGTACAGCTTGATGCCGGTCCAGGGGGTGTCCTCCGCCGGCTTGTAGACGACCGCGTTGCCGGTCATCAGGGCCGAGGACGACATGCCGGTCGAGAGCGCCAGCGGGAAGTTGAACGGCGCAATACAGACGAACACGCCATAGGGGCGGAGGATCTCGGTGTTCCGCTCGATCGGCGTCATCTTCGCCATGTCGCGGGTGAAACCGTTGTGGTCCTCGACCTGCTGGCAGTAGTAATCGATGAGGTCCGCCGACTCCTCCGTGTCACCCATGGCCTCGAAGCGGTTCTTGCCCACCTCGTAGCTCATGATCGCGGAGAGCAGGAACTTCCGTTCGCGAATGATCTGGGCTGCACGGCGTAGGATGCGGATGCGCTCCTGCCAGGCGAGCGCCGCCCAGGCCTTCTGCGCCGCGTGGGCCGAGCGGATGGCCTGGTCGACGTGTTCGTTCGTCGCGGAGGCGAAGGTGCCGAGCACTAGGCTGGTGTCGATCGGTGACACGTCCACAATCGGATCGTTGCCGGCAACCTCCACCGCCTTGCCGCTGATATAGAGCGGGTAGCTGCGTCCCGCCGTGGCACGGACCTCCGCCAGCGCGGCGTCGTAGGCGCGGTGGAAGGCCTCCATGTCCACGTTGGTGGAGGTGTAGGTGATCTTCTGCTGCGGAGCGGTGGCGGTCATGGGACCCTCTCTAGTCGTGAGCTGCGTGCGCGCCGTGCGCGCATCCTAGCCCAGGTGAAGCTTCGTGGTTGTCTGATGCAGCGCCATCGTGAAGCGCCGCACCAGTTCGTCGATCTCGGATTCGGTGATCACAAACGGCGGCGCCAGGCAGGAAAGGTCGCCGTTGATACCGTCGGCCTGGCCCATGTTGGCCCAGGTCATCA
>DAINRP010000272.1:2336-4063 GCA_036741755.1 Gemmatimonadales bacterium
GCAGCGAGAACCGGGTGATGACTGAAGGTCTGCGCGTGGAGCAGCCCCCCGGACCCCCTGGCGATTGGATCGAGCAGCTTGCGTGAGGCCACCACCGCGGAAAGCGGAGCGTACCCGCCGGTGATCCCCTTGCCGAAGGTCATGATGTCGGGAACCACGCCGTACTGCTCGATCGCCGACCAGGTCCCGGTGCGACCCGCGCCGGCCAGTACCTCGTCGGCGACGAGCAGCACCTGGTTCCGGTCGCAGATCTCCCGCACCCGCCTGAAATAGTCGGGCCTGGGCACCGCATGCCCGGTGCTGCTCCCCCCGACCGGCTCCACGATGAAGGCCGCGACGTTCTCGGCCCCGAGTTGCTGTATCGCGGCGTCGAGGCCGGAACCGTCGCACACCGGACAGGCTGCCGTGGCCACGCCGCCGCACTCGCAGCGATAGCTGTACGGCGCCGGGATCCGATGGATGTCGACCAGCCACTCACGGTAGTAGGTCTTGTAGTGCTCCCGCGCCGACGCGGAGAGCGCCAGCAACGTGTTGCCGTGATAGGCGGGAGAGAGCGCGATCACCTTGTGCTTCGACGGCTTGCCGGTCTCAACCCAGTACTGGCGGGCCAGCTTCAGCGCGGCCTCGACCGCCTCGGAGCCGCTGCCCAGGAAGTAGAACTTGTCCAGCTCCGCGGGAAGCAGCGGCGCCAGTTCGTCGGCGAGCGCCTCCACCGCCTCGTTGGTGAAGGCGGTGCCATTGATATAGGCAATCTTGGCGGCCTGGTCCGCCATCGCCTGGCCGATTTCGCAGATCCCATGGCCGAGGTTGGCGACGAACGCCCCGCCGGAGCCGTCGAGGTACCTGTTGCCCTCGGCGTCGATCAGCCAGCACCCCTCGCCACGGGTGATAAGCGGAAAGCGCCGGGTGAGCTTCCGGTAGAAGACATGCGAATCGGGATACTGGTAGGCGGGCATAGGGAGGGAAATCTACCGAACGGGCGGGCAAAGGGGTAAGGGAAGCCGGTCAGTGCGCACGGCCGTTCGCGCCACCGGCCCCGCGCCTACACCAGCCGCGTTCCGTTCGGCACCGTGCGCTCCGGGATCGCCAGGACGATAGCCCCACTCTCATCCGCGAAGCCCGTCACCAGCACTTCGGAACGAAATGGACCGATCTGCTTGGGCGGGAAGTTCACCACCGCCAGCACCTGGCGTCCCAGCAGCTCATCCCGGGTGTAATGCGTGGTGATCTGCGCGCTCGAGCGCCGGGTGCCGAGCTCCCCGAAGTCCACGGTGAGCTTCCAGGCCGGCTTCCGCGCCTCGGGAAATTCGTCCACCGCGATGATCGTCCCGATGCGCAGCTCCACGCGTTCGAAGTCCGCCCAGCTGATCGGTTCGCTCACAGGTCGGGACACTCCTCTTTGCGGCGGGTATCCATGAGGGCCACGATCTTCCACTCCGCCCCGTCCCGGGCCATGAAGAAGGCATCCACGCCGCAGTGGCTCTTCTTGCCGCCGAGATAGAAGGTGTAGTCCATCCAGACGGACGCGAAGGTACCGTCCTGAAGCACGACGGGATGCGCCACCCGCTCATCCCATTTCTCGGCGTGCGGTGTCCCGACCGCCTTGAGGAACCCTTCGGGACCCTCATCGACCTCGATGGTGGGCGTGCCCTGACGAGCGAACGCCGACGCGAGGAAGATCTTCGGATGGAAGGTGGCGCGGACCATGGCGCTGTCGCCGGCCCGCA
>DAINRP010000273.1:0-1206 GCA_036741755.1 Gemmatimonadales bacterium
TCGGCACCGAGCGCCACGAGTCGCGCCGGATCGACCGCCAGCTGCGCGGGCGCTCCGGCCGCCAGGGCGATCCCGGGCGGTCGCTGTTCTTCCTCTCCCTCGAAGACGACCTGATGCGGCTCTTCGGTTCCGACCGCATCGCGGGATGGATGGACAAGGGCGGGGCGGAAGAGGGCGAAGTCATCTCCCACCCCTGGGTGACGGGCGCCATCAGCCAGGCCCAGAAGCGGGTCGAGCTCCAGAACTTCCAGTCGCGCAAGCGGCTGCTCGAGTACGACGACGTCATGAATCAGCAGCGGGACGTCGTCTACTCTCTCCGCCTCTTCGCGCTGGAACGGGGCGAGCAGATCAAGGCCGAAGCGACCCGCATGGTCGATCAGGCGCTGGAGCGCGCCGTCAGCATGGCGCTGCTCGAGGCCCAGAAGCCCGAGGACTACGACCGGGCGGGTCTGCAGCAGGGCCTGATGCAGCAGTTCCTGATCGAAGCGGACGACATCACCGACGCGGCGAAGACCCCGACCGCGGAGAAGATCGCGGCCGCGGCTAAGGCGGCTGGCCACGAGGCGTTCCATCGGAAGATCGAATACCTGCAGGAGTTCGGGGCCCAGGTCGGCGCAACCGACGTGGACGGGCAGGTGCTGTCCACGGTGATGCTCACCGTGCTGGACGAGAAGTGGAAGGACCACCTCTACGATCTCGATCAGTTGCGGAACGCGATCCAGTACCGCGCCTACGGCCAGCGCGATCCGCTCGTGGAATACAAGAAGGAGGCCTTCGACATGTTCGAAGACCTCATGCGCGACATCCACGCGAGCTTCACCGAGCGTTTCCTGAAGATCCAGGTCACCGCCGAGCCGCAGCGGCCGATGGCTCCGCCCCCGCCGCCGCCCCGGCCGGCAACGTCTGCGACTGGCGCGGATGACCTCTTCGCCCCGGATGCCCGGGAGGCGGTATCGCCTCCGCCTTCGGTCGGGCCCCGGTTGCCGGCGCCCCCGGTCGTGACTACCAATCGCGGGCCCCTCGTTCCCGCCTCGACCGGGGGACAGCCGCCGGTCGGCCGCAACGACCCTTGCCCCTGCGGGTCGGGCAAGAAGTACAAGAAGTGCCACGGGGTCGGCAGGTAGCGGCAAGCCATCCAGCCTGATGGCGCGGTCAGCAGGACCTTGGAACCCCCGGGAGACCCTCCCCGGGGGTTCCGGCGTCAGG
>DAINRP010000273.1:1306-4035 GCA_036741755.1 Gemmatimonadales bacterium
CTCCTACCCACCTTGCAGGAAGCACCCATGCCGAATGGAAAAGTCCACGACAGCGTGGTCAGCGCGGTCGGTCACACGCCGCTGATCCGGCTCAACAAGCTCGGAGCGGGTCTCCCCGGCCAGGTTGTGATCAAGCACGAAGGCTTCAATCCCTAGAACTCGGTCAAGGATCGCATTGGTGCCGCCTTGATCCAGGACGCGGAGGCGCGAGGGCGACTCAGGCCGGGCATGGTCATCGTCGAGCCGACCAGCGGCAATACCGGCATCGGGCTGGCGTACGTCGCTGCCTCACTCGGGTATCGATGCATCTTCACAATGCAGGACACCATGACGGTGGAGCGCCGGAACATGCTCCGGGCGCTCGGATGCAAGGTGGTGCTGACGGAGGGAGCCAAGGGTGCGAGCGGCGTGATTGCACGCGCCAGGGAGATCGCCGAGCGGCTTGGGACGCGTGCCTGGATGCCTTCGCAGTTCGACAATCCGGCCAACCCCGCGATCCACTATCGCAGTACCGGGCCGGAGATCTGGGCGGATACCGACGGGCAGGTGGATGTGTTCGTCGCGGGTGTCGGGACAGGCGGGACACTGACGGGGACGGGGAGGTTTCTGCGGGAGCAGAAGCCCTCCGTCCGGGTCGTGGCCGTGGAGCCGGCGGAGAGCGCGGTGCTGTCAGGTGGCCCGCCCGGGCCGCACGAGCAGCAGGGTATCGGAATCGGGTTCGTTCCCGGCAATCTTGAGGTGACCTTGCCTGACGAGATCGTGCGGGTGACCAATCAAGGTGCCATCGTCACCGCCAGGCGCCTGACAAGACAGGAAGCCATCTTCGCGGGGATCTCGAGCGGCTCGATCACCTGGGCGGCATTGCAGGTCGCCAGCCGGCCGGAGTCCCGGGGCAAGCTGATCGTCTCGATCGTGTGCGACTTCGGCGAGCGATACCTCTCACACCCGCTCTACGCCGATCTGCCCGAGCCTGACTTTTCGGAATTCGCCGACGTCCTGGCCTGATCGACGGGTGCAAGCCCGATCCGTGCGAGGACCAGGGTGAAGCGGGGATCGGGGCGGAGCGAATCGAACATCGGCTCCACATCGAGGAAGATGAGTCGGCTCGAGCGCTCCGCTTGGGCCAGCGCGAGGCAGTGGAAGGCCAGATCGTTTTCACCGAGGGCGGTGTGGACCAGCGCGCGGTCGAGGGGCGAGACGTAGCGGGAATTCGCGTCACGCTCAAGGTCGGCGAGAATTGCCCGGGCCCCCGTCGCATCGCCAGACCGGGCGAGCGCGTGTCCGAGGGTGGCGGTCATAGTGGTGGTGAACGGCGACAGGGAAATCGCCGTCCGGAATGAGGCGATCGCCTGATCCAGCAGGCCCTTCTGCTGGTACGACAATCCGATATTCCAGTGGCCGACGCCGAAGCCGGGGTCCAGGTCCAGGATCCTGCGGGCCAGACCGATGGCGACGTCGAACTCGCGGGCGAAGTAGTGCAGCAGCGGGACCGTGATGTTGATGATGAGCGAGAGCGGGTCGAGCAGCAGCGCCTGCTGGATTTCGGCTGCCGCTTCCGCATGGCGCCGGCGGGCGGCGAGGAGTTGTGCGTACCATTGCCGGGCGGTGGGATAGGAGGGCCCCCGCGCGATGGATTGGCGGAAGCCCTCTTCCGCACCACTCCAGTCCCAATCGTAGAACAGCCGCGCGAACGCAAGCGAGGCATACACCTCCGCCAGCGACGGGTTGAACTCGAGCGCTTTCCGGGAAGCTTCTATCGCGCGCGGGAACGCCGTTCCCGGTGCGACGTCGGACCACCAGCCCAGCACATTGTAGACATCCGCCTGACCGGCGTACGCCAGTGCGTACTCGGGGTCACGGTCGAGGGCCTCCCCGAAGAACTCCAGGCTTCGCCGCAGGCTGTCGGGAGTGCGCTTGTTCCAGGCGTACCGCCCCTTCAGGTACAGGGTGTAGGCCTGGACGTCCTCTGGATGGCGCCGTGCGAGGGCCGGGCCCGGCAACCCCAGCAACCGGACCCGGAGCAGAAGGACGATCGCCCGGGCGATCTCGTCCTGGATGGCGAAGACGTCCGCCAGCTCACGGTCGAAATGCTCGGACCACGCGACACGCTGTGTCGCCATGTCCAGAAGCTCTGCCGTCACCCTGATCTTGCCCCCGGCTTTTCGCACGCTTCCGGTGAGCACATGGGCGACCCCCAGGCGCCGGCCCGCCTCGGCGTGGTCGATCCCCTTCCCCTTGAAACTGAAGGCCGAACTGCGAGAGGTCACCCGAAGCTCCTCGACGCGCACGAGGGCGGTCGTGATTTCGTCTGCGACTCCATCGGCAAACAGCTCGTTCTCCGGGTCGGTGCTCACGCTCAGAAACGGCAGCACCGCGATCGAAATTCGTGCCTCGATGCCGGGTCCGGCCTCCGACGCCGCAGGCACCGCGGAGAAGGTCGTCCACGGGCTGAGTACTTCAGCGAACTCGGCGCCGGTCCCGTAGCGCTCGGAGGGTTCCTTTTCGAGGGCCTTGAGCACCACCCGGTCCAGAGCCTCCGGTACATCGGACCGGACCAGGCGGAGCGAGGCAGGCTGCTCGGTGACGTGTTTGGCCATCACCGCCCGGGCACCACTTCCGGCGAAAGGTTGATGTCCGGCGAGCATCTCGTAGAGCGCGCACCCCAGGCTGTAGAGATCGCTCCGCCCGTCGATGGATATCTCGCCCGCCGCCTGCTCCGGACTCATGTA
>DAINRP010000274.1:0-3978 GCA_036741755.1 Gemmatimonadales bacterium
GCTGCACCGCAAGCACCACGATCGCGTCATCCACCACATCCAGGTAGATCCCGGTGCCCGCGAGGGTGCCGGAGTTGTAGGCGGACTCACGCTCCGCATCCACGCGTCGCTCGAAGCGGCTGTGCGGGTCGAGCGAAGAGAGTACGCCATCGATCGCGGCATGCACCAGTTCGGTATACGTCACCGAATCCACATAGCTCAGCCGGATCTGATTGAGCAGGCTCGAGAACGTCTGAAGCTGCTCGTACGAGGCCCCCTGGGCGGCGAGCCGCTGGGGCGGGATGGCCGCCGCGAGCAGGCCGAGTGCGATAGCGAGGTGACGGCTGGATGGAAGGCGCACGAGCATTCAAACCCCTATTGCAGTTGGGCGAGACGATCCCGGGCCATGCCGATCTGACGATCGTACCGGCTCGGCGCGAGCGCCAGGAAGCGAGTCAGCGACTCGCGCGCTTCGGCCTTCTTTCCCTCTTCCATCTGCGCAAGGCCGAGCCAGAACCAGGGCCGGGGATCGCGCGGGTTGGCGTTGGCCGCCAGTTGCAGCCGGGTCTCGGCCTGGGGCATCATGCCGGCTTTGCCGAGGGTCACGCCGAGGTCGAGCAGCAGGCTCGCGTCATCGGGGTTCGCGTCGACGGCGCGCATCCGTTCCTGCACCGCATGCGGGTAGTCTTTGGCCGCCTCGTAGATCGCGGCGAGCCGCACATGGGCCATGTAGAGGCCGATGTCATTGGTGATCGTCTCCTTGTACAGATCGATCGCGTCGTCGGTCTTGCCCTGGCGCTGGCGGATCGCCGCCAGCATGTAGCGGTATTCGTTGGCGCGGAGCGGTGCGTCGTCCGGCGCGGAATCCGTGGCCGCCAGCCGATTGGTGTTCGAGATCAGGGTCATGAGATCCGCCGCCGCCTCGTCGAACTTGTCGCTGTGCGCTGCAGCGAGTGAGCGGAACCAGAGCAGCACCGGCGGGACCTTCTCCAGCCCCTCGCCCTTCTGCTGCCGCCGGACCTCCGCGCCGAAGTGATCGTAGGCCTCGGCGTATTTGCCATCGAACAGATTCTTCACCCCGCCATCGAAGTCGCCCCAGCCCCGCAGCCAGGCGATGCTGCCGAAAATCCGGACATCGACCAGCGGGTCGAGGAGAAAGGCCTTGGTGTAGTACTTGTCGAAGGCCCGGGCGGCGGCGCGCACGCTGTCGGGGCCCGCCTTGCGCTTGGCTCGCCAGTAGTCACCATCCTTGGCCCGCACCACCGAGAGCGCGAGGAAGGCCTGGGCGAACTGCGGGTCGAGCGCGACCGCCTGCTGCAGGGCGGCTTCGGCAGGAGCGAACTTTTCCTTGCTGAGATAGCCCATCGCCAGGTTGAAATGGGCGGCGGCGTCGTTCGAATCACGGCGCGCCCGCTCCTGCAGCACCTCGAGCGACTCACTGACCTTGAGCGACTGGGCCATACCCGGTGCCACGGCGAGGAGTTGCACCAGGAGCAGCGGCGTGGCCACACGCTGAATGCATGGCATCTCGACTCTCCTCATTTGAGTTGCTGCAGTCTCCGCTGGGCCTCGGTCTTCTGGTCGCTGAACCGGCTCGGCGCCAGGGCAAGAAACTGGGTGAATGCGTCGCGTGCCTCATCGGTGCTGCCGACCTGACTCGACACGATACCGAGCACGTACAGCGCACGGACATTGCGGGGATTGGCCTGCCGCGCCTGACGAAGCGCGGCCTGGGCCTCGGTCATCTCACCCGCCCGGGCGAGCGCCTCGCCGAGATCGAAGACCAGGGTGGCGTCCTCCGGATTGGCGTTCACGGCCCGCCGGCGCTCCTCGATCGCGGCCGAGGCACGATGCTGGTCCTGCAGGATGTTCGCGAGGCGGACGTGGGCCATGTAGAGGCCGGCGTCGTTGGTCATCGCCTCCTGCAGGAGGGGCACCGCCTCCTTGGCCCGGCCCGCCTGGTCGAGGATGCAGGCAAGGGTGTAGCGATAGTGATTGGCGTCGGAGAAGGCGAGGGTTGCGCCGCCGCTCTCCCTGACCTCCGCCTCCGCCCGTTCCATCAGCAGCCGGAAGTCCGCCTCCGCCGTCGCAAATTCGCCGATGTGCGCCGCCGCCAGGCCCTCATACCAGAGGAACCAGCCTGGGAACTTCTTCCGGTCGTCCGCGGTGGGGTTGCCGCCGATCTGCTGGAAGAACTGATACGCTCGGCCGTATTGCCCATCCCAGAAGCTGCCGAATCCATTCATGATGAACGTATGGATCGCACCGGCGTTCCGACTGAGGCCGAAGGAGTTCGACGGCGGAATCATCAGCGCCAGCGGCTTCAGGTCCACCATCGGATCGAGCAGGAACGCCTGCCGCCGGAAGCTCCAGGCCTCCTCGAGAACCGGCTGCCATTCCGCTGGAACCTTGCCCTTTTCGACTTCATCCCAGAGCCGCTCGCGGCGGGCATACGGCAGAAAGGAGAGCGCCAGATACGCGGCCGCCGTGTGGGGTTCGATCTTGATGGCCAGCCTGAGCTGCTGCTCCGCGAGGTCGTAGCGTTTCACGAGCCAGTAGGCCAGCCCCAGGTCGTAGTGCGCCGGCGCATCGTTCGAGTCCGCCACCACCTTCCGCTCCAGATCATCGATGGGGACAAGCAGCCGGATGCGTTGAGCCTCGAGCCGGGGAACCGCGGCAAGTGCCAGCAGCGTCACGGCGAGCGAGCGGAGGCGTCTCATGGCATTGTCCTTCCGGTGAGGGCGTTCAGGCGATCGTGCGCCGCCGCGATCTGATCGGCGAAACGACTCGGCGCAATCGAGACGAACCGGGCATACGCCTCCCGGGCGCTCGCGGAATCCTGCAGAGCCTCGGCCACGACGGCCTGGAGATAGGGCGCCCGCGCGTCGCGCGGGTTGAGCCGGGCCGCGTCCGCCAGCGGCTGGCGCGTCTCGTCGAACCGTCCCGCCTTGAGCAGGGTCCGCGCGAGATCGATCAGCAGATCGGGATCGTCCTGCTGCACGTCCAGCGCGAGCCGGCGTTCGGTGAGCGCCGCTTCGAGGTCGCCCTGAGTCTCGTACATCCGGGCCAGCTGCACATGCGCGACGTACAGGCCGAGATCCACCTCGAGGGCACGGCGAAAGGTCGGGATCGCCTTGTCGTACTGACCCGAGAGATACAGCATCGTCGCGAGAATGAAGCGATAGTCGTTGCTCCGCATCGGGCTGCCGGAATGCGGATGCAGCGTGTCCCGCTCGATGGCGACGCTTCGGCCGGTGAGAATCGCGAAGTCACGGACCGCCACGTCATAGTGCTTCACATGAGCGGCCGCCAGCCCGTGCAGCCAGAGCACGTCGGTCGCCACATCCACATCCTCGCCGCCGAAACGCCGGTCGTGCGCCAGCTCCTGCAGCCGCTCGAACGCCTTCTCATAGCGCCCTTCGCGCAGCTCGTTGGCGCTTTTCGTCAGGTCATGCAGCCACCAGGGCGCGAAGGAGAAGACCAGCGCACCGCCGTAGTTGACATCCCCCACGTCCTCGAACTTGCTCATCACGCCCAGATCGACGAGGGGGTTGAGCAGGAAGGCGCGCCGGTAATGTGAGAAGCTCGTCTGCAGCACCTCGCGGACCTTTTCGATCCCCTGCTTCCTGACCCGGTCTTTCCAATAGCCATCTCCCCGGCGCCCGGGCAGCACGCCGAGTGCGAGATGCGCGTCGGCATAGTTGGGGGCGACGACGAGGGCCTCGCCGAGTATGCGCTCGGCGTCGTCCCATTTCTTCTTGTCCCAGTATCCCATCGCGAGGCGGTAGAGCGCGACGGCGTCGTTGGAATCCCTGGTGGCCGTGGCCTGCAGTTCGGCGAGGCTTTGCCCGTGAGTGCCCGACTCCTGGGCAGCCAGCGGGGTGGCCAGGAGAAGGACCAGGATTGGGCCCGATAACGTCAGGCGCACGAGCATGACCGGAGTTGGGTACCCGCCAGTATGCCATTCCTTTCGGGGAGTCGCCAGTAGGCAGGCGATGA
>DAINRP010000275.1:0-3948 GCA_036741755.1 Gemmatimonadales bacterium
GTCCGGATCATCGCGGCGACCCACCGGGATCTCCAGGGCATGGTGCGCACCGGCGAATTCCGGCAGGACCTGTACTACCGGCTCAACGTCTTCCCGCTCACCGTGCCGCCGCTTCGCGAGCGGCGCGAGGACATTCCATCGCTGGTCGAGCATTTCACGCAGCTCTATGCGGCCCGCCTGGGCAAGCGGATCGAGAGCATTCCGCAGCTGGTGCTCGACCAGCTTTCGCAGTTTACCTGGCCCGGCAACATCCGCGAACTCGCCAACGTGATCGAACGCTCGGTGATCGTCTCGCCAGGAGCGGCTTTGCAGCTCGCCGAGTGGGCAACGGGCGCACATATGCCGGTTTCCACCGCCGCGGTGCAGAGCGCCGCGCCAGCCGGGCTGCTCGAGGTGGAGAAGCAGCACATCCTCTCGACCCTCGAGCGAACACGATGGAAGGTCAGCGGCGCCGGAGGCGCGGCAGAGCTGCTGGGTCTCAAGCCCACGACGCTGGAGGCACGGATGAAGAAGCTGGGCATTACCCGCCCGGGATAGATTTCGGGCCATGCCCGAGCTCCCCGAGGTCGAGACGATGGTCCGCGGCGTCCGGCCCGCACTGCTCGGTTGCAGGTTCGTGACCGCCACTCTTTCCCATACCGACATCCTGCGCGGCGTCACCCGCCCCAAGCTCCTCAAGGCGCTGATCGGCGCCACCGTCACGGACGTCACCAGACGGGCCAAGCATGGCGTGGTCCACTTCGACGGGCTCCGCTTCGTGCTGCAGCCGGGGATGACCGGCAATCTGCTGATCTACGATCGCCCGCTGACCGACGCCGAGGCCAAGTATGCCGTGCTGCGCGCGCGGCTGGACAGCGGAGCCGAATTCGTCTTCCGGGACATCCGGCGGATCGGCACGCTGCTGCTCCTCGACGCGAAGGGCTGGGAGCGGTACGACCGGGCCCTCGGCCCCGAGCCGCTCGACCCCGCGCTCACCCTGGAACGATTCACCGCGGGGCTCCGATCCTCCAGAGCGGCGATCAAGAAGGTCCTGATGGACCAGCGGAAGATCGTGGGCGTCGGGAACATCTACGCCAACGAGGCGCTGTTCTGCGCCGGGATCGATCCTTCGAAGCCGGCCAGCAAGGTGAGCCCGGAGAGTTACGCGCGGCTCTTCCATCACACGCAGCGCATCCTGCGGGCGGCGATCGAGTCGGAGGGGACGACGCTCAGGGACTACCGCACCGGCACCGGGCAGCCCGGCAACTTCCAGCTCGAGTTGCTGGTCTACGACCGGCAGGGAGAGTCATGCCGGCGGTGCGGCACGACCCTCTCGAGCACCCACGAGATCGACGCGCGGGTGACGGTCTTCTGCCACCGCTGCCAGTGGTGACCACCATCTGAACGCTGTTGCTGAACCGGTTTTCCACGTACCGTTATCGCATGGTTGCCACCGCCCTTCGTCTCTCCCTGCCCACCGCCGACCTCGTCGCCCTGCGGGAGAGGGTACGTCGCCTGGCCGAGGCGCGGCCGGGCGTGTACCGGATGACCGACCCGCTGGGGCGGGTGATCTACGTCGGCAAGGCGAAGCGGGTGAAGCAGCGGCTGCTTTCCTACTTCAACGCGTCCTTCCCGGAAGACAAGGCGGCGCGCATTCTCCACGCCGCGGCGGATATCACCTGGGACTACGTCCCCAGCGAATTCGCCGCGCACCTGACCGAGTTGCGGCAGATCGCGCGATACCGGCCGGCGTTCAATCACCACATGAACCGCGCCCGGCGAACCCTGTTCATCAAGATGGCCGGCGGCCCGGCGCCGCGGCTGTCGACCGGTGGCGCCAGTGGCCGCGAGGATCAGCGCTGGTACGGTCCCTTCGCGGTGCCGCGCCGGGTCAACGACGGCGTCCGGGCCCTGAACGACCTGCTCGGCCTCCGCGACTGCGCCCCGACGATGCCGATCGTCTTCGCCGGCCAGATGGACCTCTTCACGCCGGCGCTGCGCGCCGCCTGCATGCGGCACGAGTTCGGCTTCTGCGCCGGCCCCTGCGCCGCGCTGGTCACCGAGCAGGACTATCACGCCAAGGCGGAGACCGCCATCGCCTTCCTCGAGGGCCGCACGATCCAGCCCATCGACCGGGTCGTGCGCGAGATGCAGGTGGCGGCGGACGCGGCGGAATTCGAGCGGGCCGCCAAGTGGCGCGAGCGGTTCGAACAGCTCGAATGGCTCCTTGCGGCCACCAGCCGCGCCCGTGCCGCCGTCGCCGGACTCACCTTCGTCTACCGGGATCCGGGTACTTTCGGCGATGATCGCGCCCATCTGATCCGTCAGGGAATCGTCCGGACCAGCTATCCCTGGCCGGAGACACCGATCGAGCGTGAGGCGTTCCGCGCCGTCGTCGCCGAGGAGCTCAGCCGGCCCGCTCCCGCCCCGGGCCCGCTCCCGTTCCAGCACCTCGACGAGATTCTGCTCGTGATGGCCTGGTTTCGGCGGCACCCGGACGCCTTCCGCCGGACCAGCCGGCTCGAGGACTGGGTGACGTGAGACGGGCCGGCGGCGTGTCGCTCTGCCTGACACTATTCGCCGCAGCCACCTCGGCGCAGTCTCCCCCACTGCGTGCCGACATCGAGCAGTTCCGCCTCACGATCGCCGCCACCCGCGACATCGACACACTGAAGCGCCTCGAGCATCACCTCGGAGACAGCGGCCCGACCGACGAATCGGAGGCCCTCCGCCGCATCCGGCGCGGCTTCGTGCGGCTCCGGATCGGGCAGCTCGGCGACGGCTGGAGCTTCGGCCGCGCCACCGATGACTTCCGCCGCGCCACCGAACTGGAACCCGGCTGGACAGTCGCGTGGCATGCGCGGGGCGAGGCCCAGCACACCGAGGGCCAGTGGCAGGCGGCCAATCGCCAGAACCTCGGCAAACGCGTCGGACTCGGTGTCATCGAGGATGCGGTGCGAAGCTTCGCCCGCGCCATCGCCGCCGACTCCAGCAATACGGCCGCCGGACGGGCCCTCTTTGAAGCGGCCCTCGAACTCCGGGATACCGCGCAGTTCAGAAGTACCGCCCTACCCGCTCTCCGGCAGATCGCCGCCGCCGGAGCGGCCGATACCGGCGTGTTGCTCGCCCTCGCCCATGCGGAACGGCTGATGGGCGACTCCACCACAGCGGTGAGCACCGCGCGGAACTATCTGATTCGGGGCGGTACCCGTGGGGTCGGACTCAGGGAACTGGCATGGAGCGGATTCATCGCGGGAGCGCCTGACGCCGATTCGGCCTATTACGCCGGGGCCGGAGAGGATGACTCGGCCAGCGTCGCCGCGTATCGGGAAGACCTGGCGCTGATCGCGGAGGACAGCGCCCTCGCGGCATTTGACGGGGCCGAAGGCGAGGCCCGCGCGACGTGGCTTCGAACCTTCTGGAACGACAAGGGCCGCCAGGCGCTGCGCTCCCCGCAGGAGCGGCTTCGCGAACACTACCGACGACTCACTTTCGCGGAGCGGCACTTCGGCCTTGAGGTCAACCGGCGCTACTACGCCATCAGGCAGACCGACATGTTCCGCTCCGGAAGTACCCGGTTCGACGACCGCGGCATCGTCTACCTGCGCCACGGCCCGCCAGACCAGCGCGCGGCGACGGTCACCTACGACATCATGCCGAACGAAACCTGGCGCTACCACCGCGCCGACGGCGATCTGCTGCTGCATTTCGCCGCCAACTCCGGCGGAGATATTCGTGACTACCGGCTGGTGCCGAGCCTCACGAGCGTCGAGGGAGTGGAGGCCGGAGCTGCAGGCAAGGCGGCGACCTGGTTCGCCTTCGAGGATCGCTGCGCCCTCTATCCGCCGTTCTGCAAGGCGCTGATCTGGGGTCCGCATGGCCGGGCGAAGGTGCTCTCCGAGGAGCACCGGCTGGTCGAAATCAGCACGGCGCTCGCGGTGGCTACCGACGGATTCGAACTGGGCTTCG
>DAINRP010000276.1:0-3917 GCA_036741755.1 Gemmatimonadales bacterium
AGCTCTTTGGCTGGCCGGCCGCGCTCGCGACGGGGACGGTGTTCGCCCTGGTCGGCGCGCTGCTCTGGCTCTGGATCCGCGCCGACCGGGACTTTCCGGCGCCGGCCTGAGCGCCGCATTCGCCTGACAGGCCCGCAGGGATGGAGGATTCCGATGGATGACCCGCGCTGGTGGCTCGATCGCCGCACCTTCCTGCAGGGGGGCACCGCCGCACTTGGCCACGCCGCGCTCGGGCCGCTGGCGCCGCAGCATGCCAGTCATGCGCCTCACCTGCTTCCCACCGACGATGACCGCATGTCCTGGTGGCGCGAGGCACGCTTCGGGATGTTCCTGCACTGGGGCCTCTACTCCATTCTCGGCGGCGAGTGGGGCGGCCGCACCGACTACGCCGAATGGATCCGCAACAACGCCCACATCCCGCTGGCCGAGTACGACACGCTGGTCAGGCGCTTCAATCCGGTGCGCTTCGATGCCGACACCTGGGTGGCGCTCGCCAGGGAAGCGGGCATGCGCTACGTCACCATCACGACCAAGCATCACGACGGCTTCGGGCTCTTCGACTCGCGGCATACCGACTTCTGCGTGCGCTCGACCCCGTTCCGGCGCGACATCATGAAGGAGATGGCGGATGCCTGCCGGCGGCATGGACTGAAGATCTGCTGGTACCACTCGATCATGGACTGGCACCACCCCGACTATCTCCCGCGGCGCGACTGGGAGGCGGAAACGCGGAGCGCGGCCGGTGCGCGATACACTCGCTACGTCGCCTATCTGCGAGCCCAGGTCACGGAGCTGCTCACCCGCTACGGCGACATCGGCGTGATGTGGTTTGATGGTCAGTGGGAGCAGACCTGGACCCACGAGATGGGCGAGGCTCTCTATCGACTCTGCCGCGACCTGCAGCCGAATGTGATCGTCAACAACCGCGTCGAGGGCTGGTCGCCGACACCCATCGCCACGCCGCTCGGCGACTTCCGCACGCCGGAACAGGAAGTGCCCGCGACCGGCTGGCCCGGCGTCGATTGGGAGTCATGCATCACCATGAATCACAACTGGGGCTACAACAGCCATGACCGGGATTTCAAGTCGGTCGCTCAACTCATCGCGCTGCTGGTGGAGACCGCCTCGAAGGGCGGCAACCTGCTGCTCAACGTCGGTCCCAGGCCGGACGGGACCTTCCCCGACGAAAGCACCGAGCGATTGCAGGCGCTGGGCCGCTGGATGCGGGTGAATGGCGAGGCGATCTATGGCACGACCGCATCGCCGTTCAGCCGCGCGCCGTTTCGCGCGACGACCGGCACCAACCGGCTCAATCTCTTCCTCGCGGAGTGGCCGGGGACTTCGCTGCTGGTTCCGGGGCTCCGCACGCCGGTACGGTCAGCGCGGCTGCTCGCCGACCCTACCCAATTGCTGCCGACCACCGTCCGCGATCTGGGAGTGGTGATCTCGCTGCCGGCATCCGCGCCGGACCCCTCCTGCTCCGTCGTGGCACTCGAGTTCGACGCCCCCCCCGACGTCGCCTCGTGACCGACGCGCGCCTCGATCGCCGGGAGTTTCTCGCTCTCTCGGCCGCGCTGGCTGGTGCAGCGCGCGGCGGCCGGAGAGCGCTGAACGTCGAGCGTCCGCACCCGATGGCGGCGCAACTCGCCTGGCAGCGGGACGAGCGCGCGCTCTTCATCCACTTCGGCGTGAACACCTTCACCAACCGCGAGTGGGGGGAGGGGAGCGAGAGTCCCGCGAACTTCAATCCCACCCGACTCGATCCCCGACAGTGGGCCCGTGTCGCCAAGGTGGCCGGCTTCCGTGCGCTGGTGCTCACCGCAAAGCATCATGACGGCTTCTGCCTCTGGCCCAGCGCCCTGACCGATCACACCGTTGCGTCGAGCCCGTGGCGCGATGGCCACGGCGACGTGGTGCGCGAGTTCGTGGATGCCTGCCGGGCAGAGGGACTCGGCGCGGGACTCTATCTCTCGCCGTGGGACCGGCACGAGCCCTGTTATGGCGACTCGCCACGGTACAACGACTTCTACGTCGCGCAGCTCACGGAGTTGCTCACCCGGTATGGCGCGCTGAATGAGATCTGGTTCGATGGCGCCAACGGCGAGGGGCCGAACGGGAGACGGCAGGTCTATGACTGGCCCCGGATCTTCGGGACGGTGCGGCGACTGCAGCCGGGGGCGGTGATGTTCTCGGACGCGGGGCCGGATGTGCGCTGGATCGGGAACGAGCGGGGCAGCGCGGGAGAGCCTAACTGGTCGACGATTGATCCCGCTGCGGTACCGGCGCCAGGCGCGGATGGTCCTGGCATCATCGAGGCGCTGCAGCACGGCGATCCCGCGGGAACGGTCTGGCGCCCCGCGGAGGCGGACGTGTCGATCCGGCCCGGCTGGTTCTGGCACCCGGAAGAAGACGATCGGGTCCGTGGCGTCGACGACCTGACCGAGCTCTACTTCGCCTCGGTGGGCCGCAACGCGAAGCTGCTGCTCAATGTCCCGCCGACCACCGAGGGACTGCTGCACCAGACGGACATCGCCCGGCTCACCGGGTTCGGCGACCGGCTGCAGCAACTCTTTGCGGAGGATCTCGCCAGGGGCACCCGCCCCCGGTGGCGTGGCGGACCGGGGTTCACCGGACGCTGGGAGATCGACCTCGGCAGGGAAGTCGGGGTCGGGCTGGCGAGCCTGCAGGAGGAGATCGAGGGCGGGCAGAGCATCGCGCGGTACCGGCTTGAAGGCTGGACCGGCGGCGCGTGGCGGCTCCTCTCGCGCGGAGCCACCATCGGCTATCGCAGACTGGACCGCTTCCCCATGGCGCGGATCAGCCGCGTGCGCCTGACGATCGAGGAAGCATTCGCCCGGCCGCTCCTCGGCCGGCTTGGGCTCTATTCCGGGTAGGTCACTTCACCCGCGTGCCGGCGCCTTCGAGCTTGTCGTTCTCGCCCCGCACCTCGAAGCCCGTCGCCTTCCCGCCGTTCAACTGGAACTCCATCACCCAGTCGGGATCCACCTCGAAGACCTCGCCCCCCCGCATCGTGGCGACGTTGAACCAGCCATCGGCGATGTGGACGAGGGTGAATGAGGCGAGGTCGGGATCGGGAGCCGGGTCCCACTTGCCGGTCAGCCGGTCATGGTCGTGGGTCAGCGTGATCCGCGACGACTTCACCGTGTCGGCATCGTCGGTCCAGCGGAAGGAGTAGTGGCCGAGGTAGGCGCGCGCAGAGTCCCGCGAGAAGACCAGGGGATGAGAGGCTTCGACCCCGATCGACAGCGACACCTGCAGCTTGCCCCACGCCATCACCAGCGTCGTGCCGTCATTGCGGACGTCCGCGAACGACCAGGTCAGCGTCTCGGTGGACAGCCCCGCCACCGGCTGAAGGCGGTAGCGCACCTGCTCGGCGGTCGAGTCGGGGCGATTCATGTGGAAGCGATGCCAGCGCGGGTCGAGGATCAGGGTCCACTCCTCCGGCTGCACCTGCATCCATACGGAGTACTTGCCGGCGGACACGGCGTGCCCGTCGAGCGTGATGTTCCGGCTGGTCTCCAGCGTGGTTGCCCAGTTGGCGCCCGGGGTCCAGATCTCCCCCCACTTCACTTCGCCCCCGAAGAGCGAATCCCTCCCGCGGGCCCGCGGGCGGGCGTAGTCGACGGTGATAACCGTACCATCGATCGTCTGCGAAATCGTCGCGCGCTCGCTGGCGCGGATCTGCGCGGCGAGGGCGGCGGGGAGAAGACACAGGGCGAGCGTGACGCGGATCAGGCGCCGGGTCAGCATGACCATCGGAATGTCCGGATGTGAAGGTTGGTCAGCCGAAGCGGGCGTCGATCGCGGCCCGGATCTCGTCGAGCGTCTTCCCACCGCGGTGCAGCCGGAACGCGAGCCGCCCCTGTCCCTGGCAGATCTCGCAGATCCTGGCCATG
>DAINRP010000277.1:0-3914 GCA_036741755.1 Gemmatimonadales bacterium
CGGTGTGGGCGAAGCATTAGTGTTAGGCGATTAGCCGATCTGGCGATTGGGCGATTGGGAGTTTGGTGAAAGCCGAAGGGCGGCCTCCGACATCGGAGCGCCGCCCTTTCTCGTGCCACCCAGTCGCCGAATCGCCCAACCGCCTAGAACTGGATCTGCGCCCCCATCTCGACCACCCGGTTCGGTGGGAGATTGAAGAAGGTCGTCGCCGACTGGGCGTTTCGGGTCATGAGGATGAACAGCTTCTTTCGCCACATCGCGAGCGGGGGCGGCGCGTCCGGAGGCCGGGGCTTGGCATCGGCGCGCGCGATGAGCGTTTCGCGCCCGAGATAGAAGGTCGTCTCCATCGGCCGGACCGCCACGCCCCAGGCCTGCAGCCCCTTCAGGATCTGGGTGACGTCGGGCGACTCGATGAAGCCGTATCGCGCGTTCACCGAGTAGAACTTCTGTCCCAGGTCCACGCAGCTGATACGATCCTCGTCGGCGACATACGGGACATCCTCCGTCCGCACCGAGAGCATGATCACCTGCTCGTGCAGCACCTTGTTGTGCTTCACGTGGTGCAGGAGCACCGGGGGCGCCCCCCCGGGATGCGAGGTCATGAAGACCGCCGTGCCAGGCACCCGCACCGAGAGCCGCTTGGCGATGTCGTTCAGGAAGAGCTCCATCGGCAGCGAGTTCTCCTCCATGATCCGGCTGAGCCGTACCCGGCCCCGCTTCCAGGTGGACATCAGCGTGAAGATCAGGATCGCCACCACAATCGGGAACCAGCCCCCGTGGGTGAATTTCACCAGGTTCGCGGTGAGAAACGCCAGATCCACCAGGAGGAAGAGCCCGCAGATGAACCATGCCTTGGCCTTGCTCCACCCCCACTGCTCCCGGGCCACGACGCTGAACAGCATGGTGGTGATCGCCATGGTACCGGTCACCGCGATACCGTACGCGGCTGCGAGATTGGTGGAGGAACGGAAGCTGATCACCAGCCAGATGCAGGCGACCATCAGCGCCCAGTTGACCTCGGGGACGTAGATCTGCCCCTTCTCCCGTTCGGAGGTGTGGGTGATCGTCACCCGGGGGGAGTAGCCGAGCTGCACCGCCTGCTGGGTGAGCGAGAAGGCGCCGGAGATGAGAGCCTGTGACGCCACGATCGCCGCGCTGGTGGCGAGCACCACCATGGGAATCAGCAGCGGCGGTGGCACCAGCGCGTAGAACGGATTGGCCGCGGCATCCGGATTCTCCAGCAGCAGCGCGCCCTGCCCGAAGTAGTTGAGCATGAGCGCGGGGAGCACGACGCCAAACCAGGCGAGCCGGATGGGCCGGCGGCCGAAGTGACCCATGTCGGCGTACAGCGCCTCGCCACCGGTGAGCACCAGCACCACGGCGCCGAGGATCAGGAAGCCCTGCAAGCCGTCCCGGATGAAGAAATCAACCGCATACCAGGGGTTGATGGCCCGGAGCACTCCCGGCTCGCGGGTGATGCCCGCGATGCCGAGCGCGGCGATGCACAGGAACCAGGCGACCATCACCGGCCCGAAGACCATGCCGATCCCGGCGGTGCCATAGCGCTGGAACAGAAAGAGCAGGAGGAGAATGACGACTGTGAGCGGAACGATCCAGGTCAGGAAGATCGGAGCGGCGAAGCCGAGGCCATCGATGGCGCCGAGGACCGAGATGGCGGGAGTGATGATGCCGTCGCCGTAGAGCAGCGCCGCCCCGAACAGCCCGAGCATGACCAGCACGGTTCGGCGCTTGCCCTCCCGCCCGCTCACCAGCGCGAGCAGGGCGAGAATGCCCCCCTCGCCCCGGTTGTCTGCCTTCATGACCTGCGCGATGTACTTGTAGGACACCACGAAGTTCATCGACCAGACGATCAGCGAGAGCACCCCGAGGACGTTTTCCCTGGTCGGCGGAATGCCATGCGTCTCGCCGAAACACTCCTTGAGCGCGTAGAGTGGGCTGGTACCGATGTCGCCGTAAACCACGCCAAGCGCGGCGAGGGAGAGCCCCGCCAAGGCTCTCCCCGAGGCCGGGTGCCCGCCCTGTTGCTCGCTCATGCGGGGCCGGCGCCCGCTGGGGCACGTCGAAGCCGTCCGGCGCCGCGTCCGACAGGTACCACAGCCAGCCTGAGGGGCATGCTATTTGGCCGGGTTGGCCTGCAGCGAGTCCAGCATCGCCTTCAGCATGTCGTAGTACACCTTACCCCCGCCCGCGTACAGCCGGCCGTTGATCAGGAAGGTGGGGGTGGACTCCACGCCGACCTGAATCCCCTCGGACTTGCTCGCTTCGATACGACCGGCGTAGCGTGCCGACGCCATGCAGGCATCGTATTTCGCGACGTCGAGCCCCAATTCCTTGGCGTAGCCGCGGAAGGTGTCGCTGGCATCACGCATCTCGGGCCAGCGGGGCTCCCACTCGTACAACCGGTGGTTCATCGGCCAGAACTTGCCCTGCTCGTCGGCGCAGGCCGCGGCATGGGCCACGACGCGGGTGTGCGGATGGGGAGCGTCCAGCGGGAAGTCCCGATACCGCCACCGCACGCGCCCGGTCTGGATCAGCCGCTCTTCGATCGTCGGAAACTGCACCGCATACCACTGCTGGCAGGCGGGGCACTCATAGTCCGCGTACTCGGTGACGGTCAGCGGCGCGCTGTCTGACCCGAGGTAGTAGCCGTGGAAGCCGCTCGTGTCGCTGACCTGGACCGTCACGTTCGCCGGAATGCTGACCGGCTTCCGGTTCGCCATGAAAATGAGGGCGCCGGCGCCGGCCACCGCGACCGCACCAAGGATGTAATAGAAGCGGTTCAACCCGCTTGAGGCGGCCGCCATGGTTCTTCGTCCTCCAGGTCATCAGGGGAAAAGGAGCCCTGCCGCGCTTCGTCGACGATCCGACGGCTCTCGGCCACCTCGGGGGTGTCGTAGGTACAGCGGACTTCGTAATGGAAGAGTTCGCTCCGGGCGTCACCCAGCAGGCGCTGCAGTTCGGGGGCCGCGTTCAGCAGACCCCCCGCGCGATCCAGCTCCACGATTCGCTCGGCCAAGTGGCGCAGGAGCGCGAGCAACTGCTCCTCCCGCTCCCGGCCGTATAACTCGTCGTGATCGCTCATCAATCGCCTCAGTGGCCAGCCCCCACCGTGCCCAGGGCCCGGCTCGGATGGGTGGGGAATCTAATCAGCCCGGGGTAATCCGGGGGGCCACTCCGGATTTGCCCGGGTGCGTCACGCACGGTTATATTGACTGCGGACATTTTGGCCCTTGGAGAGATCATAGAATGGCAAAAGGAAAGCCCCCCCGCCGTCCTGCAACCCCGCCCGCTGCTCCCCGGCTCTTCGATCAGGCCCGTGACGAAATGTTCAGCCACATTCTTCGCTGCGGAGTCCTCGAAGCGCTGCCCGAGCATCAGAAGGAGTGGTTCGACGACACCATGAGCTACCTCACGGAGCGGTACGAAGATCTCTCCGCGGAGGAGCTGGGGCAGTTGCGGTTGCTCGGTGAGCGGTATTGCCAGCCGGTCGCCAACCGGCCGGCCGCTCCCTCGGCGGAGACTGAGACCGAGGCCGCCACCGTCATCTAGTCGCGCCGGACTGAAGCCAGTCGAGAAGATGCCCCGGCAGGAAGCCGGGGCGTTTGTATTTATGGCGGTTCTGCTCCCGGGTTACGGAGCCATCGCCAGCGCCACCCCGCCGAGAGCCGCACCCCTCCGCCAATCCCAGCTTCGAGATGCCAGCCGCTGCTGGCGGCCGGCGCCCGCTCGACACCCAGTCCCAGCACCAGCCACCCCACATCCCGCCGTCCCACCTCGCCGGCGACCCCCGCCAGTCCGTAGATCCCGACGCCCTGCGCCCTCGATGGTGTGAGCATCACCTGCCCCAATAGCTCACCGCGGCCAGCGAGCCGACTCCGCTGAACGCCCGGCAT
>DAINRP010000278.1:0-3525 GCA_036741755.1 Gemmatimonadales bacterium
CGTTCGATCAGTTCAGGCGAAAGATCCTTCCGCTCCGCGCGACGGATCGCGCTGATCATGGCCCGGCGCACCGCTTCGGAGCTGTGATGCAGGTGCTCGGCCAGCAGTTCGCGGGCGCCGGCGACGCCGAACTTGGTGAGCATCGCCTCGGTCTCGGGCGTGCCCTCCCCCCGCTCGATCTCCGACACGATGCGCGCGGGAACCCCCAGCCGCTCGAGACCGACGGCGGCGCGGATGCGGATTTCGGGATCGGGATCGTCGAGCGCGACCAGCAGGGGCGCCTCCGCCGTCGGTCCGATCTGCTCCAGCGCCTCGACGCTGCGCATCCGGACCCACCAGGCGGGATCGCCGAGGGCGCGCACCAGCCGGTCGATGACTTCGCTGTCCGCGAACTGCCCAAGCGCCCCGGCGATACGGGCCCGCACGAACGGAGCGGGGTCGGAGAGCAGGTGCTCGAGCAGGTAGGTCACCGCGCGGCGGTCGCCGAGCTTGCCGAGTGCCCCCGCCGACTTGGCGCGCACTTCGTCGTCCAGGTCCTTGAGCGCCGCCACCAGCACCGGGAAGGCCCGCTGGGCCTTGAGTTCACCGAGAATGTTGGCCGCCCACGCGCGTGCGGGATGCCGCGTCGTGTCCTGCAGGAAGCGCAGCATCGGTTCCACCACCGCATCGCCGTGGCGGACCAGAATGTCGGCGATGCGGGGTGCGAGCCAGTTCTCCGCCTGCTTGAGCGCTTCCACCAGCGGCTCGACGGCCCGGGGATCGCCGATCCGCGCGAGCGCCCGCAGCGCGATCTCGCGCACATCGGCATCTTCGGAGCGGGTGGCCTGGATCGTCTCGATGAGCGCTGGGACCGCCTTCGCGTTGCCCACCCGCCCCAGCAGTTCGGCGGCAAAGGCACGTTCGCGCCAGCGCTTGGCGGTACGGAGCCGGGCGACGTACTTGTCCACCAGCCCGAGGCGATCGTAGGCGTCGATGAGCCAGCTGGGACGCTCGGTCAGGCCGCGTGCCTGTTCCTCGAGCAGCGCCTCGAGCGCCTCGAAGTCGCGCAGGGTTCGGAGATTGTGGAGTTCGGGTTCCAGCAGCGCCTGGTCCCGTTTGGCCATCCCGGCGACGACGTCGCGATACAGTCCCTTGCGGTGGGCGAGGCGGCGCTCCACCCGCGAGAGCCATGCGGCATAGACCAGCCAGATGATCACGGCGAGGAAGCCGAGGCCCACCACCACGGCGGCGAAGATCAGAACCACGCGAAGCAGGGTCACGCGCGCTCCGTCAGGCGATTGAGCAGGTCCACCAGATCCCGGATGTCCAGCGGCTTTGCCAGAAAGGCGTCTGCGCCCACCTCTTTCGCCCAGAACTCGTCGGCGGGCTGGTCCTTCGTGGTCGCGATGATGACCGGGATCGCGCTCGTGGCGGGGTCCGCCTTGAGCCGGCGGCAGGTCTGATAGCCGTTGAGTTTCGGCATCATGATGTCGAGGACGATCGCATCCGGGCGCTGCTCCACCGCGGCGAGCAGGCCGGCCTCGCCGTCGGCGGCGGCGACCACCCGCCACCCGCTGCCGGCAAGCATGCGCTCGAGAAAGCGACGCTGATCGGGGTCATCCTCGATGATCAGGGCCAGGCGGCTCATCGCGGCTCCTCGCTCGTTGGAGCGACCTCTTCCACATCACAAAAACGGCAAAAGGCCGCTTCGGGCGCGGCCTTCGATGCGTCGTTCGGTTGCCCGAGGATTCGCTCAGGTTCGGGCATCGTCCAGGAACACCAGGGCCTGACGCCGCCGTACTGCGGCCTCGAGGGCACGATAGACATCGGGATCCAGCACCGAGCCGGCGAGGTCCCGCATGCGCTCGACCGCGACGTCGGCCGGCATCTTTTCCTGGTACGGGCGGGCGGTCGTGAGGGCGTCGAAGATCTCGGCGGCCCCGAGCACGCGGGCGCCCAGCGGAATCGTCTCGCCGCGGAGCTGGTCGGGGTAGCCCTGTCCATCCCAGCGCTCATGATGGCTGCGGACAAACGCGATGATGCCGCCGAGGTGGCTGAGCGGCGCGAGGATCTGGGAGCCGATGACGACGTGTTGCTTCACCTGCTCGTACTCTTCGGTCGTCAGGGGGCCCTGCTTGGCGAGGACATCCTCGCGAATCCCGATCTTGCCGATGTCGTGGAGCCGGCCCGCCATGCGCACCTGCTCCACCTGCTCGTCCGACTGGCCCAGCTCGGAGGCGATCATCGCGGCGAGGTCGGCCACCCGGGCCGAGTGCCCGCGGATGAAGGGGTCCTTGGCCTCGAGCGCGTTGACCAGCGCCTCCAGCGTCGCCACCGAGAGCCGCTCCAGCTTGGCGCGCTCCCGGCGCAGCTCGGCGGTGCGGACGGCCACCTCTTCCTTCAGCCACTGATTGAGATTGGCCTGCTCGATCTGGCTGTCGCGGCGGCGGATGGCGCGGAGGATCGCGCGGGCGAGATCGGAGAGGTCGATGGGCTTGGTGAGATAGTCCATTGCGCCGCGCTGCATGCACAGCGCCGCGGTCGTCGCATCGTTGACCGCGGTGAGCATGAGGATCGCGATGCTTGGTTCGAGCTCCAGAAGCTGCGGCACCAGGTCGATGCCGCTCCGCCCCGGCATCCGCACATCCAGCAGCACGACGCTGACCTTCTGACGCTGCAGCACGCGCAAGGCCTCGTCACCCGATGGGGCGGTGACGACGTCGTAGCCCTGCTGCGTCAGGAACTTCTTGAGCGCATTCCGGATCGGCTCTTCGTCATCGACGACGAGGACGCTGATCGGGACGTCGGCCAGCGGCACCGGGGCTCCGGGGAGGAAGTGGGGCCAGAAGTGCTAACCTGTTGCGATGGAACATTATACTAGAGTGAGGCAGGAAGCCAGTGGGGGAGGCAGGAGTGGGGGTGGATCTGCTGCCCCGGCCCACCCCGCCGACTAGCCTATAAACTCCACCTCGACCGGGTGCGGAATGATGCCGGCGGCGTGGCCCCGCTTCAGGAGCTCGCGGACCGCCTCCCGGCCACGGTCACTGTAGTCCACCGTCCACTGGTTCACATACATTCCCACGAACCGGTCGGTTTTCTCGTCGCCGATCCCGCGGTTGTAGCGCTTGGCGTGCTCCAGCGCCGGGGCGCGGTGCTCCAGCGCGTAGACGATGCTGGCCTTGAGGTCGCGGGCGACCTGCGCGACCACCGTGGGCCCGAGGTCGCGGCGCACCACGTTGCCGCCGAGCGGCAGGGGCAGTCCGGTCTCGCCGAACCACCATTCGCCCATGTCGGCCCAGAGGAAGAATCCGTCATCCTGATAGGTGAGCTGGCCCTCGTGGATGAGCAGTCCGAGATCCGCCTCGCCCCGCTGCACCGCACCCTCGATCTGGTCGAACGGGGTCACCACCTCGATGAAATCCGGCTGAAAGAGTTTCAGCGAGAGATAGGCGGTGGTGAGCTTGCCGGGGACGGCGATCCGCTTGCCCCGGGCGGCGGCGCGCGGGTCGGCGGGGGGCGGGGTGAGCCCCACGAGGCGCGGGCCGT
>DAINRP010000278.1:3535-3889 GCA_036741755.1 Gemmatimonadales bacterium
CACCAGCGCGATGCCCACGCCGATGCCGACGCCGTAGGCGAGGTACACCATGGCCATGGAATGCGCGAAACTGGTCGCGAACAGGCCGCCCGCGATGCACAGCATCCCGGCGCTGCATACCAGGCGCGGGCCGTAGCGGTCCCCCATCGAGGAGCCGCTGTTGAGCAGCGCGTAGCGGTCGGCCAGATAGGCGTAGGCGTGGATGGAGACCGCGGTCACCTCGAGGTCCGCGGAGAGCGCCCGCCGGTTCAGCGATTCGATGTCCGAGAGTTCATGCACGTAGCGGAGATCGCCGGTGTCGATCTTCCCCTCGGCGAGCGCGTAGAACATGAAGGCGTCGTCGGAGTCGGGGGA
>DAINRP010000279.1:0-3885 GCA_036741755.1 Gemmatimonadales bacterium
CTCGCGGCAGAAGCCGCGAGCGGTGCTGCCGGGGCGGCGGCCGCACGAGACCAGCTTCGTCAGATCTTCACCAGCTGGAAGCCGCTGGGCGCCGAGGTCGCCGCGCTCGGCGATTCCTTCCCGCTCGCCCGCGATGGCGAACCCGCCGCCCGCGCGCTCACGCCGCTCGCCGACCTCGGCCTGGAGGCGCTCGACTATCTCGCCCGCGGCCACGCACCGCCCGGATGGAAGGCGGCGGCGATTACGTCGCTTGAGGAACTCGCGAAGCCGAAGGGGATGCTCCGATTGGCGGGTGTGGAAGCCGTACAGCGGCTGGTGGGCGGCGTGAACTAGGTCAGCAACAGCCGCAGGCCAAAGGCGATCAGCAGGGCGGCGAGGACCACATTGATCGCCCGAGCCCACCGGCGATAACCCAGCTGCACCGTCTCGTTGGAGAAGCCGACCGCCAGCCCGCCGTACCAGAGCATGCAGAGCACCAGCACCCCGCCGGCCGCCACAAAGCGCACCCACAACGGGAGCCGGGGGGCCACGGTGACCCCGAGCAGGCTGAGATAGAACGGCAGGGTGTTGGGATTGGTGAGACTCGCGAAGAGCCCCGCGCGCAACGCCGAGCCCACCGGCGCCGGGGCTCCTTCGATCCGGGTGAGGAGATCGCCCCCCTTGATCGCCGCCCGCATTGCCCGGACTCCCATCCAGCCGAGATACAGCGCCCCCGCGATGTGGAGGACGCTGGCCAGCACCGGCGCCCGCTCGAAGAGCAGGTGCGCCCCGCCCAGCGTCACCGTCAGCCAGCAGAGGTTCCCCACTGTGACGCCGAGGACCGCCAGGAGCGCCGGCCGGCGGCCATCGGCCAGCGCGAGCCGGGTCACGATGAAGGTGTTGGGCCCGGGACTCACCACGGCGGTCAGGTAGACCGCGAAGATCGACCCAAGCAGGCCCAGCTGGGCGCTCATGCCTGACAACCTCTCAGCGGAGGAGAGGCGCCGCTTATGCCTCGACGATCGGCCACGGGGCCCGGGTCTTCCAGCGCCCGCGCGTGAAGTCGGGGACCTCCTGCGGCTTGCCGCGGGCCGCAACGGACCGGATGCTCAGCTCGACCATGCTCGAGATCGCCGCGGCATCGTAGACATCCGAGTCGGTCGGTTCGCCGCGGCGCAGACACTCGATGAGCCGATAGTCCTCGAGGAAATCCATCCCCCCGTGGCCGCGGTCCATCCGCTGGATCCGCTCGGAGCGCCAGAGCGGGTGGTCGAACTCACCATAGTACTGCTCGGCGTCCTCCCACTGGTGCTCCTTGCTGCGCCCTTCGAGGTGCACCCGGTACGGCCAGCCGGACACAATGCCGCGGGTTCCCTGCAGCAGCTGGAGTCTGCTGTAGGGCCGGGGATTATGGGTGTTGTGCGCCAGGTAGATCGTACGCCCCTTCGCGGTCTGGATGAGGCTGACGTTCTGGTCGCCGAGGATGTAGCGCTCGCGACGGCGGGGGTCGTCGGCCGCGAGGTGCTCGGCCTGCCAGAGCTGCAGCCCGCGGGACGGCGAGCTCATCGAGACGATGGCCTGAAACCGATCGCCGCGGTTGATGTCCATGCAATTCGCGATCGGCCCGAGCCCGTGGGTCGGGTAGAGATTCCCGTTATGCGTCTGGGCCCACGCCCGGCGCCACAGCCCCTCGCCGTCCTTCGAGAACTTGACCTCGCGCAGGTCATGCAGGTAGGCCGCCTCCCCATGCAGCACGTCGCCGAGCAGCCCCTGCCGGACCAGGTTGAGCGTCATCAGCTCGAACCGGTCGTAGCTGCAGTTTTCCATCATCAGGCAGTGCTTCCGATGCTTCTCGGCCGCTTCCACGATCGCCCAGCAGTCCTCGATCGTCATCGCCGCCGGAACTTCGGTGGCGGCGTGCTTGCCGGCCTTCATCGCGGCGAGCATCACGGGCACATGCCATTCCCAGGGCGTCGCGGTATAGACCAGGTCCAGCTCCTCCTCGGCGCACATGCGCTCGAAGTCGCGCGGGCCGCGAGTGTAGAGCGCGGGGGCCGGCTGGCCCGCCTTGGTCACCTTGTCCGCGGAATTCTGCGCGTGGCTCTCGTCGATGTCACAGATCGCCCGGATCTCGATGCCCTCGAGGTCGAGCATGTTCTCGACATGGGTCGTGCCCTGTCCCCCGACCCCGACGAATCCGATCCGTACCCGCTCCATCGGCGGGGCGCGGAACGGCTCGTCCGGTCCGGCAGGGGCGGTCGACGGACGCTGGGCAGCGGCCGCGGTGCCGGGGGACAAAGTGGCGCCGAGCGCCAGGGCGGCGCCGGCACGAATGAAGTCACGGCGGGAGGAATCGGGTCGCATCGGTCGTTGGGGCTGGAAGGGGTCTGGTCGTGCGGGGTCGCGACCCTTCCGCGTCCCCCGGTTGTCCAGTAACTCTAAGCACCACATCATTCCCAGGCGATAGCACGAGGGGCCGGAGGGTGCTAGAATCCCGCTCCGTACCCTGGTTCTGAATTGTGGCCCGTTGCCCAGTATCCTGATGACCGTGACCTCCGCCTGCGCGCGCTGCCAGACCCCCCTCGAATCCGGCACCCGGTTCTGCCAGGTGTGCGGACTCAGTGTGTCTGGCGAGCAGACGGCCCCCCTGCCCACGCTCATGGAGGTGCTGCGCCAGGGCACGCTCGGGGAATACGAAATCATCAGGGAGATCGGGCAGGGAGGCATGGCAACGGTCTTCCTCGCCCATGAGATCGCGCTGGACCGCAAGGTAGCGATCAAAGTGATGTCGCCCCAGTTCGTGCACGGGGCAGACATGATCGAGCGGTTCAAGCGCGAGGCCCGGACCGCCGCGGGACTCAACCACCCGCACATCATCCCGATCTACGCCGTCCGCGAGTCACACCAGCTGCTGTTCTTCGTGATGAAATACATCGGCGGGCGCTCGCTCGACGCGATCCTGCGCGACGTCGGCCCGCTGCCCTTCCCGATGGTCCGCTCGATCCTCTCCGACATCGGCGCCGCGCTCGACTACGCCCATCGGCAGGGCGTGGTGCACCGGGATGTGAAGCCGGGCAACATCATGATCGACGAGGAAGGGTTCGCGGTCATCACCGACTTCGGAATCGCGCGGGCCGCGCAAAGCGATTCACTCACGCGGAGCGGCACCACGGTCGGCACGCCGAGCTACCTCTCCCCCGAGGCGTGCTCGGGAGAGGTCGTCGGGCCCCCGGCGGACCAGTATTCGCTCGGCATCGTCGGCTACGAGATGATCACGGGCCAGCTGCCCTTCAGCGCCGACTCGAGCCTGGGGATGATGTATGCCCAGGTGCATTCGCCCCCCCGTCCCAGCGACCAGCTCCGGCCGGATTGCCCGCCCGATCTGCGGAACGCGATCATGCGGATGCTCGAGAAGGCGCCGGAAGACCGTTTCGCCAACCTGAAGGAGGCGGTGCAGCTCCTCAGCGGCGCCCGTTCCAGCGTCCGCACCGGCGAGCAACGCGATGGCGATGACAGCGGGGTGCGCACCCATATCGGCCTGCTCGCGGTGCCGCGTCCGGGCCGCCCGGTTGGGGAGATGCGGACGCCGAACAGTCCGGCGCCGCTCGCGCGGGTGCCGCAGAGTACCCGCACGGTGGCCCGGCAGCGCCGGGTGCAATTCGGCCGCGTGCTGGTCGGGCTGCTGCTCGCGGCACTGGGTGCGGGCGCCACCTTCCTGACGATCCGGGCGGGACAGGAGGCGGTGACCCAGCGCGACAGCGTTCCCCTCCCACCGGCACCACTGCCCGACACCAAGGCCGACAGCACCCTGCTCGTCGCGCGGGGCGCGGCGGAATACGCGCGCGAGCGCGCGGTCACCTCCGGCGCCGCCCCGGCGGCGCTAGCCCAGGGTGATTCCCTGCGGGC
>DAINRP010000280.1:0-3884 GCA_036741755.1 Gemmatimonadales bacterium
GTGAAGAGAAACGCCTCCATCTGCTTGAAGAGAAACTCCTTCGCTTGCGGCTCCCGCACATTCAGGCTGTAGTGGTTGATGAGCTGCTGCTGGGTCTTGAGCCACTCGGCCCAGCAGACGCCACAGATCTGCTCGAAGACTCGGAGCCCCAGGTCGTTCTGGAAGGGGCGGAAGGGCATGGCATCGCGTTGCTCGCCACAGCGGGCGCAGGAGATGGTCGGCATGCCCGGGAAAATAACTACCCGTCGCCCCGCTTGAGTGCCTTGACCCCGCTGGCCGTCCCCAGACCGGCCGCGATCCCGAAGAGGGTCGTGGTTGCGGTGGTGATCAGGGGCAGCGCCGCGGCCGGCCAGGCGACCAGCATGGCGCCAAGCCCCGCGACCCACGGGGCCGCGGGCGAGCGCACCGCGTCCACGAAGCGGAGCCGCAGGCGAACGAAGTTCCGGGCGATGACGAATCCGGCGACGACCGCAGCGGCGGTCACGGTGAGTTGGAGCAGGCCGAACATCGGGACCTCAAGGAAGAAGAGGGCGACTGCCACGTGTTGCAGTACGGAACCTCGCCCGGGGAGGATTCAGGGGCGGTGGTTCGGAGCTCTCCGAGCCACCTCCCCTACCACCGGCAGGCGACGCTTCCCCACGAGAAGCCGGCGCCGAAGGCGGTCATGACGATCAGATCGCCGGACTTGATCCGCCCCGACCGCACGCATTCATCGAGCAGGATCGGGATCGTCGCCGCGGTGGTGTTGCCGTAGCGGTCGATGTTGTTGTACACCTGGTCGTCGCTGAGCGCGAGCTTCCGCTGCACCATCTCCGAGATGCGGAGATTGGCCTGATGCGGAAGCAGCAGATTGATGTCCTTAGGCGCGAGCCCGATCCGGCCGAGGACCTCGGTGACGGATTCCGGCATGCGGGTCACCGCGTGCCGGAAGACCTCCTTCCCGTCCATCTGCAGGAAGTGCCGCTTGGCGTCGATGTGCTCGTGACTCACCCGCGGATGGTACATCGAGCCGGGCGAGTCGACCCAGAGCATCTCGGCGAAGTCGCCCTCGGAGTGGAGGTCGAAGGCAAGCAGCCCGCGGGTCTCGTCCTCCGATGGCGCCAGTACGACGGCGCCGGCGCCATCGGCGAAGATCACCGCGGTGTTCCGTCCCTCGGTAGAGACGTCCATCCCAGTCGACTGGATCTCCTCGCCGACGACGAGGATGTGTCGGAAGGTCCCGGTCCGGATCCAGGCGTCGGCAATCGAGAGGCTGTAGACGAAGCCGCTGCAGGCCTGCCGGATGTCCACCGCCGGGATGGTCTTCACCCCCATCAGCCGCTGCAGGAAGACGCCATTGCCGGGAATGAAATGGTCCGGCGACGAGGTGGCGAAGACGATCGCGTCGAGGTCGCTGGCGGCGAGCCCCGCCATGGCGAGGGCCCGCTCGGTGGCCTTCAGCGCCAGCTCCGCTCCCGTCTCCCCTTCGACGACCCAGTGCCGCTGCTGGATCCCGGTCCGCGTGCGAATCCACTCATCGGTGGTATCCATGACGCGCGAGAGCTCGTCGTTGGTGACGACACGATCCGGCACGGCAAAGCCGGTGCCGATGATGCGGCTGGAACGCATGCGGGAATCCCCCTGGCAGGCTACTGTTGGACTGGCGCCGGTAAGGTCGCCGTTGCGATGGGTTGGAGCAAGAGAGCCGGCGAAATCCGGAACGCACCCGGGGACGGGAGTCACAGACGCATGTCGATACTCGCTCTGATCGGCTGGATTCTGCTTTCCTTTGCCGCGGCGGCCGTGGGCGGCGCCGCCGCCGGCCCGGGCGCATGGTACGCCTCCATCAACAAGCCTTCCTGGAATCCGCCGAGCTGGGTCTTCGGACCGGTCTGGACGGTGTTATACCTCCTCATGGGCGTGTCGGCATGGCTGGTCTGGTCTCGGCGGGGGCAGGTCCCCGTTGGGATGGCACTCACGCTGTTCGTGATCCAGCTGGGGCTCAACGCGCTCTGGTCGTGGCTGTTCTTCGGCTGGCAGATGCCCGGCGCGGCTCTGGTAGAGATCCTCGCCTTGTGGGTGATGATCCTCCTCACCCTGCTGGCCTTCTGGCAGATCCGGCCTCTGGCCGGGAAGCTCCTCCTCCCCTATCTCGCGTGGGTGAGCTTCGCTTCGTTCCTCAACTACACACTCTGGCGGCTGAACCGCTGAGCGTGAGGCGCTGTCGATGATCGATCTTCCCGACCCGCTCGATGATCCTCTCGACGACGAGTTCCCGCTCGGCGATGGCGTGGCGGATCTCGAGGCGGAGGTCGCCTGCCCCTACTGCGGCGAGCGCTGCAGCATCGCTCTCGATCCGGGCAGCGGGGCGACCCAGCAGTATGTCGAGGATTGCCCGGTCTGCTGCCAGCCCTGGCGGGTGCAGGTGCACTACATGGAGGACGGGACGGCGGAGGTGGAGGTGAGTGAGGAATAGGGCGCGGGGCGCCTGACTCCTACCTGCGGAACTGGTACGCCAGCTTCACGAAGAACCCATCGCTCGCCCGCCGCATCTTCCGGAAGCCGAAGGGGCTCGCATCGTCGAGCGACGAACCGTAGCCGAAGAAGGCCACGGTGCCGGTGGTCGGCTCGAATGAGATCAGCCAGTCGAGCCTGAGCCGGTTCGATTGCTGCGCCGTCGACGGTGTGCCGCCGACCACGAGTGAATCCCCCGTACGGGCATCCTGCAGCACCGCTCGCCGCTGCGCGACGTACTCGCCCACCACCCGGAAGAAGAGGCTCCGGCTCGGCTGGTACTCCAGTTTGAGCCGCGGGATGATCGTGCGCGCGAACTCGGAACCGTCGCGGTCGCGGGTGATCCGCGAGTAGGTGTTCGAGGCGGTCAGCCGGATCGAGCCGGTCGGGCGTAACGAGAGGCTGGCGGTGAGCCGAGTCTCGTAGCCTCGGGAGGCTTCGGCGAAGATGGCGCCCCGGCCGCGACTCAGCTTCGCCGTCGCGTTCAGCGCCTGAAAGGTCGGCGTGGTCACGCTGCCCGAGAACGAGAAGCCGTCGCTGACGCCCGCCGGCGGCTGATAGGGGCTGAGCGTGCCACCCCGGCTGGTTTCGTAACTGGTGTAGTCACCGGGTTCGAAATCGACGAAGTGGTGTTCGCCATGCACCCCTGCCCTCCAGCCGCCGCGGATGGAAAGGTTGGCGTCCCCGCTCTCGGTCCCCTCGATCGCGTTCTTGAGGAAGCCGTCGTAGTGCCAGATCCGCTCCGGTCCGGCGAAGACGGTGAACTGCTCGATCAGGGCTCCGCGGGAGCCGTAGAACGACACCCGGTTGAAGGCGCGGGCCTGCACCACGTCGTTGCGCGGGACGAAGCCGCTCTGCGCGCTGAAGTCCTGCCCGATGCCGGTGAGCTTGTAGTTGAATCCCCAGCTTCGGCCGGTGCGGTCGTACTCCGCCTCCCAGAGCGGACTGCCGCGGGTGGCACTCCCGCGTAGGTCGCGGGTCCACGACCCGCCGAGCTGCGCGGCGACGTAGTACAGCTTGCCGAAGACGATCCGTGCGTCCCCGGCGAGGACCCGGTTGAATGCGCCATCCTGATCCCTCGTGGTGGCGACCAGGCCGGCGGTCGAGTTGCTGCCGATGTCGCGCCGGGCGCGCGTCACGGTGAACAGGGCATTCGCGCCCGGCTGCTCGTCGATCGCGACGAGGGTGGCGAGGTTGGTGCGGCCGATCTTGGTGGTCACCTTGCCGCCGACCAGCGGATTGACGACCTGGCGGGTGTAGATGAGCTGATTCGGCGCGGCGAAGAGTTCGATTCCCTCGAGAAAGAAGGGACGCTTCTCGGGGAAGAAGAGCGCGAAGCGTTCGTTCACCGTGACCAGGCTCGCGTCCGACTCGATCTGGCTGAAGTCGGG
>DAINRP010000281.1:0-3883 GCA_036741755.1 Gemmatimonadales bacterium
GGGTCCACAACGTCGGCGTCACCCGCGATGCGCTCGTCGTCGCCCACGCGGTGCGAGGGGCGGGGTAGGCGCGCACTGCCGTCGCCGGCCCAGTGCCCCCATCGGTTCGCTCACTTCAACATCGACCCATCATGGATCGCCGTCCACCGTATCTGCTCGCCGGTCTCGCCACACTCCTGGTCCTTACCGGGTATGTGATCACGCTGGCGCCCACGGTGACCTTCTGGGACGCCGGCGAGCTGATCGCCGCAGCGAAGACCCTCGGCATTCCGCATCCGCCGGGAACGCCGCTCTTTGTGCTGATCGGGCATGTCTGGGGGACGTTGCTCCCGTTCGGCGAGTTTGCCCAGCGCACCAACCTGCTCAGCGCGACTCTCAGTGCCCTTGGGGCCGGCTGCTTCTTCCTGGTGGCGCACGAGACCCTCGTGCGGGCCAGCGGCGAACTCACTGGCGGGTCCGCGAAACTGGTACAGGTCGGGGGTGGACTCGCCGCGGTAGTCATCGCGGGGTTCACCTTCACGCAGTGGCAGAACTCGAACGAGACCGAGGTCTACGCGGCGGCGACCTTTACCATTGCCGCGATCTGCTGGCTCTGTTTTGCCTGGCGAGCGGCGCGGGGGACTCCGCGCGCGACGCACCTGCTGCTGCTCATCCTCTACCTCGCCGGGATCTCGATCGGCAACCACCTGCTGGCGCTGCTGGTGGGACCTGCCGTCGTGGCGTTCCTCGTCGCGACTCTCTGGCAGCACCCTTCCTCCGATCCCGCCGACCGTCCGATCGAGTGGGCGCATACCGCAGTCGTGGCCGGTACCTGGGCGCTGCTCATCGGCTGCGGGCTTGGCAGTACCGTCCTCACGGCTCTCGGGGCCGGCTGTTACCTGGCCGCCGCGCTGCTGGCATGGCGGGCGGGGGTACTGTCCTTCGCGCTCGTGTCCATGATCGTGTCCGCGATCGGGGTCACCAGCTACCTGTATCTCTACATTCGCTCTGGTCAGCACCCGATTCTCAACGAGGCCCAGCCCGACAACTGGGAGGCGTTGCTCGCCGTCATCCGCCGGGCTCAGTATCCGATCCGGACCCCACTGGATGACCCGACCGTCATGCACGGTCCGGACAACCCGGGGCGCAGCCTGCAGATCATCGGCCTCCAGTTGCTCAACTTCGTCCAGTACTTCGACTGGCAGTGGGCGAATGGCATCACGACGACGATGAAGCTTGGCGCCTCCCGGATTCCGGTGCATGCCTTCGCCACGCTCCTGTTTGGCGTCCTAGGCCTGCGCGGGCTCTTCCTGCAGCGACACACCGATCGCGCGGGGTGGTGGCTGCTGTTCACGCTCTGGCTCGTCACCGGGCTCGGGCTCGTGGCCTACATGAACTTCAAACCGGGGTTCAGTCTCGGCTACGGGCTGTATCCCGATGTGAACGCGCACGAGGTGCGGGATCGCGACTACTTCTTCGTCGTGAGCTTCGCTGTTTGGGGTCTCTGGGCGGGCATCGGCCTGGCCTCCTTCGTGCGGGCCGCGCTCGATCGGTGGCGGCCGGCCCCACTGCTGCTGGCAGTTCCGCTCGCGCTGGTGGCCCTGATCCCGTTCGCGGGTAATTTCGCCGCAGCCAGCCGTCGTCACGGGACCGATACGACGCTCGCGGCCGACTTCGCCTACAACCTGCTCAACTCAGTCCCGCCCTACGGGATCCTGTTCACCTACGGCGACAACGACACCTTCCCGCTCTGGTGGGCCCAGGAGGTTCAGGGCATACGGCAGGACGTGCTGGTCGTCTGCCTGGCGCTGACCGAGACCGACTGGTACAAGCGTCAGCTTCGGGAGTTTCCGACCCGGCCCTTCGACGAAGCCAAGGCCCCCGCACTCTGGAAGGGGCGTGCGCCTGTCGCGCCGGACTGGAAACCCCATTCACTCTCGGACCAGCAGATCGCGGCCGCCCAGGGGGTGCTGCTGTCAGCGGACATCACCCTGCAGATCGGCCCGATCACTCACGTCATCCCGAAGGGCACTCCGGTCTACAGCCGCGATTTCGCCGTGCTGCGGATCCTCCAGGACAACCTCGGTCGCCGCCCAGTCGCCTGGTCGATGACCACCGGGGGGGAGTTCTACGGGCTGGAGCGCTACGTGCTGCAGCAGGGCCTCGCGATGCAGCTGCAGACTCAGCCGATCGACACGGCGCGGAAGGACGTGGACAACCACCGGGTCCTCGGCGTGGCGCTGGACGTGCCGACGACCGATGCCCTCGTCTGGAACACCTACCGCTATGCCAGGCTCGGGGAGGCCGACGTCGGCGACCTGGAACCGACTGCCATGGGGGTCGCCAACAACCTTTCGCTGCCCTTCGCGCAGCTGGCCTACGCCTACGAGTCGCGGCGGGATCGGGAACGCGCCATCCGGAATCTGAGCCGAGCGGGCGAGCTGTCCACCAATCCGGCGCTCAAGCGCGCGCTCATGACGTTGCTGGCACCGCCGGTGGGGGACTCCGCCCGCTGACCCCCGGTCCCAGCCCCGCCCGGGGGCGGAGAAAGTGGCGCAGGGTCTACAAATAACCCCAACGCCCGCCTACCTTTACCCCCTATGTCGTACCCGGGACTCGCCGAGCGTGTGTTGGAGATCCGGGGCCGGATTGCCGAAAGTCAGGCTCGGGCCGGCTGGAGCCACCCGGTCGCGATTATCGCTGTCACCAAGACCCATCCCGCGGACGCCGTGCTGGCGGCCGTTGCCGCCGGCCTCACCGCCGTGGGTGAGAATCGGGTTCAGGAAGCGCTGCAGAAGCAGGCGGAGCTGCCTGACGTGCGGGTCGACTGGCATCTGATTGGATCGCTGCAGCGGAACAAGGCGAAGCTGGCGGTGAACCGGTTCGCGCTGATTCACTCGGTCGACAGTATCGAGCTCGCGGGGGACCTGCATCGGCGTGCCGCGCCGGGGACTCGTCAGGCGATCCTGGTCCAGGTCAACTGCTCCCGGGAGCCCCAGAAGGGCGGAGTCGAGCCTGAGGCGCTGCCGGCGATGCTGGACGCTCTGGCGCCGATGGACCGGCTGGACCTGCGCGGTCTGATGACGATGGCGGAGCTCACCGAGGATCACGAACGACAGCGGGCAGCGTTCCGTCGGCTGCGGGTGCTTCGCGATGACGCAGAGCGGCGGGGCGTGTCCCTGCCTGAGTTATCGATGGGTATGTCGGGGGACTATCTGGTGGCGGTCGATGAGGGCGCCACGATGGTTCGGTTGGGAACCCTCCTCTTCGGAGCACGCGGCACATGAGCGACGATGCCTTTCACCTGACCCCAAGCGATGTCCGGGCGCAGGAATTCCAGCGGGTCTTTCGAGGCTGCGATCCGGTCCAGGTCGATGAGTTCAAGGGACGCGTGGCGGAGGAACTCGACCGCCTGCTGCGGGAGCGGGTCAAGCTTGAGGAGCGGCTGCAGGGCTTCCAGGAACAGCTCCGCGCCTTCCGCGATCGGGAGCGCGCCATGAACGAGGCGCTGCTGGCTGCCCAGCAACTCCGCGTCGCCGCCCAGGAACAGGCGGATCGGGAGTCCGAGTCGATCCTGCGTGAGGCGCGCGCGGATGCGCTGCGTCTTGTCGGGACGGCTCAGGACGAAGAGCGTCAGGTGCGCGAACGGCATGAGCTGCTGCAGCGTCAGTTCGCTGCCTATCTCGCCAACTTCCGTGCACTGCTCGAGCGCCAGCTGGGCGAGGTCGAAGGACTCCAGGCCCATGCCCAGTTGACTCACCAGGTCCAGACGGAGCTTCTGCTCAAGCGCCACGCATGACCGTGCCCAGCCTGTACGACCGAATCGAGCAGGCGGCCGCGGCTATCCGCGGCCGCTCGGCGTTCACCCCCGACATCGCCATCATCCTCGGCACCGGCCTTGGCG
>DAINRP010000282.1:0-747 GCA_036741755.1 Gemmatimonadales bacterium
GGGCATGATGACATCGATGCGGGCCATGCGAATAGTCTCCGAAAGAGGCGCCCAATTCCTTAGTATGCGGCAAGCCACCGGGAGGCGGCCACCAGGTCCTCGGTCTGCGCCAGCACGTAATCTTCCAGCGGCGGCGCGTACGGCAGTGGCACATCATGCGCGCATACCCGGCGCACCGGCGCATCCAGCCACTCGAAACAGTGCTCGTTGATCCGTGCGGTGATCTCCCCCGCCACGCCACCGGTCCGAGTGTCCTCATGGGCCACCAGGACGCGACTGGTCTTCTTCACCGAGGCGATGATGGCGGCCTCGTCCATCGGGAGGAGGGTGCGGAGATCGAGCACCTCCACCTGCATGCCGTCTTCCCGCTCCAGCTGCTCGGCCGCTTCCAGCGCCTTCCAGACCATGGCGGACCAGGTGATGATGGTGAGCGCGGTTCCCGACCGCGCCACCCGGGCCGAGCCAATGGGGGTCAGGATCTCTTCCCCCTCCGGCAGGTCCTCCTTGATCCGGCGGTAAAGATACTTGTGCTCGAAGAAGAGCACCGGATCCTCGTCCCGGATGGCCGCCTTGATCAGCCCCTTGGCATCCCGCACAGTGGCCGGGCAGACGATCTTGAGCCCCGGGGTATGGAGGAAGGCCGCCTCGGGGTTCTGGTGCACCTCGACGATCAAACCGTCCGCCCCGGCAGCGATGGCGGCACGGGCAATGGGGATGACATATTCCCAGCGACCGGTGGAATGGCTG